>NZ_BCRA01000035.1 GCF_001552355.1 Microbacterium resistens NBRC 103078
GCGTCGCCCGTCTCGGTCGCGATCCCGGGCGTGAGCGTCGCCGCGGGACGCCGTCCGTGCTCCTCGCTCCGGGCCTCGGCGGCGCCGTCGTCGACACCGATCCGATGCCACGGCGCCTGCGCGACGTCGGCGGGTGCGGCGGCCGCGAAGGCGATCGCGCCGTGCTCGACGTCGAGGGCCACGGTCAGCTTCGTCTCCCAGCGCAGGTGCTCCGGCTGGTCCTGGCGGGCACGGACGGAGATCGGCGCGTCGGGGATGCCGCCGAAGGCCAGGGCCCGCTCGCGGTCGTCCTCGATCCGGGCGAGATCGGCGGCGTCCACCAGGCAGCGGTACCGCGGCACGCTCGTCGTCTCGTACGGCGAGAACTCGCCGGCCGCCAGCTCCTCGTCCAGGAAGTGGTTCGTGTGCGCGAGGACGCCGCCGGGCGTCACGGCCAGCGCGGCCACGCCGGCGGGGGACACCTCGATCGCCGCCGCCTCCGCCCGGTCGCCGTCGAAGGCCACGACGGTGAGCACGCTGGACGCGGCGAGCGGGACGCTCCGGGCCAGGGCCTCCGCCTCGCCCACGGTGGACGCGCGGTCCAGGATCATCCGGGACAGCACGTGCACGGGGACGCCCGCCTGTGTGCCGTCGCTGCGGTGGTGAAGGATGTTGAAGTGCAGGCCGAGTCCGCGGTCGTTGACGCCGATCTTCGCCGGCTGGCCGAACTCGGAGAACGTGACGACGCGGGCGCCGCTCGCGGTCCGCAGGCGCCGCACCACGGTCTCGTTCGAGAGGGTCTCGTGCCAGTCCCACGTCTGGAGCGTGCGGGGCGGACGGGCGCCCGCGGGCACGAACACGATCGTGGAGCACTCCATCGACGGCGTCATCCGAGCCAGCACCTCGGTGCGCGCGGTGAGCAGGTGCACGTCGGCGACCTCCAGGGCGCTCCCCTCCGCGACGCCGTGGAACTCCTCGGCGATCTCGGGCGCCCACGCCTCCACCGCGGCTCGGCACTCGGCGACGACATCGTCGGCCTCCTCGCCCGTGACGCCGGACTGCGCGAACAGGCGCCGGTACGCGTCGCGGGCCTCGTGCAGCTGCGACGCCCAGCGCTCGCCGAAGCGCCGTCCTTCCTCGCGGGGGTCCGCGGTCTCCGAGGTCCACTCGTGGACGATCATCGGTCGCCTCCGATCCGCTCGACGAGCTCGGCGACGTCGCCGTAGGGGCACCCACGCGCGCGGGATGCCGCGGCGACGCGCTCGCGGACTTCCCGCGGCTTGTCCTGGCTGACCTTGAAGACGGCGCGCTGCTCCAGGACCTCGAAGCGGAACGCGACGATCCCGCCCACGATCCGCTCGAACGTCGGCAGCGAGCTCGTCATGTCCCACGCGACGGGCTCGAGGGCCTCGAGCTCCTCGACCGTGCGCGTGACGACGTGCATCCCGTCCTCGGCGCCCTCGAGGACCGTCACGCGGGCGGTCAGGTGCACGGCGGCGTAGTCCCACGTGGGGACGTTGGGGTCGTCCGCGTAGGTCGTCGGGGAGACGTAGTCGTGCGGCCCGGTGAACACGAGCAGCACGCTATCGCCGTCCGCCATCTGCTGCCACTGCGGGTTCTTCCGCGCGACGTGGCCGAGGAGCTCGCCGCCGACGAATCCGCCGTCCTCCGCCATCCGCTCCACGATCACCGGGGTGTGGGTGGCGGTCGGCGCCCCGGCGGCACCGCCGCCGTTGGAGACGATCAGGGCGAACGGGTGACGGCGGACCAGTTCGGTGACCTCGTCCTGCGAGGGCGCGCGGTACTTCTCGAACTCGTACACGATCAGCCCGCCGCGCAGAGGATCGCGTCCCAGGCCGTCTCTCCCGCGAGCGTCGCTACCGCGGTCGAGTTCAGCGAGAGGCGACCGCGGGACGTAGCCGGGTCCGCGGGGAGCGCGACCTCGTCGGTCGTCAGGGCGAACAGCGTGTCGCCGTCGAGCGGGGTGTGGAACGGCTGGATCCCGCGGTGCATCGAGCTGTGCACCTGAAGGCCGAACTGGCGCAGTTCGATGTCGGTGAGCTGCACGTTCGTCACCACCGCCGTGATGGTGGTGTTGCCCGACATCGCGTCGACCAGCCCGGACTCACCGATCGCCTCCTCGTAGTCGCGGGCGGGGTGGCGGCGCTCGCCGGTCGTCGCGTCGTAGTTGCCGCGGACGATCCGGCCCTCGCGGTCCAGGATCACGCCATAGGGGTTGAGCACGGTCACGACGAGGACCTTCACGTCGCCCACCTGTCGGAACGCCACGCCCTGGCCGGTGAACTCGACGCGGGACGGATCCACCTTGCCGGACGACGCGGACGCCCCGCCGCCCACCCGGCCCACTTCGACCACGCCCTGGCGTGCCGCGTCCAGCGCCGCTCGGCCGAGCGCGGCGTCCGGGTAGACGGAGTTGTCCCGCACGGAGTAGTCGTAGATGATCGCGCCCGACACGAGCTGCAGCTCGTCGAAGCCGGAGCGGTGCCCGACGCGGCCGAACAGCGCCTCGGACACGCCGGCGACCGCGGCGAGCCCGTAGACCGAGCCGCCCGCGAGGCAGATCGCGTGGTTGTACCCGTACAGCCCGCTCGCACCGACCGCTCCGCCGCGGCGGTCCGTGAACGTGCGTGCTCCCGCGGGAATGGAGAGCACGGTCGCCCCGGTGGGCCCCTCGGCGTACTCGGCGGTCCCGAGGAGGACCCCGGGGAAGTCGTACTCCACCTGCCCGCGGTCGGTGCCGTGGACGGGGGCGAGGGCGAAGTCGCCGTTCGAGCGCCGGGGGCCTCCGGCGGCGACGGGGGCGAGGCGAGGGGTGTCGGTCACGATGAGAGCTCCTGGAACAGTTGACGCGAATAGGGATGCTGCGGAAGGTCGTAGAAGACGTCGGTCGGCGCGATCTCGACGATCTCGCCCGCGCGCATGACGGCCACGTGGTGTGAGATGTAGCGCACGGCCGCGAGGTCGTGGGAGATGAACAGCGCGGCGAAGCCGTGCTCGTCCTGCAGATCCCGGATGAGGTTGAGGATCTGCGCCTGGACGGACACGTCGAGCGCGCTGACGGCCTCGTCGAACACGAGGAACGACGGGTGGGTCACGAGGGCGCGCGCGACGCTCACGCGCTGGAGCTGCCCGCCGGAGAGCTGGTGCGGGCGTCGAGCGGCGAACGACGAGGGCAGTCCGACCTGCTCGAGCATCGCGATCGCGCGGTCCTCGGTCTCCGTGCTGCGGCGTTCGTGCACGAGCAGCGGCTCCAGCACCGAGGAGAGCACCGTCGACCGCGGATCCAGCGCCCACCGTGGATGCTGCAGCACGGCCTGCATCCGTCCGGCGCGGGAGCGCAGGCTCCGCGCGAGGGGGGCGCCCTGGAACCGGACCTCGCCGGAGTCCGGGCACCGGAGGCCGAGCACGACGGATCCCGTCGTGGTCTTGCCCGATCCCGACTCGCCGACGAGCCCCAGCGTCTGCCCCGGCGCCACCGAGAAGCTCACCTGGGACATGGCGGTCGTCTCACGGCGGCGCGCGCCGACGCCCGAGGCGAAGGAGACGCTGACGTCGACGAGCTCGACGGCGGGGGAGACGGCGTTCATGCGCGGACCTCCTGCGTCACCGGGCGAGGTTCGCCCGGTGACGCGCCGGCCAGCTCCGCCGTACGGATGCACAGGCTGTGTCGCGGAGCCACCGGCGCCGGGCGGCTGATCTCGCACGCGTCGACGCGGAAGGCGCAGCGGGCCGCGAACGCGCAGCCCTCCGCCTCGCCGTGGAGCACCGGCGGCGCCCCGGGGATGCTCGCCAGGCGCTCGCCGCGGCGAGCGCGGGACGGATCCGTCGCGGCCAGAGCACGGGAGTACGGGTGGACGGGGCTGCCCAGCACCTCGGCGGCGCCGCCGCGTTCGACGACGCGTCCCGCGTACATCACCGCCACCTCGTCGCACCAGCGCGCGACGGCGGGGAGGTCGTGGCTCAGCCAGAGGATGGTCGTGCCCTGCTCCCGCGCCTGTGTGAACATCAGCCGGACGACCTCTTCGCGGACCTGGCTGTCCAGGGCGGCGGTCGGCTCGTCGGCGATCAGCAGGGCGGGGCGGCGGCACAGGGCCATCGCGATGGCGACTCGCTGGGCCATGCCTCCGGAGATCTGATGGGGGAACAGGCGCAGGACGCGCGGCGCGTCCGCGATCTGCATCGCCTCCAGCAGCGCGGTCCGCCGCTGCGGGGAATCGTCTTCGCCCACCGCTCGGAGCACCAGGCGCAGCTGGGCGCCGATCCGCATCGTCGGGTCGAGGGAGCCGATCGGATCCTGGGCGACGTAGGCGAGGGTGTCCCGGCGGTAGGCGCGCAGGGCCTCGGGACCGAGGCTCAGCACGTCGATGCCGTCGACGTCGACCCGTCCGCGCACGATCCGGGCGGAGCGCGGCTGGAGACGACCGACCACCGAGGCGAGGGTGGACTTCCCGGATCCGGATTCGCCGACGAGGGCGAGGGAGCTCCCGTCGTCCACCTCCAGGTCGACCCCGTCCAGGGCCCGCACGGTCGTCGTCCCGGTGAACTCCAGGGCGAGGTCGCTGATTCTCAGGGCGGTCATCGGAGGGACCTCGTCTCTCGCGGTTCGAAGCGGTCCCGCAGCCCGTCTCCGATGATGTTGATGCAGAGGATCGACACGACCAGGACGACGCCGGGGACGATGATGAGCTGCGGCGCCTGGGTCATGTAGAGCATGCCCTGCTGGATCAGCAGGCCCAGCGAGGCCTCGGGCACCTGGACGCCGAAGCCGAGGAAGCTCAGGCCGCCTTCCACGAGGATGGCGACGGAGAGCGCGTAGCTGGCCTGGACGGCGATCGTCCCGGCGATGTTCGGCAGCACCCGCCGGACGAGGATCGCGGGGGTCCGTACGCCGCTGATCCTGGCCGACACGATGAAGTCCCGCTCGGAGACGGATCGTGTCGCGAGTCGGACGACGCGGGTCATCAACGGGATCGTGATGACGACGATGCTGATGATCGCCGCGGGCCGGCCGGGGCCGAGCAGAGCGGAGACGAGGATCGCGAGCACGAGCGCGGGGAACGCGTACAGCACATCCGCGACCCGCATGACGACCTCGTTGACCGCGCCGCCGTAGTATCCGGCGACCATGCCGAGCACCGTGCTGACCACGGCCGAGCAGAGGACCGCGACGATCGAGACGACGAGCGTGGTCGCGATCCCCTGGAACAGGCGGGGAAGCAGAGAGCGGCCGAGGTTGTCGGTGCCGAGCGGCGCCGTCACGGACGGACCCTCCAGACGCCCTCCCACCGTGGCGCTCGTGGACCCGGCGAGACCGGTCAGCACCGCGATCACGGTGACCAGGACGATGAGGCTGAGCACGACGACCGCCGTGCGCAGCAGGGCGTCGCTGCGGCGCCAGGCGCCTCGGGACGCCTGGCCGGCGGCGCGGACGCGGTGCACGGCGGTGGGCGCGACGGTCATCGGCGGCTCCCTCCGGTCAGGCGCAGGCGGGGATCCAGCGCGGTGGCGACGAGGTCGACGAGCAGGCTCGCGACGATGAAGACGAGGGCGGCGAGCAGGACGGCGCTCTGCACGATCGCGTAGTCGCGTCGGCCGAGGGCGGTCTGCAGGTACGAGCCCATCCCGGGGATGTCGAAGACGAACTCGACGATCACCGTGCCTCCGAGGAGCACGGCGACGAGGGCGCCGACGATGGTGAGGATCGGGGCGGCGGCGTTGCGCAGCACGTGGTGGCGCACGATGAACGCCGGCGTCTCGCCACGGGCGACCGCCGCCTGGATGTGCGGCTCGACGAGGACGTTCATGACGGCGTCGCGGGTGTTCCGGGCGACGACCGCCACGCAGCCGACCGAGAGGACGGCCACCGGCAGGGCCAGCGAGCCGAAGAAGCGCCCGGGATCGGAGGCGAAGGGCGCGAAGCGGCCGACCGAGACGCCGAGCCCGAGGGCGGAGACGACGAACACGACGAGTCCCGCCAGCAGGAACTCCGGGATGCTGATGCCGAGGGCGCTGATCAGGCGACCGGCCGCCCCGGCGTTGCCCTCGGAGCGCAGAGCGGCCAGGAACCCGAGCGGGATGCCGACGAGCAGCGTGACCACGATGGTCAGCAGCGCGATCGTCGCGGTGACCGGAAGGCGGGCCGCGAACTCCTCCGACACCGAGACGTTGGACACGAACGAGTGCCCGAGGTCGCCGGTGAGGACGCCGACGACCCAGTGGAGATACTGCAGCACCACGGGATCGTCGAGGCCGGACTCGGCCACCGCCTGGGCCCGCTGCGCGTCGGTGGCGAGCGGACCCAGGACGAGGTCGGTGTAGTCGCCCGGCATCAGGCGGACGGACGCGAAGATCAGCACCGAGACCACCAGCAGCGTCAGCAGTGCGGCGCCGATGCGCCGGACGGACCACAGGGCGACGGCCATGTCAGCTCGCGCGGAACGCGGTGAGGTGCCGGAGGAAGTTGCCGTAACCCTCGTCGGTGGTCAGCGTCGGGGACAGCGATCGCGTGTTCCAGCCGATGGTGGACGGCCGCAGCACGAGCGGGATCATCTCGCTCTGCTCGTCCGCCAGGGCGCAGAGGCTGTCGAACGCGGCGGCGCGATCCGCGCCCGGCTCGGTGGCGTACCCGTCGGCGATGAGCGCGTCGAGCTCGTCGGACCCCTTCATGAAGACGGACGAGAACCCGGCGACCTCGGGGTTCCACCACGTCGTCACCATGGCGGGATCCGCGTAGCCGGCGAACCAGCTCAGAGCCAGGTCGAACGACGCCGGGCTTCCGTAGACCTGGTCCGAGTACGTCGCGTAGTCGACCTGCTGGATCTTCACGGTCACGCCGATCTCGGCGAGGTTCTGCTGGATCACCTGAGCGATCTGGGCGAGGACGGGTTCGTCGGTGTACACGACGAGGTCCAGATCGAGGCCGCCGACGCCGTCGATCACGCTCTTCGCCGCGGCGAGGTCCCTCGCTGCGGAGGGGAGATCCTCCGGGGCGCAGGCGTCAGGAAGGCCCGCCGGGGTCACTCCGGTGGCGGCGGTGGATCCCGCGAAGGCGAGCTCGTTGATCGCGGCGCGGTCGATCGCGGAGTTGATCGCGAAGCGCACATCCTGATCCTGCAGCGCCTCGTCGCCGGTGAGCGCGTTGATCATCAGGTAGTGGAAGTCTGTGTTCGTCTGGCCGACGACGGTGACGTCCTTCGCGTTCGCGAGCAGCTCGGCGGAGTCGATCGAGTTCAGCACCGCGAAGTCGGCGGAACCGTCGCGCAGCGCCGCGGCGCGGGTGGCCTCGTCGCCGACGATGTCGATCGTCAGGGACGAGAAGCCGAGGGTGCTCGCGTCAGGGTGGTGCGGGTTCGGGGCGAACGTCCACTCCTCGTCCTGCCGGTGCGCGGTGGCGACGAGCGGGCCGGTGCCGAGCATCTCGGTCGTGATGTCGACCGAGCCCGCCCGGATCTCCGCCATGGGCAGGATCGCGGCGGGGGTGTTGGCGAGGGCCGCGAGGAACGGCGCATAGGGCTCGGAGAGGGTGACCGTGACCTCTCGGTCCCCGGTCGCCTGCACGGAGGCGATCGGTCCGAGCTGGCCCGTCCACGTGGTGGGGTTCTCGAGCAGGCGCTGAAGGCTTCCGACCACGTCGTCGGCGGTCATCGCCCGGCCGTTCGAGAACACCGCGTCCTCGGCCAGGGTGAAGACGTACTCGGTGTCGCTCGGCGTCTCCCAGGATGTCGCCAGTCGCGGAGCCACCTCCAGGTTCTCGTCGATCGTGGTGAGGGTCTCGTAGACGAGCCCCTCGAGCATCCAGGAGCGCGCGGTCGCGGCGCCCTGGGGGTCGAGGCCGCTCGCCTCGGCGGTGTCGTAGTCCACCTGGACGACGAGGTCGCCGCCGGCGTCGAAGGACGCGTCGGCGACGGCGAGGAAGCCGGGGGCCGCCTCGTCCTTGGTCGGGGCGGCGTCCGGCGAGGCGCCGCCGGTACAACCGGTGAGGGCGAGCACGGCGACGGCGAGGATGGCCGCCCCTGCTCGGGCTGCGGTGGTCATGTGGGGTGTTCCCTTCGGGTGGTCGGACGACGCCGGCGGCGGGACGATGCGGCTCACGCCGGGTGCGGCGCCGGGGGGACGGACAGGTGGTGCGGGTGGTGCGCGGTGTCGGCGGCGTGCGCGTGATCGGGGGAGCAGGCGCACGCGGCGGGGGAGGCGGGGACGTCGAGGGTCGGGTTGCGGTCGAAGAAGTCGTGCGGAGTGAGGGTGAACCCGCACGCGTCGACGGGCATGATCGGCCAGTCCTCGGTGCGGGGGAAGTGCGTGAGGCCGAACGTGTGCCACAGAACCAGATCCGCGCCGTCGAGGGAAGCGTCGTCGGCGGCGAAGGCGGGAAGCCCCTGCTCCGGCGCGCTCTGGTTTACCACGTCGCCGGCGGGGTAGCGCTCCTCGGGGTCGTAGGCGGTGACCCACAGGTCCGAGGTGGCGAACCGCGCGCGCGACGCGATGACCGAGTCGGGATGGGCGAGCAGCACGGGCCTGCCCTCCGGCCTCAGGACGTAGGAGGTCGGGCGGCCCAGGCGGTTCCGCGCCGTCGCGCTGCTGACCCGCCACGTCCGGTCGACGGCCGCGTCGGCGCGGCGCCGTCCCTCCTTCTCGCTGCGCAGCGGCGTCCGTGTGAAGCCGATCGCCGTGCCATGGGGGTTGTCCTCGTCACGGGGAAGCGTCTGCACGTCGACCTCGTGGACGACCGCGGGGCCGTCGTCCACGGCCATGTCCAGGCGGGCGCAGAACAGGTGCTGGTGGTACGGCGCGGCGAGCCCGGGGGCGAGCTCGCTCGCGTAGCGGCTGGTGCGCTCGTCATATGCGGCGGTGAAGACGAGCCCGGTGGCCTTCGCCTCGAACGCGATCCTGCCGTCGAGGTAGAGGTACCAGTAGAAGCCGTAGTCGTAGTTGCCGACCGTGACGAAGAACGAGATGACCAGCCGTCGCTGGCGGCGGACATCGCTCGTTCCGGTGAACTGTTCCGTGTGCTTCCACAGGACCCCGGCGTCCTCCTCGTGGATGCAGACCGCCCGGGGCAGGATCTTCACGTTCCCTCGGGCGTCCGCGATCGGCACGTCCAGATAAGTGATGTCGCCGACGCAGTCGCAGCCGAGCTCCAGAGAATTCACGAGGCGGCCGAGCAGGTACTCGCCGGTGTCGAAGTAGTTTTGCCAGAACCGGACCGGGCCCGGGTCCCCGTAGGGCACGAGCATCTCCGCGATGGAGGCGCGGTGCAGGATCGGGCGGACCCGGCCGTCGTCCTCGAAGCCGACGCCGTGCAGGATCAGGCCCTCGCGCATGTCGTAACCGACGCGCACGGTCCACTTCTCCCACGTGATCACGTCCCCGTCGAACGAGAAGCTCGGCCCCTCCGGCTGCTGGATGACGATCGGCTTCTGCGTCGTGCGCTCCGGACCGAACGTGCCCGGCAGGTGATAGTCGGCGGTCTCCTGGGGGATCGGCACGGCGCCGGTGTCGATGACGTCCAGGACCACGCGGGCGCCGAGATCCACGTAGGCGACGAGGCCGTCGATGGGATGCGCCCAGGGCATGGTCTGCGGGGTCGGCTGGTGGTGGCCGAGGACGCGGGCCAGCCGTCGCCCCTGCTCGCCCTCGATCGGGAAGCGCCCGGCGGAGAGCCCCGCGAGGGCGACCGTCGCCGGGTCGTCGATCCCACGGGCGGTCAGCGCCGCGATCCAGCGCTCGTCGGCGCCGATCAGCTCGCGGATCATCGCGTGCTCCTCCTGCAGCAGCGGCACCTGGCCGTCGCGGTCCGGATCGATGTCCGTGTCCCGCGCGATCGTGCCGTCGTCGAGGTCGACGATCAGGGCCCGTGCCCGCCCGTCGTCCAGGTCGAGCAGCTGGACGCGAGCGCGCCGCGGCACGGGGGATCCTGCGGCGACGACGCGACGATCCGGCTCGTCGAGTCCGACGTATGCGATCCGGTGGGTGTCCTCCAGCGCCCCGTTCGCCCGCAGCACCTCGCTCACGCGGCGCAGCTCGTCGGCCGAGAGCGTGGCGTAGGGGGCGCCGGAGCCGTCGCCGAGCTCGCGGGAGCGCTGGACGTGGCCGGACGTGTGGCAGCTGCAGTTCATGGAATCTCCGTCGAATTCGATCTCGGAACGTCGGTGTGCCGGAACGTTCCGGCAAAAGTATGCGATAAGCGTGTTACAGCGCAAGACCCGATCTGTTTCCGACAGATGACGGTGTGCTGGGTGTGGTTAGAATCGGCCGCATGCAAGAGCCACGGCGCGCCCGTTTGATCGACGTCGCTCGGCGCGCCGGGGTCGGGAAGACCACGGCCTCCGATGCGCTGAGCGGTGTCGGGCGGGTCTCCACGGCCACGCGCGAGGCGGTCCTCGCAGCGGCCGCCGAGCTCGGCTACTCGGTCAACACCGCGGCCCGTCATCTGCGCGGCGGATCGATCGGGACCATCGGGATCGTCCTGCCGGAGGTCGTGTCGCGCTCGTCGTACTACATGGCCTTCACGTTCGGCATCGTGACCAGCGCTGCGGCGCACGACATCGACGTGACCATCGTCAGCCCCTCGGTGTCCTCGGGGCGGTCGCGGCCCATCCGTGCGGACGGGCTCATCATCGGCGACCCCCTGTCCGGAGACCCGGGCCTGCCCGCCCTCATGGAGTCCGGGATGCCGATCGTGACCCAGGAGCACCTTCCCGAGGACGTGCCGGGGACGCCGGCGGGCGTCGTCTGGTCGTCGCACGAGGCCGGGATGCGCAGGCTCTTCGCGGAGATCGACGTGACGGGCGCGCGGCACCCGGCGCTGCTGGTCGCGCCGGACGCGACGGACTGGTCGCGGCAGCTGGTGGCCGGCTTCCGTGCGGCCTGCGCGGACCGGGGGCTCGACCCGGTGCTGGCCCCGGTGTCCTTCGAGGCGCCGTGGCTCGCCGTCCGGGAGTCGACGGAGCGGCTGCTGCGGGAGCACCCGGACACCGACGTGATCATCTGCGGCCCCGACTCCAGCGCCATCGAGGTGGTGGCGGTGCTGGGACGTCAGGGGCGGACCATCGGCGAGGACATCACCGTGGTCTCCTGCGTCGATCACCCGTCGCTGCCGTTCCTCTCGCCGTCGATCACGTCCATCGACCTGCGCCCCCGAGAGTCCGGCGTCGCCTGCTCGGAGCTGCTCATCGACCTGCTGGAGGGCAGGGCCGAGCCGGGGACGGACGTCGAGTTCCCCATCTCGGTCGTCGCTCGGGACTCCACGGCCCACCCGTTGCGGGTGCGGGCGTGAGCGCGCCGCTGGACGGCATCGTCGTCGCGGACTTCTCCCGGGTCCTCGCCGGGCCCCTGGCGACCATGACGCTGGCGGACCTCGGCGCCCGCGTCATCAAGGTCGAGCGTCCCGGCACGGGCGATGACACCCGGGCGTGGGGTCCGCCGTATGCCGACTCCGGTATGACGACCTATTTCGAGTCGGCCAACCGCGGCAAGGAGTCGGTCGCCCTCGACCTCACGGACCCCGGGGACCGGGATCGAGCGCACGAGCTCATCGCCCGCAGCGACGTCGTGATCGAGAACTTCCGCCCCGGGCTGTTCGCGGCGCTCGGCTTCGACTGGGAACGCCTGTCCGAGGACCACCCCGGTCTCGTCTACGCGTCCGTCAGCGGCTTCGGACTCGGCGAAGGGGCGGCCCTTCCGGGCTACGACTTCGTCGCGCAGGCGGTGGGCGGGCTCATGCACATCACCGGCGAGGCCGGGGGCGACGCCATGAAGGCCGGCGTCGCCCTGGTGGACGTGCTCACGGGCAAGGACGCCGTCATCGGCATCCTCGCCGCGCTCCGGCGTCGAGAGCGGACCGGGCGCGGCTCGAAGATCGAGGTCAACCTCCTGTCGAGCCTCCAGGCCGCCCTGGTGAACCAGGTGTCCGCGCACCTCGGCGCGGGGGTCGAGCCCGGGCGACTCGGCAACCGCCACCCGTCGATCGCGCCGTACGAGTCGTTGCAGTGCGCGGACGCGCCGATCGCCGTGGCCTGCGGGAACGATGCGCAGTTCGCCCGGATGACGCAGGAGCTCGGCCGGCCCGAGCTCGCGGCCGACCCGCGCTTCGCCAGGAACCCGGACCGGGTCCGGCACCGCGTGGCACTGGTCCAGGAGCTGGAGTCCGCGCTGGCGGAGGGCCCGGCGGGGGTCTGGGCCGAGCGTCTGAACCGAGTGGGCGTGGCCGCGGGTGTCGTGAACACGATCGGAGAGGGGATCGCGCTGGCGGAACGGCTGGGCCTGGAGCCCGTCCAGGAGGCGCGAGGCGCGGACGGGCGGCGCTCGCGCCAGATCCGTTCGCCGCTCCGGTGGACGCCGGAGATCCCCGTCCGGCCGGCGGCACCGCCACGCCTCGGCGAGCACGATCCGGCCATCCGCGCCTGGCTGGACGCGCCCCGCTAGGGTGTTCTTCCCCGGCAGGTTGTGAACGTGTGAGATAGGCGAAGACCTCCGGGACGATGTGGGTACCACCCTCACATCGGATTCCACGGAGGTCTTCGTGACTCACGCTAACGCGCCTTTGACGCCGGAAGGGCGTCGTCGGCTCGCTTCCTCGATCGTTGATGATGGCTGGGCCGTCAGAAGAGCCGCGGAGCTGAAGAAGCTCTCCATGGCGGCATTGTCGCCTGCCGCGCCGACTCTGCCCATCGATCCGGTCATGCGGTGATGGGCGATCTCGCGCAGGAACTTCCGGCTTCGAAATTGACTGCCCCTGTCGCTGTGGACCACGCAGCCGGCGACGTCGCCGCGCAGCGCGACGGCGTTGGCCAGTGCCCGGACGGCCAAGCTCGATTTCATCCGAGAGTCGATCGAGTAGTCGACGATCTTGTTGCTGAAGACGTCCTTGATCGCGCAGAGGTAGAGCTTGCCCTCGCCGGTGCGGTGCTCGGTGATGTCGGTCAGCCAGAGCCGGTTCGGTGCGTCCGCAATGAACTCGCGTTGCACGAGGTCGTCGTGAACGGGCGGGCCGGCCTTGCGGCCCCCCCCGCGGGCGCGTTTCTTGCCGAACGCCGACCACCAGCCGTTGGCCGACGCGATCTTCCACGCGGTCCGGTCGGCCATCGGCTGTCCGGCTTCGCGGGCTTCGTCGGCCAGGAAGCGGTGTCCGAACTCGGGGTCGTCGCGGTGCGCGTCGAACAGCGCGTTCGCGCGATACGCCTCCACCAGTTCCGACTCGGTGATGGGCTGTTTGAGCCAGCGGTAGTAGGGCTGGCGGGCGAGCTTGAGGACCCGGCACGTCACCGTGACAGGGATCCCGTCACAGGCGAGCTCTTTCACGAGCGGGTAGAGCCTTTTCCCGGCAGGTGCGCTTGCGACAGATACGCCATCGCCCGGCGCAGCACCTCGACCTCCTGCTCCAGCAGCCGGTTGCGCTGACGCAGCTCGCGGACCTCGGCGTCTCGATCACCCGGCGACGGAGTACCGGTTTCGGCGGCGGTCTTCTCGGCGCGCGAGCGGGCGAGCCACTTCGTGAGCGTCATCGGGTGAACCCCAAAGTCAGCGGCGACCCGCTCGATCGTCACGCCGGGCTCCCGGTTCTCCGCGACGCGCACCACGTCGTCACGGAACTCCTTCGGATAGGGCCTAGGCACGAAGGCATCCTTCCAGGCCCACCCCCACGGGCAAGCCAGATCAGATGTCACCTACTCGTGCAGCAGTCCCAAACTCCGGGGGATAGGGACGTGGCATGGGCATGAGCCTTCCGGATCAGGCCACCAGTTAGCCACCGAAACTGGAACCCTTTCCGTGGGGCAGGTCACAAACCACACAGGCCACTCGGCGACCGCCATCAGCCATAGAACAGGATGCCCCCGGTCGGCTACCGCCAAGCTCGATGCATAGAACAGCTAGCGTCTCACCGTGGTCGAGATTGCAGCCACGGCCGCGGAGCTGGCTATGGGTTCCCACTCGGGACGGCTACGCGTGAGCATGCGAAGCGCCTTATAGCGCCTTCTGCACATGGTCGGGTAACAGGTAGGTGGCGAGTCGCAGTGTTGGGCGGCTCATTCGATTCTTGTGCTTGTCGAGGAAGTCGAGGAGGCGCTGCTGATCGATCTTGCCGACCTCCCTCAGTGCGGTTCCGAGGGGCTTGGTGACGATCTCGCTGGGGTCGTCGAGGAGCAGTTCTGCTAATGCGATCGGGTCGTCGAGGTTGCTTTGGCGGATCAGCCAGAACGATGCGGTGATCGCCGTTCGTCGCTCGATCGGGGCTTCGGATCGTGCGAGGTCGAAGAGGGGCTGGCGTGACTTGTCGAGGAGGTACCACCCGACCACCCGCGGAGCCGCACGGTCGACGAGATCCCAGATGTTGATGAACTCGTGGTGACTCATATAGGTGTCGTAGAGGCGGCGTCGTTCGTCGTCGGGTAGACCGCGCCGTCGTGTTTTGAAGTCGAGGACTGACACGCCGACCATCCGCATCTCGTACCAGGGACTGGACAGCAGTTCTGGAACGTGGTGAAGATCGAGGTCGGTCCACTCCTTCGCCGTGTCGAACACGTCCTTCATGCGCACGCCGATCGCATCTAGGCCGCTGTCGGCTGGCAAGCGTCGAACGATCTTGTCCTTCTCGGTTGCGCTCTGCAGGCCAACCAGTGCGTCATGGACCTGACGTTGAGGTCGTGTCATCGTGTTCCTTTCTTCGTAGGGATCGGGACGAGATTTGCGGGGAGCGCCAGCAGCCCGGCCTTCACCTGTCGATATCGGTGAAGCCGTACGCGTGTGCCAGGTGTCGCTCGACCAAGAACCCGTTCCCACGTTATCTTTCGAGCCGCGGATGAGCGCGACTGTGCTCGCTCGATGAAGCGTGGCGATTCGGAGATCGCCGGCATATCAGGTGACGAGCCCACGGCCGAGCAGGTGGATGGAGAGATGCGGCGCGTGCCGCTCCGCGATCCGGGCGGTGCGAATCGCATAGTCGTTCAGCCCGGTATCCTCCCGCGCGGCTGCGCCGAGTGGTCCCTCGATCCCGAGGACTTCGATATCACGCAGGTTGGCCGCCTGAAGCTCTGTTTCGAACTCCGCAGGGTCATGGTTGTACGAGACCCGGTCAAAGTCAGTGCCGTTAGGATCATTTCCCCCGCTCAGCACGGCCTCCAGATGCCGTTGGATCTCCGCATCAGCGAGCTCGCCTCGGGAGGCGCGCACTGCAGGCTTCGCCCACTTGGACATCGCCGCAGCGATCACCTGCCCGCCAGAACGACAGACTCGGGTTGCTTCGGCTAGGGCACGCTGACGGTCTTCGGCGAGCGGGAGGTGATAGAGCGGACCCATGAGCAGAACGGCGTCTACGCTGCCAGTCGCCTGCGGCAACTCGCGTGCGTCACCCGGTTCCGCGTTGATCCCCTTTGCCCGTGCCTGCTCGACATGCTTGGTCAGGAGATCGATCACGAGGACGCTATACCCGAGCGAACTGAGCCACTGCGCGTATCGACCCGACGCGCCACCTACGTCGAGGATTGTCGCAGGCGCATTCGGCAGCCAGCGACGGAGCAATTCGCAGGTGCGATCCCATTCCACGAAGTTCTGGGGCAAGACCATGCGGGCATCTTCATCACCTTCCTGATACAGGCCGCGGAGCACCTCATCGGCGTCAGTCATTGCGTCTTCGATCACTGCCATCCTTCTCGATATGCGATGACGTTCACGGTCCGGCTCTTGCTCGTGCTGCATCGACGAACTCGCTATGAATGCCGGTCCGAAGCGGTGCATGCCTGTCACAGGGGGCAATCGCACCGCTGTTCGCCAGGAAGACACCAACGTGTACAAGTTTGGTGTGTGAAGTGGGCTTGATGTCAACACTCGATATTCCGAGAGGGAATGGGCGATATGGTAACGAATTTCCAAACGCCGTGACGAATAGTAACGACCCCAGAAGAACGTCCCTGCGATCATCGGCAGCCGCGAGGCTGTAGCCGTCGCTGACCTCCGAACTGCGAGACGAGTAACGGGAGCGCGACGCCCCGCGAGGAGCAGCTCGCCGAGAAGCCGCGCACCGCTGTAGCAGGCATGGACAGTGCCGGTCCTGGCGAGAACAGGAGCGAATCGCCTACTTCGTCTTCGATCCGACAGCGCGAACCGAGTCACGGTGGTGGACATGATGGGGTCAGCGCACGCGGGCCATCCGCGGGTGGAGGCACACGACGATGGCGTGAGGACGCATCGTCACCTCTACGCGGCGAGGTACCGGTACCGCCGGGCTGCTAGGGGGAGGAACACGGCGATGAGGACGAGGGGCCAGGCGATGGCGAGGAGTGTCGCGTTCTCGGCGGCCCATGATGTCGATGTCGTGATGCCGGGATTACCGAAGAGTTCGCGCGTGGCAGTGACTGTGGCGGAAAGTGGGTTCCACTCGGCGATGACCCCGAGCCAGGCCGGCATCTGGGCAGGGAGGACGAAGACGTTGGAGATCATCGTCAGCGGGTAGATGGGCGCGAGGGCGACGCTCGCGAGGTCGGGCGACCGCAGCGCGAGGCCGAGGTAGATGCCGACCCACGCGAGCGCGTAGCGGAGAAGCAGCAGGAGCCCGATCGCCGCGAGGGTCTGCCATACGGTTCCGTTGGCGCGCCAGCCGACCAGCAGTCCGCAGGCGAGCAGGGCGATCAGTTCGAGGACGGATGCCGCAAGGTCGGCGAAGCTTCGGCCGGTGACGACGGCGGCGCCCGACATGGGAATCGTGCGAAACCTGTCCGTGATGCCCTTGGCGGTGTCGGTGGTGACGGAGATGACGGTCTGGGCCATGCCGAGCGCCATCGTCATCACGAACAGCCCTGGCATCAGGAACTCGCGGTAGTTGCCGCCGTCGGGCAGCGTGATCGCGCTCCCGAACACGTACCCGAACATGATCACCATGACGATCGGGAAGAGGAGGTTGCCAACAAGTCGTGACGGTTGCTGGCGAAAGTGGGTGAGGTATCTGCGGGCGACGATCAGGCTGTCGTGCAGAGCCCACCGCGACGGCGAGCCGGGGGCCGTTGCGGTGAGGGGGGCGAGCGAGGTCATGCTGTCTTCTCCTCCCGATCGGTGAGCTTGATGAACACGTCGTCGAGGGTCGGCTGGCGCAGGGCGACGTCTTCGGGGTCGATGCCTGCCTCGTGGAGTTGCCGCATGGTGGTGCTCAGGCTGTGGAACCGTTCGGGAGCGGGCGCGCTGACGCGGCGACGGTGGAGGTCGATGCCGGGGTCAGTGCCGGTCGCGGCAGCGACGATGCGTGCGGCCGCATTCGTCTGTTCCTCGTCGCGGAGTGCGAGTTCGATCCGGTCACCCCCGACGCTCTCTTTGAGTTCGCGGGGTGTGCCGCGCGCGATGATCGTCCCGCTGTCGATGACGGCGATCTGGTCGGCGAGGTGATCGGCCTCATCGAGATACTGAGTCGTCAGTAGAACGGTTGTTCCAGCGGACACGAGTTCTCGGATGTCGGTCCAGACCTCGGCGCGCGTGCGTGGATCGAGACCGGTGGTCGGCTCGTCGAGGAAGAGCACACGTGGCGCGAGGATGAGGCTGACAGCGAGGTCGAGGCGACGCCGCATCCCGCCGGAGTAGCCGCCTGCGGGTCGGTCGGCGGCGTCGTGGAGTGCGAACCTGTCGAGCAGTTCGTCTGTTCGCTGGCGCGCCTGTCGTCGGTCGAGGTGGTAGAGCCGGGCGAACATGTCGAGGTTCTGCCGTCCGGTCAGGATCTCGTCGACGGCCGAGAACTGTCCGGTGAATCCGATCGCGGCGCGTACTCGGCCGGAGTCTGTCGTGAGGTCGTGTCCGGCGATGCTGGCGTTGCCGGAGTCGGCTTTCAGCAGCGTGGCGAGAATGCGCACCGCCGTGGTCTTTCCCGCACCATTGGGGCCGAGCAGCCCGCATACCGTTCCTTCGTCCACGGAGAGCGTGAATCCGTCGAGCGCCCGTTTCTTTCCGTAGGTTTTGCGGAGGTCGGTGGCGCTGATCATCGCGGTCATGTCAGTTCCTTTCTTCGGGTGGTTTCGGGGCGCTCGGGCCGCTGAGCGCTCGGAGCACGGCGGCGTGTTCGGCGGTCGTGCCGGCGTCGCGGGCGTGACGGGCGTCGTCGGGTGTGAATCCGGCGACGACCCAGGCAGGGACTTCCGTTCGGGGGATGCCTGCGTCCCACCACTGCCGGAGGAGTTCGAAGCCGTCGTGGCCGGCTTCAGCGAGGGTTGATGCTTCGGAGGGGGTGAAGCCGATGCTGTGGCACACGGCGGCCTGTGCCGGGTCGAGGCCGGTTCTGGCCCAGGGCACGGCCGTTGCGGCATCGCGCCATCCGGCGTCGAGGTAAGCGCGTCCGGTCGCGACAGGAACTCCGGAGCGGAGCAGCGCCCGCATGGTCGCGGACTGTTCGCCGGTCAGCGTGTCCGACTTGCGAGGGCGGTGTCCGAGCAGGGTCCGCCACCAGCGTCGGGGGCGTGGTCGTTCTCCGGCGAGGTGTCGCTCTGCGGCCTCGGTGTGGCTGTAGCCGAGTTCGTGCCATTGCACGGCGTCGCGGGGTGTCATCCCGGCGCGCAGCAGCGGTTGCACGGTGTAGGGGGTGAGGCCGGCGGTGCGCCAGGCGTACGCGTCGCCGGGGGTGTAGACGCCGCTGTCGCGCCAGCGTTCGGCGGAGCTCAGCAGGAATCCGTTGTCGATCCAGCCGCGTGCTTCGGCCACGGTGAAGCCGCGCTCGGTCCAACGGTGGAGGTCTTCGGGCTCGGGGTCGGGATGGTCGTCGTAGGCGATGGTCATGGGTGCTCCTTATGCAGTGGCAGGGAGGGCGATGACATGTGCCCATCCAGGTGGAGGTGCCTCGGGGTGGTAGCCGGGGCCCGGTTCGACCAGGCCGATCACGACCGGCACGGGCGGGCGGTGGTCCGGCCACGGGGTTTGCCCGTCGGTGAGGACAAGGATCAGATCGGGCCGGGGTCGCAGCGTGAGCGCGGCGCTGATGCCCTCGCGCATATCCGTGCCGCCGCCGCCGAGCAGCTCGATGTCCTCTGCGCGGCGGATGGTCTGGACGGGGTGGGCGTTCAGGTCGCAGCAGATCACGTGCAGCCGCCGGCTCGGTCCGCTGGCGCGGGCGATGATCGCCGTCACTTCGGCGAGGAAGCCGGTCAGGATCGCGGGGGTGATGCTGCCGGAGGTGTCGATGACCAGCGCGATCACTGGTGCAGGAGCGACCATCGCAGGCATCACGATGCCGTCGACGGCCGGCCTGCGGGAGGGACGGCTATAGGAGAAGTCCACCCGGCCTGCCGCCTGCCGCGCTCCGCGGCGCAGCATCGCGCCGAGCTCGGCGCGCCAGTCGACGGCGGGATGCAGCCTCTCGCTGGCCCAGCGTCGCCAGCCGCCGGGAATCGTGGCTCGCGCGGCCGAGCGGGTTTCGATCTCGCGGGCGACGGCCAGTTCGAGGATGTCGCGCTCGGTCTCGCTGAGCCCGTCGCCACTGGCCGAGTCCTCGTAGTCGTGCGGGATCCCGTCCGCCGCGCTGCCGCAGTCGATCAGTTCGGCGAGCCGTCGCCCACCCTTGCTGTGGGCAGTGTCGAGAACCTCGATGAGTGACATGTACTCCTCGGCCAGTCGTCCCTCGGGCAGCCCGAGTGCGCGTGGCGAGATGATCCCGGCCGGTGAGTCGAGTCCTGCCGCTTCGAGGTCGTCGTTGACCTCGGCGTCCGCGGCCTGGTTCCACTGCCGTGCGAGGGAGTCCGGCGCACCCGCCTCGCCGGCGGCATGCGTGCTTGGAGCGCTGGCTGACATCGGGGAGCGGGTCGCGTGATGGCGGACAAGATGCCCGATGTGGTGCAGCAGCCACCAGCCGACCACCGGCGGGGCCGTCGCGAGCGTCGTGCCGGGATCGAGGTGGACGTTCCAGCGGGTGTCGGCCGGGAACGCCCGGAGGTCGTCGTCCGGGACGGGCTCGCCGGTCTCTTCGTCCACGTACGGTTCCAGCACGACCGGTCGGAGTGCGAACAGCGCACTTGCGAGGTATGGCGCCTGTGCTGCGGCCCACAGCCGCGCCTCGGCGAAGCGGGCCAGCACTTCGGGTGTGCGCGCAGGGTCGGTCGGAGCCGGGCCGGTCATGGCATGAGTCCTGCCGTGCGAAGGATCGGGGCGAGCTCGAGCATGGCCGTGGGCAGGTTCGCCCCGGCTGGCCGCTGGGAGGCGAGGGCGCGGGCGGAGGTTGCGGCTACGTCGGGCGTGGTCTTGGCAACCCGAGCGATCACGTCCCATGCGCGCTCCCATGCCGACTCGCTCGCGTCCGCGTGAACGTGGGCGACGACCGCGCCGAGCAGCGCGTGCAGGTGGTCGGGCCGGTCCGGCAGTGGCGCGTGGGGGTCGTTCAGCACCGACTCAGGGTCGGGCAGGTCGAGCGTGCGCAGCCAGGACAACGCCTCGAACCCTGCCGCCTCGCCGACTGCGCCGATCACCAGCGCGGCGATCGTCGCCTCGTCGCTGGCATTCGCAACCCCGGCGGCCAGGCCGCGCGCGGCCATCTCCCAGGTCCGAGGGCTTGGCCAGCTCCGCCCCGCCCGCTCCGGCGAATCCGGCACGGCAAGCACCAGCTCCGGCCGGATCCGCAAGAATGCACCGATCTGCGCCTTCGCTGTCGCGATCTGCCCAGACGTCGGCGCGGCGACGGAGGCAGCATCGGCGACCGCGAACCCGTGAGCGAATCCCTCAGCGACCCCGGCGGCCTCGATCTGCCAGTCCAGATGCACGAGCCGGTTTGCCAGCGGCGCGGACAGCTCCCAGCCGTCCGCGGCGACACTGGGCGGGTTCGCTGCGGCGACGACACGCACGCCCTCCGGGAGCACAAGATCGCCCACGGCGCGTTCCAGGACAACGCGGAGCATCGCGGCCTGCACCGCGGGCGGTGCCGTGGTCAGCTCGTCCAGAAACAACAACCCGGACCCCGCCGCGGCCAGTCGTTCGGCCCATCGTGGCGGCGCGAACCAGGTCCCGTCATCGCGGATGACGGGGAGACCGGAGAAGTCGCTCGGTTCGCGGATCGAGCCGACCACTACCTCGATCGGCATTTCCAGCTGCTCAGCAAGCGCCATGACGGCGGAGGTCTTGCCGGTCCCTGGCGCACCCCACAGCAGGACAGGGAGGTTCGCCCTCACTGCCAGTGAAAGGGCCGAACGCACGGTCTCGTTCTTGGTCATGAGGTCCTCCTTCATATGCGTGCGGGCAGCACGAAACCTCCCGTTTTCGGGCGTGCTGATCTACGGTGGCTGAGGCTGCTGCTCAGCCACCTGCGGTGGCGCTGGCTAGAGGTCTACTTCTGGCTGCCGAACAGACCTCTGCCGCCGTACTTCTTGTGGATGGCCTGCTTGGACACGCCCAACACATCCGCGATGTCGACCCAGGTCGCTCCCTGGTTGCGGGCACGGCGCACCAGCACTGCCTCCACACGCTCCATCTCCTTGCGAACCTGCACGGTCGCATCCAACCCGACCAGCGGGTCCTCGCTCGCCGTCGCCCGGGCTAGCGCCGTCAACTGCTCCACGTCCATGCGGTCAACCATAATTGACCGCTTGACCGAAGTCAATCTGGATTGACCGATGCGCTGGGGGTGGAGGGCTGCGCTCGGCATGGGACGGTATCGACCGGGGCGCCGACCCTCCGGAAGGTCGACGTCGAGCGCTTCTCCGACGCAAGCCCTCGCCAAGAGGGCGGCGGCCCCGACCTCAGAGCATTTCGGGTGAGGATGCCAAGTCACCACAAGGTCCAAAACCTGGACGAACGAGCATCACGTCGGCTCATCAGAGCATTGAAGGCTCAGTAGTCCACTCCATACGGTTGCTTTGAACATCACGATCGAACTGAGCACAGAAGGCAGGGTGTGGGCATGGTGGCTGACGGCAGAGGCATTGAGTCGCCCCGGCATGTCCGGAGACATGATTCCTTGGAAGGATCTGTCTCATGGGACGTCCCAGTAAGTATCCGCGCGAGCTTCGTGAGCGCGCTGTCCGCATGGTCGCCGAGCTGCGGCCCGATTATCCGAGCGAGTACGCCGCGATGACCGCGACCGCGCAGATGCTCGGCATCGGGTCGCCCGAGACGATCCGGACCTGGATCCGCCGGGGCCAGGTCGACGCCGGCGAACGCCCCGGCGTCACGACGGAGGCGTCGGAGGAGATCAAGCGACTCAAGCGGGAGAACGCCGAGTTGCGTCGCGCCAACGAGATCTTGAAGGCGGCCTCGGCTTTCTTCGCGGCCGAACTCGACCGGCCACAGAAGCGATAGTCACGTTCATCGAGGACCACAAGGACCGTCGAGACGGCGGGTTGCGGTGGGGTGTCGAGTCGATCTGCGCCGTGCTCACCCAGCACGGTGTGAAGATCGCCCCATCGACCTACTACGACGCCCGAGGCCGCGGCCCGTCGCCTCGCGAGGTGTCGGACGAACGGTGGAAGCCGATCATCCTCACGACGTGGCAGCAGCAGCGGCGTGTGCTTGGCGCCCGCAAGCTCTGGCTGAGGCTCCGTCGCGACGGGCACGACATCGCCCGCTGCACGGTCGAACGGCTGATGCGGGAGCTGGGGATCGCCGGCGTCGTACGCGGGAAACGCAAGCGCCCCGTGGACACGGCGCTGCGGGAGAGCAGGCCGGCTGACCTCGTCGACCGGCACTTCTGGCGGTTCCGCACGAACCAGCTCTGGGTCGCCGATTTCACTTACGTCTGGACGTGGTCCGGATGGGTCTACGTCGCCTTCGTGTTCGACGCGCACTCCCGCCGTATCCTCGGCTGCCGCGCCGCCACCTCGATGACGACACCGCTGGTGCTGGACTGCCTCGACATGGCGCTGTGGACCCGTCGCCGCGAGGGAGTCGCCGGGTTCGCAGGGCTGACACACCACACCGACGCGGGCAGCGTCTACACCTCGATCGCCTTCACCGACCGGCTCATCGACGAGGGCATCGACCCCTCCGTCGGGTCCGTCGGCGACGCGTACGACAACTCCCTCGCGGAATCGCAGATCGGGCTCTACAAGTCCGAACTCATCCACCACGAGGGCCCGTGGCGGGACGTCGATCACGTCGAAGCGGGAACCGCGTCCTGGGTGCTCTGGTTCAACAGCGAGCGTCCGCACGGCTCGATCGACGACCTCACGCCGCTCGAGGTCGAGCAGCTCGACTACGCTCGCAACGAACCGGTCGAACAAGCCGGCTGACACCAGCAAACAGCTCTCCGGACATGCCGAGGCGAGTCAGTCGGTCACCTCGCCGGTGCTTGCGCTGTTCGGCGGCTCCGACCCGCTCATCCCGGTCACGGAGAGTGTCGCGGCGTACGCGGAGAACCTCGCCGCGCTTGATGGCGTGAGTCACGGGCTCGCCGTGTTCCCGCGCGCGAACCACGGCCTGTTCGTCCCCGACACTGCGCCAGGCGGCAACGCTGGACAGCTGGCCGCAGGAGTTCTTCCGATGATCGCGAGTTTCCTTACCGACGCCCGCGTGCGGCAACCTTCCTCGTGACCTTGAACCCGAGCCTGGTCGGCGAGGCGGGACGTCAATCTGCGGAGGCTCGGACGGCCGCCTCATCGTGAGTGGGCTACGTGCGTCTGGTGAGCGACCGCGCGAGTAGATCGGTGATTCGGTGGCCGTGGATGAGGTCGGGATCGAGGTCGGGATCGTAGATCGTCAGGTCCAGACCGATGAAGCGCTCAGACGCGGTGAGTGGTCCCAGGATGAGTGCAAGTTGGTCAAAGCTGAGTCCTCCCGGCTCGGGACTATCGACGGCCGGCATCAGGTCTGGGTCGATGACGTCGACGTCCAGATGAACCCAGAATCCGCTGAGGCCGGGACGCTCGACGACGCTCAGGGCTTCTCGTACGGCGTTCTCGGTATCAGCCGCCGTGGTGACGGCATCGATGACCATCACCCCGTCTGCTGCCGCGTCGCCAGCGAACTCGTCGCCCGGGCGCGAGCCGATCGACACGACATCGGACGAACGCAAATACGGACCCCGGCCGTCTAGGTTCGCCAGTGCCCCGCCAAGGCCCGTCACCAGCGCGAGGCTCTCGCCGCCCGCGGATCCCACCGAGTCGCTGTTTCCCGGGTGTCGGTAGTCGAGGCCGTCTATGCTGATCAGACCGTACGGTCCGCTGCGATTTAGAGCGAGCCCAATGCCGATGAGGATGCTGCAGTCGCCGCCCAGCACGACAGGGAGGCCCCGGTTGGCAATGATCGACTCAAGCCGTTCCGCCAAACGTCGTGAATGATCGGCGATCGTCGCCTCGTTGCGTACCGCACCCGCGACGCGGCCAGGGCGATACCGTCCTGGCGTCACGACTCCGCCGTCTTGCGCGCCGAGCACGTTCAGGAGCCCCGTGTCTCGAAGCGCCCCGGGCGCCTTGTAACAGCCTGGCACAGCCCCTTCCTCGGGAGGGCGCAGTCCAAGATTCGACGGCGCGTCCACGACGACAAACCGCCGCGTGACTTCGGGCATCGGCATCCGTTCTCCTGACCTACGCATACGAGGGCTTCTCACGAGCCAGACTCGAGGACTTGTCTATGGTGCGATCCGGCATGGCTTCCACCTGATGCTATGAAAGCGACCTTTGCGGGCTTGCGAACCTGTGCGGTCGCCACCCCTGGACAGAATCACCCACGGCGCCAACTCTGCGAGCACCAGCCGCACCGCGCGTGCGCGGCACGGAGCAGGCGTCTGTGTCGGGCGTTCACAGCTGCTGGTGAGTCTTTCCCGCTGCGGAACTACCCCGACGGCGGAACAGGGGGATGATCACCGCTGCGGCCGCGACATGCATGAAAGTCAACGACAGCTTGGTCTCGGTATCCGCTTCATAGCCGAATGCTGGGAGCGTCGAAACCGCCGCCGCCGTGAGCGCGAGCACCGTCCATACGGTTCGCGCTCGCGTCGTGAAGAGTTCGAGCACGACAAGCAGAACCCATCCCGCGACGGCGGCCGAAAGCACGGAACCGATGACGGCCCAGATGGTGACGTCCATGGACGCGTGCTCGTCGCCGAACGAGACGACGAACGTCGCGCCCGCCGCATCTCCCGCAAGCCAGATGAGCGTGCAGGACAGTGTCGCGACAACGGCGCCGAGCAGGCGAGGACGCCAGTTGGCCGTCAATGTTTGGGGCAGCTTGGGTCGGCTGCTGGCCCGAGTGGTTTGAATCTCAGAGGGCATGAGGTCTCCTGACTTTGAAAGGCCATGGCGGTAATCGGCACGGCGATGATCACGCTATGTCCCTTCTGGGGCACGATCAATGCGCGAATGCACCGCCTTCATGTGTGATCGTCCTTCGGGTGCGAGTTGCCGTATAGACTCAGTTCATGGACATGATGAGCGAGGTGGTCGCGGTCCTCCGGCGAGGACGACCGCGATCTCAGCGCGTCACCTGGACGGCACCATGGGGTCAGCGTTTCGCTGCGGTCGAGGGCTCGGCCGGATTCCAGGTGATCCTCCGCGGGACGTGCTGGCTGCTCCATGATGCTGAGGAACCGATACGCTTACAGACAGGAGACGTCCTGTTCCTCCCCAGCGGGGTCGAGCATGCGCTCGCCGATCGGGTCGATGCCGAGCTCGCTGAGGCGTGCGAACCGGGCCGAGTGACCGGCAACGGCGCCGTTGATATACCGGCGAACCCGGACCATGGGATACCGGGGGAACAAACGGTCACGCTGTGCGGCGCCTACGAACTCGACCTGCGTTTCATTCACCCGTTGCTTGCCCAGCTCCCACCCGTAGTGATCTTGCGCGCGCCACTCGGTCGCGGCGAGCCTCTCAGGGACGCGGTGGAACTACTCGCGATGGAACTCGACCGACCTGGACCGGGCACCGATCACCTGGTCGCCGCACTCCTCGACGTACTGTTCATCCACATCCTCCGGGCGTGCCACGACGAGCGCGTCCTACCGGACAGCGCACATTCCTGGGTCACCGCAATCCGAGACACAGGAATCAGCTCCGCACTCGACGCCTTCCACGACAATCCCGGGCACCCCTGGACAGTCGCCGAACTCGCTCAGCGTGCGGTCATGTCCCGCACCGCCTTCGCGCGCCGATTCCATGAGCTGATCGGCGATCCACCCATGACCTACATCACCTGGTGGCGGATGAATCTCGCCGCCGCCCTGCTCACCGACACGGATCAATCGATGCGCGCGATCGCTCAGCGTGTTGGCTACAGCTCGGAGTACGCCTTCGCACACGCCTTCCGCCGGGAACGTGGAATATCGCCAGGGGCAGCACGCCGAGCCGGCAGACGCGGCGGCCTCCCGGACACCGGCAAACCACCAGAAGAAGGAGACACGGCGTGACAGACCGAAGCTCAAGCCCACCCCGCGGAATCATCGTGGACGAGTTCGGCGACCGCAATGGGACACCCGTCCTACTGCTCCATGGAGGTGGAGTCGCCGGGTGGATGTGGCGACCACTGATCGAGCAGATGGGCGCCGGATACCGATTCCTTGTCCCGGACCTGCCAGGGCACGACCGTAGCGCGCACGCAGACTATGAGTCGCACGAACGGACCATCGAAGCGCTCGTGGAAGCGCTCCAGCACCGCGAGGACCGCCCGGTCGCGGTCGTCGGCTTCTCGCTCGGCGCGCAACTCGCTGTGCTCCTCGCCGTGCGCCGCCCTGACCTGGTCTCGCACGTCGGGATCATCAGCGCCCAGGCAGAACCGTCGAGATGGCCGAGCGCGACCCTCGCACTGCTGCGAACGGCGGCGCCGCTTGCGAAGCGGGAGTGGTTCGCGCGAGCACAGGCGAAGGAACTGTTCATCCCCCCGACGCTGTTCCCCGACTACCTCAGAACCACTCAGAACCTTTCGACACGGACGCTCGTGGCGTCGGTGGGCGAGAACATACGGTTCACCATCCCGCCCACGTGGGCTTCATACGAAGGCAAGGCCCTCGTCGTGGTGGGCGAGCGAGAACGAGCGATCATGGCCCGCTCGGCGCACCACCTCACCCGTTATCGAGCCGATGGCGAGCCTGAAACCATCGCCGAGTGTGGTCACGGAGTTCCGCTCCAGAAGCCACACTGGCTGGCAGACCGACTACAGGCTTGGCTTGCCTGATTGGGTTCACGCCCGACGGCGGTGCCTGAGGCAACATCGAGTCCCTGTATTCAGGGTGATTGCGTCCCTAGCATGACGCGGAGAGCTGCCACCGCCTGAATCGGCAGGACGCCGTTTCCAAGCGCAGCGAGTTGCTGGTTGTCGGTCAGATCGTGGGACGACTCGGTGACCCAGCCAGGTTCGAGACCCATGAGCCATTCCACGAACTCTGGCGCGGGCCGCGGCCCCTTCGTCGTGCTTAGGAGGGCTGGCTTAGGGGCAGATCGCCCGGTGATGTGTTCCCATCGCGCGACGCTTGGCGTAGCGTCCCCAGCGGGGCCTGGACGCCACACGCCGACGGCGTGGACGCGGGTGGCACTGTGTTCGTCATTTTCGTGCAGCGCGTCCGAAGAGCCAGGCGGTCAGCGCCGTTGCCGCGACTCCGAGGCAGGCGAGCCAGATGGCAGCGCCGGCGATTGCGGTGGTGTCGGGTGTGCCGGTGGCGAGGCTGCGGAAGGACTCGATGACGAGGGTGACGGGTTGGTGTTCTGCGAAGCCTTGGAGGAATCCGGGGAGGCTGTCGGTGGGGATGAATGCGGTCGAGAGGTAGGGCAGGAACAGGGCGATGAAGCTGAACATGCCGGCGGAGTCGATGGACTTGGCGGCGAGGCCCCATGCGGCGGCGATGAGGGTGAACACGAGGATGTATGCGGCGAGGAGGACAGCGATTCCCAGCCATTCGAGGATGGATGCCCGGGGTCGGAAGCCGAGGGTGAGGGCGACGCCGAGCACGATGGCGGTGGAGAGGAGGTTGCGCAGGACGCTGGCGAGGACGTGACCGAAGATGACCCCGGCGGCACGGACGGGCATCGTCCGGAGTCTTTCGATGAATCCTTTCGACACGTCGGCGTGGACGGAGGTTGCGGTCAAGGCCGCCCCGAAGCCCGCGCACAGCAGCATGACCCCCGGTGTGACGTAGTCGGCGTATGCGCCCCCGACCGCAGAGCTCAGCGCGGAGCCGAAGACGGTCACGAAGAGGAGCATGATCGCGACGGGGGCCACGACGGCGGTGACGAGGCTGTCGAGGTTGCGGAGGGAGTGGATGAGGCTTCGCTTGGCGAAGACGAGCTCGGCGGGCAGTGCTGTCGAAGTCATCGGGCGGGCTCCGTGTCGGTGGTGGAGGTCGAGGCGGTGTGTCCGGTCAGGGTCAGGAAGGCGTCGTCGAGGGTGGGGGACTGGATGGTGAGCGTCTGGGGGTTACGGCCTTCGTCGTGGAGCCGGTTGAGCAGACGACGGATGCGCTCCGGGCTCCCGTCGGTCGGTTCGCGCAGGACGCTGCCGTCGTCGAGGGTGAGCTCGACGGACTCCCCGCCGACTCGTCGTTTGAGGTCTGCCGCGGTGCCCTCGGCGACGACCGTTCCGCGGTCGAGGACGGCGATCCGGTCGGCGAGGACGTCGGCTTCCTCCAGGTACTGCGTGGTGAGGAGGATCGTCTTGCCCTGGTTGGCAAGCCGACCGACGATCTCCCACAGCGCGTTGCGGCTGCGCGTGTCCATGCCCGTCGTCGGCTCGTCGAGGAAGATCAGCGGCGGGGACGAGACGAGACTGGCGGCCAGGTCCAGGCGTCGTCGCATGCCTCCCGAGTACTGGCCGACTCGTCGTGTGGCCGCGTCGGCCAGGTCGAAGTCGGTAAGAAGCTCCTCCGCCCGCACCCGGGCGGCGGTCTTGCGCATGCCCAGGAGCTGACCGATCATCACGAGGTTCTCACGCCCGGTCAGCTCTTCATCCACGGAGGCGTACTGTCCGGTCACGCTGATGAGCTCGCGCACGCGCGACCGCTCTCGAGCCAGGTCGTGACCGAGGACGCGCACCGAGCCGCCATCCGCCGGGATCAGCGTCGTGAGGATGCGGATGAGGGTCGTCTTGCCTGCTCCGTTGGGGCCCAGGAGCGCGAAGACCGTTCCGGCGGGGACGTCGAGGGTGACGTCGCGGAGCACCTCGTGCGCGCCGTAGTGCTTACGGATGCCGGAGATCGAGAGCGCTACGCCGTCCCGCGGAGGCGACGTGGACATGGTGCGGGGTGTATCGGATGCGATCATGACTACAGCGTAATAGTTACGCAGTACAAGTGCGCAAGCCTTACGCAGTAATCTGGTGTGCATGGCGCATGATGCAGACGACCCGGCCGTGCTCTCCGGGGTGCCCAGGGCCGTCCTGCTGGCGTGGGGCGCGACGCCCGAGGTCACCAAGGGTCCCAAGCCGCGCTGGAGCCTCGATCAGATCCTCGACACCGCCGTCCGCCTGGGCGACGACGAGGGCATCGAGGCGATCACGATGAGCGGTGTGGCGAAGACGCTCGGCAGCGGGACGATGTCGCTGTATCGCTATGTGGAGTCCAGGGAGGATCTGCTGGTCCTCGCGGCCGACCGCGCGCTCGGAGGCGGCGATTTCCCGGCAGAGGGGACGGTGCCGGACCGGATCCGAGGATGGGTCCGGGATCTCAGGCAGGCCTACGAGCGGCATCCCTGGCTCACGGCGATGCCCGTGGGCACCGAGCCCCTCCTGCCGTCCTATCTGCGTCGGCTGGAGGGTGGGCTGGCGTGCTTGGAGCCGTGGCGGGTCTCGGCATCCCGTGCGATCACGGTCCTGACGATGCTGTGGACGTACACGCGCGGCGACGTCGAACAGGCCCGGCAGCTCGCCGAGTTCGCCGGGAGTCAGCCGGCCGCCGAGGTCAACGATCTCCTCGCGGCGCGCCTGCGTGCGCTGACCGGCGACGCGGAGACCTCACGGGTGCTCGCTGCGCTGGAGGACGACCCCGCGCCCGGGTCCGACGCCGACGAGTTCGACGCGGCCGTCGATCTGGTGATCGACGGCCTCAGGGCTGCTCTCGACCCCGCCCCGGGTCCCGCCGGAACGGTGGTGTAGCGAACCGGGTGGAGGCCGATGGGGTCGGGCTCCGGTGGTCGAAGGTGTCGAGGGGTGCTCCGACGACGTGGAGCCAGCGATGGCGGGGCGGGGTTCAGCGGTCGCGGATGTCGTCGGTGGTGAAGCCGTCGCGTGCGGCCCGCTCTTCGAGTTTCTCCAGTTCCTGAAAGAACGTGACCTGCCAGCCTGCCGGCCCCTGGACTCGGGCGTTGAGGCTCTGGAAGGGCGTCTTCACCGGTGGGGCGATCAGGTCGGCACCGCCGTCGAGCGCGGTCGCGACGGCCTGCTCGGTGTCGTCAACCTCCAGCGCGATCCGCAGCGCTCCGGGTGTGTGCGGCGTGCCCTCGACATCGTCGATGTTCTTGGCGTGCGTCGGGGTGGCCAGCTCGATCGTCGCGATGCCCGCATGCAGGATCGCCACGCGGTCGTCGCCCTCGGTGGCGAAGGCCAGCTGCTCCGGCATCCCGAGCACATCGCGGTAGAACCGCACGGCGCTGTCGAAGTCGTCGGTCTCGATGATCAGACGGAGCTGCTTCGGGGAGGGGGTGTTCGATGTCATGTCTCTCATTCTGCAGGCCCTTCCGCGTGCGAGTACCTGCCCCGAAGGCTCACCTCGTGTCCGGTTTCGCGCGGTCAGCCGTGTGGATGGTGCTCTCCTGACGGCGGTTCGAGGGCTTCGAGGGCGCGGCTGTGCTCGATGAGCGCGTCGTAGTCGACCGCGGCGCCGCGCAGCAGCGTCTCGATGGCGTGCTCGGCTTCGGCGTCGGTGATGTGGCGGTCGCCGAACAGGGCGAGGTAGTGCACGAGGGAGCCGACCATGTCGAGCAGGAGCTCGCGGTCGACCTCTGGCCGCAGGTCGCCGCGGGCGATGGCGCGGTCGAGGGTGTGGCTGACGGCGAGCCTGGCCGGTTCGATCAGTGTGTCGAGATACCGGGTGCGCAGTTCGGGTTCGGTCGCGCAGTCGGCGAGCAGGGCGGTGAGCACGTCCGGGCGGATCTGCCGGTAGGCGGCGAGGAACACCGTGACGCTCTCGTCGAGGTCGCAGAGCGTGCAGCCGGTGTCGGGCGAACGCGGCGCGGTGAGCCTCGAGGCGATCGCCGCCAGGGCGAGCGGGGCTCGGCCCGGCCAACGCCGGTAGATCGCCGGACGTGACGTGCCGGCGCGCGTGGCGACCTCCTCGAGGCCGAGCTCGGCGTACCCGCGCTCGTCCAGGATCGCGAGAGCCGCGCTCAGGACCGCCTGGTCGATGTGCGGGTCACGGGGTCGGCCCGCGGCACCGGGGCGTTGCACGGGGGAAGGGGGGGACACGACCCCACTCTACCAGTTATGTTACGTGACATGATGGAACGATATAGAGAAGTCCCCATCCGTGACCGTGCCGCTCGCCGCGAATGGGCCGGCCTCGCGTTGCTCGTCGCCCCCATGCTGACCCTTTCCAGCGACCTGACCGCGCTGTTCTTCGCCGTCCCGACCCTGAGCGCGGAGCTCGATGCCTCGCCGACCGAGACGCTGTGGATCGTGCACGCGTACGGGTTCCTCATCGCGGGCTTCCTGATCACGATGGGCCGGGTCGCCGATCGCGTCGGCGCACGCAGGCTCCTGCTCATCGGCGGCGCGGCCTTCGCCATCCTCTCGATCGTCGCCGCCTTCGCCCCGACCGCGGAACTGCTGATCGCCGCGCGGGCCCTGCTCGGCATCGCCGGCGCGACGCTGATGCCGTCGCTGTTCAGTCTGCTGCGCGTGATGTTCCGCGACGACGACCAGCGCCGTCTCGCGATCGCGATCATGTTCAGCGCCTTCACCGTCGGCGGGGCGACCGGCCCTCTCGTTGGCGGTGTGCTGCTGGAGGCATTCTGGTGGGGCGCGATCTTCCTGATCAACGTCCCGCCGTTGGCGGTGCTGCTCCTCGCAGGCCGGACCCTCCTCCCGGAGCGGCGGGGCGGGCGCAACCGGATCGACCTGCCGAGCGTCGCGCTCTCGGTGCTCGGCATCCTCGCCATCGTCTTCGGCGTGCAAGAGCTCGCCGCCGGCGTCGGCGACGACACAGCTTCCGGCACCGCGGCGCCGAGCTGGGCGCTCGTCGGCTCCATCGTCGTCGGCGCGCTGCTCCTGCTGCTGTTCGTCCGCCGCCAGCGCACGCTGCCGGACCCGCTCCTTGACCTCGGGCTCCTGCGCGACCGGCGCGTCGGCACCTCCCTCGCGGCACTGCTGGTCACCGGCATCGGCGTGGTCGGCCTGTTCTACCTCTTCACCCAGCACCTGCAATGGGTGGGCGGCTTCACCCCGCTGGCCGCAGGGCTCCTGACGTTGCCCTACATCGCCACCGACATCGCCGGCGCACTCGCCGCTCCCGCACTCGCACGACGATGGCGCGCACGTGCCGTCGTGATCGCCGGGCTCGGCGTGGTCGTGGCCGGCGTGCTGCTCAGCGCGGCAGCCGGTGCTGTGGCGTCACTCCCGCTGCTCATCGCAGCCGTCTCGGTCATCGGCCTCGGACACGGTGCCGCGCTCGCGCTGGTGAGCGACCTGATCATCTCCAACGCACCCGAGGAGCAGACCGGCTCCGCCGCCGCGTCGCAGGAGGTCGCCGGCGAACTCGGCACCGCGCTCGGCATCGCGGCAGGCGGCACCGTCGGCGTGCTCACCTACCGGATCTCGATCGACTCGCTCCTGCCGCCCGACACGGACGCCTCGACCGCCGAGGCCGCGCGGTCGAGCCTGCACGAGGCCTTCGCGGCGGCATCCCGGCTGGCCGACGACGGCGCTCTCCTCGCCGCCGTCAGAGAGGCTGCCGCCAACGGGCTGACCGTCTACGCCGTGCTCGCGGCCGCATTGACCGCCGGCACAGCGCTCACCGTCACGGTCGGGCTCAGGCGGGCGCGATCCGAATGAGCGCCCACGCCGCGACCACTTGTTCTAAAATCAGTCCATGTGTTCTGAAACTTCCGGAGCGGCCCGACTGTCGTCCCAGGGGCCTTCCGGATCGTTCATCGAGGCGGCTCGTCGGCGGCAACTCGTCGAGGCTGCCATCGCCACGGTGAACGAGATCGGGTATCACCGTGCGTCGTTGGCGGAGATCGCCAGTCGGGCGGGGATCGTCAAGAGTGCGGTGGTGTACTACTTCGCATCCAAGGAAGGGCTGCTGCTCGACCTCGTGGGGACGGTCTTCGCCTCTCTCGGCGAGAGCGTGCTGGCCGCGGTCGACGGACTCGACGAGCCCGCCGCGCGGCTGCGCGCCTATGCAGAGGCGTACGTCGGTCACGTAGACATCCACCGGCGTGCGATCGCGGCGGCGGTGGAGATCGTGGTCTCGCATCGCACCGCTGACGGCACGCCCCTGTACCTCATCGACGACGAGGAGGACACCGCGCTGCTGCGCAGCATCGTGCGGGCAGGGATGGAGCATGGCGTGTTCCGGCGGATGCCGTTGGATGTGGCGACGGGCCTTGCCGAGAGCGTGCTGGACCGGGCGATCACGCTCGTGCAGCGGGAACCCGACATCGATCTCGGCGAGTTGCGTGCGCAGGTGGTGCCGTTCCTGTTCCGGGGCCTGGGGGTCGATGATGGCTGACCCGGTCCGCGGGATCGGCTACGACGCCGGGGTGATCTACGAGAAGGGCTTCGACAGCAACCCGTCCTTCACCGAGCACGGCGCGCGTCGCGACTTCCGGGCGATCCGTGATGACCTCGGCTGCACGGCCGTGCTCGTCATGGCGAGCGATCCGCAGCGCCTGACGACCGCAGCACGAATCGCGGCCGAGGAAGGCTTGGCCGTGTGGCTGCAGCCGCGCCCGTTCGACCGTCCCGCAGCCGAGTTGCGGGCGGCTGTGCGGTCTGCCGCCGCCGGCGCCGAACGTCTCCGCGCCTCGGGAGCCACCGTGGGGCTGGTGGTGGGCTGCGAGCTCACCCTGTCGAGGCCGGGCATGCTGCCCGGCTCGACGTTCTGGAGCCGAGGATCGCTGCTGACGCTGACGTTCCCGTTGCTCCCACTGGCGAACCGGCGGTTGCGGCGCCTGCTCGGAGAGCTGGTCCGCGACGCGCGAGCCCGTTTCGCCGGTCCCGTCTCCTACGGAGCGGGGGACTGGGAACGGCCGGATTGGTCTGTCTTCGATGTCGTCGGCGCGGACCGTTATCGGGATGCGCGCAACGCGTGGCGGTTCGAAGACGACATCCGTGCGTTGGCCGATCGCGCCCACGCACGGGGCAAGCCCTGTTACGTCTTCGAGTTCGGCTCCTGCACCTACCGGGGCGCCGCCGCCAAGGCCTCGACCGCGGCAGGGGTGCTCCGGGGTCGCACGGACCTGACCGTTCCCAGCGATCTCGTCCGTGACGAGCAGGAACAAGCCGACTACCTCACCGACCTGCTCGACGTCTTCGACCGCGCCGGAGTCGACGGGACGTTCGTGTGGGGGTTCAGCGAGCCCGCCCTGACCACCTCCGACGAGCCCGGTCGCGATCTCGACCTGGCCAGCTACGGCGTCGTCGCCGCCCGCCCGGACGGCACCTGGACGCGGAAGAGCGCATACCACACCCTCGCACAGAGACATCGAGGAACCACATGACGATCACGCCCGCACACCGTTCCCGCCGACTGGTCTCCACGGGTTGGAGGATCGGGCTCGCCCTGCTCCCGCTCGCCGCAGGCCTCACGATCGCGACGATCCTGCTGCCGGCCACGCGCGACCCCTCCGACCCTGTCACCTTGACGATCCGGATCGTGACGGGTCTCGCGATCAGCGCTCTCACCCTCGCCGTGATCGGCGCGCTGATCCGCCACGCCGATCACAAGCGGATGCGTGACGCGGGGCTGACGAGCATCCGCACGGGATGGCGGCTCGCCGTCTGGGGCGCCGCCGTCTGGACCGTGCCTGCCGCGCTCACGTTCGGGGTCCTCGCGCTCCTCGGCAACCCCCTGACGGTCACGGTACCCGCGCTCGATCTCGCCCGGACGGTGCTGCTCGTTCTCCTCGCGGTGCTGCTCACCGAGGCGATCCCGGAAGAAGCGGTCTTCCGCGGGTACATCACCACCGCGCTCGGTACCGTCGCCCGCGGGTGGTGGGTCATCACCATCCAGGCGCTGCTGTTCACCCTCTTCGCCGGAGCCCTGCGGCAGAACTGGAACCCCCTCGACCTCTCCCTCTTCCTCGCCATGGGAATCGGATTCGGCTACCTGCGCATGATCACCGGCTCGGTGTGGATGCCGATCGGCTTCCACACCGCCTTCCAGACCGGAGCCCAACTCGTCCTCACCCACGACGCCGTCGACTTCGCCGGCGACACCGGAGCCGCAATGCTCGCCCTCGGCGCCATCCCCTTCGCCACGGCCGCGATCCTCGTCAGCAGCACCGGCATCCCGCGCAACATACATCCCGGCAGGCCAGAGACGGGCTGACAGGACGGCTGTGCGGCGGCTGATTGACCCACTGTCACCGAACGGGGGCGTCGAGAGGCAAGCCCAAAGCGCGCCCCGCTAGGTGTACCGGGTACAGCTAGGCGCCGCGGTCGCGGAGCGCGATCCACAGCTCGGCGGCGACGTCCGGGTCGTCCAGGGAGGCCTCGAGGAGCCGTTCCGCCGCGACGAGGCGGGGTCGCACCGTGTTCCGGTGCACGCCGAGCTCCCGCGCCGCGCGCTCCGTCTGGTGGCGCTGGCGGAGGTACGCCATGACGGTCCTCTCGAGCGCCGGGTCCGCGTTCGCGAGCGCCTCGGCCCAGCGGGCGGCGCGCGACTCCGGTTCGACCACGAGATCATCCGGTGCCGTCGTGCGGTGCAGGGCGCGCATCCGGGCGGCCGCGGACGGCACGTCCTCCATCCCCACCGGTGCGCTCAGCACCCCGAGGGTCCCGTCCGGCATGACATCGGCGGGCACAAGCGCGACGTGAAGCCCGTCGCGAGAGGCCGAGAGCGCGTGCCCGGAGGACGCCGCCGACACCAGGACGCGTACGGACGCCGGCAGCGCCACGCCGGCGGTGCGGGCCAGGGCGCGCGCGGCGCCCGTCTCCCCGTCCAGCGCCAGTTCCGAGATCCACCGCTCCGGACCGGTCGATCCCGGGGCGAGGGCGAGACCGATCAGCGCGGAGGCGGTGAGCGCGAGCTGCTGGTCGGCCCGGGAGAGCGGGCGTCCCGTGCCGAGCGCGATCGCCCCGATCGTGTCGGCGCCGTCGGTCACGGCGTGGGCGACGACGGCGGATCCGTGCGAGACGAACGAGGCCGCCCGCGCCCCGGATCGCAGGATCGACCGCTCGACGTCGTCGCGGACCGCGGGGAGCATGCCCTCCAGGGACGCGGGATGCAGGCGCTCCGCCGTGCGGCTCTGGCGGAACGGCAGCCACGCGACCCAGCCTCCGATGGCCTGCGCGAGCTGACGCACGACCGATGCGATCGGATCCCGCCCCGCTGCGGCCTGGGCGAGACGCGTGTGCGCGTGCGCCGCGCGCGCCGCCTCGTCCCTGCCGCCCTGGCCGGCGAGCGACCAGTACGCGCGCGAGACGTCGAGGAAGGGGACGCCGTCCGGCACCGCGAACAGCGGGATGCCGTGGTCGCGGCAGGCGTCGATCAGCGCGGACGGCGCATCGTCCCACCCCTCGCCGAGCCCGATCCCGATCGCGCCGATGCCGGACGCGCGGAGCCGGTCGACGTACTCGTCGATCGACGGGGTCCGCAGCGGGATGCCGGTCGTCAGGAGGAGCTCGCCGCCGTCCAGGTAGCGTCCGGGATCGTCGAGCTCGGAGACGTGCACGCCGGTGAGCGGACGCGCGGCGTCGAACGGCGCCAGCGGGCGCAGGGCGGAACCGGCCGTGCGCACGAGCGCGCCGAGGGAGACCATCCTGTCAGTGTGCGGGATGCACACCGACACTGCAAGATCTGGGCGGACCGCATAGAACCCGCGACGAGCGGAGCCCTAGCGTCGATCCCATGACGACCGTTCCCCTCCTGCGCACCGAGATCCCCGGCCCTCGTTCCCGTGAGCTCCACGCCCGGCGTGAGGCGTCCGTGCCCCCGGGCTTCGGGATCACGCTGCCGGTCTTCGTCGCGCGTGCCGGCACGTCGACGCTCGAGGACGTGGACGGCAACACCCTCATCGACCTCGCCTCGGGGATCGCCGTCACCAGCGTGGGCGCCGCGAACCCGCGGGTCCGCGAGAGCGTCGCGGCGCAGCTCGACCTCTTCACCCACACCTGTTTCATGGTGACCGAGTACGAGGGATTCGTGCGCGTGGCCGAATGGCTCAACGAGAACGTCCCCGGCGACTTCGCGAAGCGCACCGGTCTGTTCAGCACCGGCGCGGAGGCGGTCGAGAACGCGGTGAAGATCGCCCGCGCGTACACCGGACGACCCGGTGTGCTCGTGGTCGACGAGGCCTACCACGGCCGTTCGCTGCTCACCATGGCGATGACCGCGAAGGAGCACCCGTACAAGACCTCCTTCGGGCCGTTCCCCGGCGAGGTCGTCCGGGGGCCGAACGCCAACCCGTTGCGAGGCGGCGACGCCGAGACCGCCCTGGCCGAGATCGAGCGGATCATCGCCGGGCACGGCCCCGAGCATTTCGCGGCGCTCGTGGTCGAGCCCATCCAGGGCGAGGGCGGCTTCGTCGTCCCGGCCCCCGGCTTCCTCCCGGGGCTGCGCCGCATCGCGGACGCGCACGGCATCGTGCTCGTCGTGGACGAGATCCAGACCGGACTGGGCCGCACGGGCGCGCTCTTCGCGAGCGCGCACGAGGGGGTCGTCGGTGACCTCACGCTCACCGCCAAGGCGCTCGGTGGCGGCCTCCCGCTGAGTGCCGTGACGGGACGCGCCGAGATCATGGACGCCGCGCACGCCGGCGGGCTCGGCGGCACCTATGCGGGGAACCCTCTGGCCTGCGCGGCCGCCCTCGCGGTCTTCGAGGTGCTGGAGGACCCCGGGCTGCTTCCGCGGGTCGCCCGCATCGAGCGGATCATCCGGGACCATCTGGAGCCCCTCGTCGCGGAGGCGGCGTTCGTCGCCGAGGTCCGCGGGCGCGGAGCCATGATGGCGGTGGAGCTCGCCGACCCGGGCACGCTCGCCCCGCGGCCCGACCTCGCGCAGCGGATCTCCGCCGCGTGCCATGCCGCGGGGGTCGTGACGCTCACCTGCGGCACGCAGGGGAACGTCATCCGCCTTCTGCCGCCGCTCGTCATCGACGAGTCCATCCTGGAGACGGGGCTCACGATCCTCACCGCCGCCATCCGATCCATCGCCGCCGAGGAGGCCGCCGCATGACCGCCGTTCCCGATCTGCTCGACTTCGACGAACTGCTCACCGACGACGAACGGGCGGTGCGCGACCGCGTGCGCGCCTTCGTCGACGCCCGGATCCGTCCCCACATCGCCGACTGGTACGACCGCGCGGTGTTCCCGACCGACCTCGTTCCCGAGCTCGCGGATCTGGGCGTGCTGGGGATGCACCTCACCGGCTACGGATGCGCGGGGCGCAGCGCCGTCGAGTACGGGCTCGCCGCCATGGAACTGGAGGCGGGGGATTCGGGCCTTCGCACCTTCGTGTCCGTGCAGGGGTCGCTCGCCATGAGCGCGATCCACAAGCACGGCAGTGAGGAGCAGAAGCAGCGGTGGCTGCCGCGGATGGCCCGCGGCGAGGTCATCGGGTGCTTCGGGCTCACCGAGCCGAACTCCGGGTCGGATCCGTCCAGCATGACGACGTTCGCGCGCCGCGAGGGCGACGGCTGGGTCCTGAACGGGGCCAAGCGCTGGATCGGGCTCGCCTCGATCGCGCACGTCGCCGTGATCTGGGCGCAGACCGACGACGGTGTGCGGGGCTTCCTCGTCCCCACCGACACGGAGGGCTTCGTCGCCACGCCCATCGCCCCGAAGCTGTCGATGCGCGCCTCGATCCAGTGTGACATCGCCCTGACCGACGTGCGCCTGCCGGCCGATGCCCAGCTGCCCGAGGCGCGAGGGCTGCGCGCCCCGTTCGCCTGCCTGAACGAGGCCCGCTACGGGATCGGGTGGGGCGTCGTCGGGGCGGCGCGGGACAGCTACGCGACGGCCCTCGCATACTCGCGGTCGCGGATGCAGTTCAACCAGCCCATCGGCGCCTTCCAGCTCACCCAGCAGAAGCTCGTCGACATGGCGCTGGAGATCGAGAAGGCGCAGCTGGTCGCTCTGCGCCTGGGCCGGCTGAAGGACGCCGGCCGGCTCGCCCCGCACCAGATCTCCGTCGCGAAGCTCGGCAACACGCGTGCCGCCATCGCGATCGCGCGCGAGGCGCGGACCATCCTCGGCGGCAACGGCGTCTCCGGCGACTACTCGCCGCTGCGGCATGCGGCGAACCTGGAGTCCGTTCGCACCTACGAGGGGACCGACGAGATCCACACCCTGGTGCTCGGCGCCCACATCACCGGATTCCCGGCCTTCCGTCCCGTCGCCTCCGAGGAGCTGTCATGAGCGCGTCCGAGATCCGTCACTTCGTCGACGGGCGGTGGATCGCCGGGGGCGGGGAGCCTCTCGTCGACCTGAACCCGAGTCGTCCGTCGGACGTCGTGGCTGAGGGGCGCGGGGCCTCGGCGGCCGACGTCGACACGGCCTTCCGCGCCGCCCGGGCCGCGTTCGAGGGGTGGCGGAGAACGCCCGCACGTGCTCGCGCGGCGATCCTCCTCCGGGCGGCGGACGCCATCGAGGCGCATCGCGAGGACTGGGGGCGCGAGCTCGCCCGCGAGGAGGGGAAGACGCTGGTCGAGGCGGTCGCGGAGACCGGTCACGCCGCGAACATCCTCCGGTTCCACGCTCAGGAGGTCGAGCGGCAGAGCGGCGAGGTCTTCGAATCGCCGACCCAGGGGGAGCGCATCCTGGTGATCCGTCGCCCGGTCGGGGTCGTCGGCGCGATCACGCCGTTCAACTTCCCGATCTCGATCCCGGCCTGGAAGCTCGCCCCGGCACTCGTCTGGGGGAACACCGTGGTGTGGAAGCCGGCGACCTCCGTCCCGCTCCTGGCGATGCGCTTCGCGCAGGCGCTGGAGGGCGCCGGTCTTCCCCGAGGCGTGCTGAACCTCGTCAACGGTGCCCCCGAGGTCGGCGAGGCCATCGTGGGGCATGCGGACGTCGACGCGGTCACCTTCACCGGCTCCACGCGGGTCGGCCGGATGATCGCCGCACAGCTCGCCGGACGCGGCGTCCCCTTCCAGGGCGAGCTCGGCGGGAAGAACGCCTCGCTCGTCCTGGCCGACGCGGATCTCGACGTCGCGGTCGAGCAGGTGGCCCTCGGGGCGTTCCGCGCCGCCGGCCAGAAGTGCACGGCGACCTCGCGCGTCATCGTGCACGAGGACGTCGCCGACGATTTCCTCCGTCGGCTCGCGGCCCGCACCGCGGCGATGACCGTGGGCGACGCGCTGGACGAGGGCGCGGAGGTGGGGCCGGTGGTGGACGCGGTCGCCCGCGACCGGGTCGTCGCGGCGCTCACGCGAGCACGGGCCACCGCGACGCCCGTGCTCGCTCCCGAGCCGTACACGTCAGGGCCGCTCGCGGAGGGGTACTTCGTCCCGCCGTCGGTGTTCGAGCTGGACGACGACGAGCCGGGGGAGCTCTGGACCGAAGAGCTCTTCGGACCCGTGGTCGGCGTGCGCCGCGTCTCGTCCACCGCGGAGGGGATCCGCCTGGTCAACGACAGCGAGTACGGGCTGTCCACCGCGGTGTTCACGACGAGCCTGGCCGACGCGCTCGCGGCGATCGAGGACATCCGCGTGGGGGTGGTCCATGTGAACTCCGCCTCCGCCGGCGCCGACCTCCATGTGCCGTTCGGCGGCACCGCGGCGAGCGCGCTCGGTCCCAAGGAACAGGGCGCGGCCGCCCGGGACTTCTTCACCGAGACGGCGACGGTCTACCTCCGCGGCTGATCCCGGCGGCTCCCTCCCGTCCGGTCGGGGCCTCGCTCCGACGGCGCAGCAGCGCGGCGGCGGTGAGGGCGACTCGGCGGTCCGGATCCTCCGTCCGCTCCCTCAGCAGCGCGTCCGCCTCGGGGCCGGGGATCTCCGCCAGAGCGGCGACGAGGCGGGCGCGCGCCGCCTCGTCGGCGCCGTCCAATGCGTCCCGGAGAGCGGCGACGACCGGGATCGGCTCCTCGCGGAGCGCGAGGGCGGTCAGGGCGTCGGCCGCCTCCACGTCGTCGCGCCCCTCGACGACGAGCGCGACCAGGCCGGTGATCGCGTCGACGTCGCCGCGGCGCCCTCGGGCGAGGAGGGCGCGAGCCCGGACGAACGGGTCGGGATGCGGATCGGCGGCGGCCAGCGCTTCCTGCGCGCGGGATGTGCCGAGCTTCTGCAGCGCCTCCACGGCGCGACGGCGGCGATCGGGTTCCCCGGAGCCGAGAGCATCGACGAGATCGGGGACGACGCCGTCCCCGATCTGAGCGAGCGCCCAGTCGAGGGCGCCGGCGGCGTTCGGATCGGCCTCCGCCAGCGCGGCGTCCACGACGGCAGCGGCCTCGCGCTCGTCGCCCTCCAGGCCCAGCGCGAGCCGCTGCCGTGCGGACGGGCTCTCCGCGTCCAGGCCGCGAAGCAGAGCGACCGTCCGCAACACGTCCGCCCACCCGTCCGGGGCGCTCGCCCGCACCCGGGTCAGATCGTGCAGCAGGCTCGTCTCCCTCGCCAATCGCTCGCGCGTGCGGGCGATGAGCCGGTCGACCAGCTCGGCGGGCCGGTACGACGGGTCGTCGAGGAGAGCGGCGACCTCCGCAAGTCCGAGGCCCAGCGAACGAAGTCCCTCCACATGGAAGAGGCGCGCGAGGTCCTCCTCCGCGTACCGGCGATAGCCGCCGGCGGTGCGCTGCGCGGGCGAGACCAGGCCGATCCGGTCGTAGTGGCGGAGCATCCGGGCGCTCACCCCCGAGCGCTCCGCCACCTCGCCGATCAGCATCCGGCCGTCCCCGTCCCCGTCCGGGGCGCAGCGCGGAGGGCGACCAGTCGTCGCGCCTCGGCGAGCGCGGTCTCGAACCCCTCGTCCGGGTCCGCCATGATCCGCTCCGTGGCGAGGGCGTGCAGGAGCACGTGCTCCGCGGCGTGGCGGCGCGCCGACGCGACGGCGGGGGCGGCGGGTGCGCCGAGGACGGCGAACGCGCGGCTGAGACTCCGCTGCAGCGCGAGATCGCCCCGGCCGAACTGCGTCGCGAGCGTCTCCGCCAGCGCGGTGACCCCGTCCGCGGGGACGAGGCCGGACGCGGCGCGCCAGGCCGCGCGTGCGACCTCGTCGTCCTCGTCGCGCAGCAGCTCGTCGGAGATCGCGGACCACGTGGCCGGGTCGCCGATCTTCGACAGCGTGTGCAAGGCCTGGCTCCGGGCCTGCGGGATCGGGGACGCCAGCTCCGCGAGCAGGAGCGGGACCACGATCCGCGGGTCGTGGCGGGTGAGCGCCCAGGTGAGCATGTCACGCACGAAGAAGTCCGGCTCGACCGCGCAGCGCTCCACGAGCGGCGGCACGAACGCCTCCGCGGGGCGCGTGCCCGCCGCGAGCGCGGCCTGCAGTCGGGTCGACGACGACGTCGCCTCCAGGGTGTGCCGCATCGTCGTCACCGGGTCCGTCCGGTCTGTCCGGGTCATCTCGACCACCTCCGCCCTCCAGCATCGACCTTGTCACCATGTCAAGGTCAAGGGAAGAGGGCCGACGCCGTCGGCGATCAGCGTCCGTAACGGGCGAGGAAGGTCTCGACGCCTTCGCGCGCGAGGACCGACAGGTCCTCCGGGGACAGACGCGCCGCGCCGGCCGTGAGCGTCGCCCGGTCCAGCGGCGTGCCGACGACCAGCCAGGTGAACTGACGCGCCGCCGTACGCGGGTCGGGGACGTCGAGCACGCCCCGTGCGTCCAGGTCGGCGAGCGCGTCGGCGAGGAGGGACTCGTTGCGGTCCCAGCTGCGGCGCACATAGTCACCGGCCACCGCGGGCAGCCGCTCGGCCTCGGAGATCACCAGGCTCCGCATGCGCACCACGGGGTCGCTCAGGACGCCGTTCTGCAGTGCCGCCGCGAGGTCGAGCAGGGCCGCGCGGGGATCGCCGCCCGCGAGGAGTCTCTCCCGGTGCGGCTTCATGGCGTCTCGGCCCCGGTCGACCCAGTCCGCCACGACGGCGGAGAAGAGGTCCTCCTTCGTGCCGTGCTGACGGTACAGCGTCTGCTTGGAGATCCGCGCGCCCGCGGCCACCGCGTCCATGGTGGTGGCCGCGTACCCCTCCCGGAGAAAGATGTCGCGAGCCACCGCGAGCAGCTCCGGGCCGGTCAGTCCGCCCGGACGCCCTCGGCGTCGGGGCGGCGTGGGGCGATCGATGACATCCATCCCTAAATAGTACTAGACAGTACGCATGGGGAGGTATAGCGTACGGGTAAGTACTCAAATTGGAGGGTGACATGATCGGGATCGGCATCGCCGTCGCCACGGTGGCGGCGTTCATCCTCAGCTCCGTGTATTACATGGTGCTGACGCCGTGGGAGCGGAGGGCGACCGGGGGCCGTGCCGTGGAGCGCGGGAAGCCGGGCCCGGTGCGGGTCCTGGCCGAGCTCCTGCGCACGGCCGTGCTCGCTTCCGGGTTCGGGTGGCTCGCGACGCAGGCCGGGATGACGGATCTGCCGGGCGTGCTGCTGCTCGCCGTCGTGCTGTGGATCGTCTTCCCGGTCGTGCTCCTCACGGGCTCGGTGGGGTGGGATCGTGCGCCCGTCCCCACCGCCGTGCTGCACGCCGGCGACTGGCTCCTGAAGCTCCTGCTGATCGCCGTGGCGATCGGCCTCCTGCACTGACGCGAACGAACCGGAAGGAAAAGACGATCATGGACGACACGAACACGAACATGAGCACGAAGACCGGACCGTTGGACGTCACGTTCACCGCGCCCCTCGTCACGAGCGACGCCAAGGGCGGATGGACCTACGTGCAGATGGAGGGGTCTGCGGAGTACTTCGGGACCCGCGGGCTCGTCAAGGTGAGCGGCACCGTCGACGGCGAGCCGTTCGAGAGCTCCTTCATGGCGCTCGGCGACGGCACGCACAAGCTGCCGGTCTCCGCCGCCGTCCGCCGACGCATCGGCAAGGCCACGGGGGACACGGTGACCGTGCACCTCACCGAGCGGCGCGGCTGATCCCTCGCGGGGTCAGCGGACGTTGGCCTCGAGCCAGGGGAGCGGGTCGATCGGGGCACCGTTCACGTGCACCTCGAAGTGCAGGCACGAGCCGAAGATGTAGCCCGTCGAGCCGACGTTGCCCAGGTACTGTCCGGCGGTGACGCGTTCGCCCACCTCGACGGCCCTGGTGCCGTAGTCCATGTGCCCGTACAGGGTCGAGATCGCCGAGGCTCCGCCTCCGAGATCGTGCTCGATCTGCACGGTCACGCCGTAGCCGCCGTAGCTCTCCTGGGACATCGAGACCACGCCGTCGGCCGCCGCGTAGATCGGCGTGCCGACGGAGGCGGCGTAGTCCTGGCCCATGTGACTGCGGCCGGGACGGCTCTCGCCGAAGCCGTCCGTCATCGTGTAGGAGCCGGCGGACATCGGGATGATGACCTGGCCCGGCTTCGCGATCGGAGCGATGCCGCTGCGTGCGGTGGCAGCGGCGACGGCCTGGATCTCCTCGAGCTCGTCGGGAGTGGTCGCCGTGTAGGACCCGCGGATGCTCACGTCCGGAAGGACCTCGGCGTTGGCGGTGAACGACTGGGCGCGGATGTCCGCGGCGGCCGCCGACGACGAGACCGCGGCACCGGACTGCACGAGCCCGATCGCCGGGATGGTCGTCCCGCACACGAGCGCGGTCACCGCGAGCGCGACGCCGGCGGTGCGGCTGATGCGCCGGACCCCGGGGCGGCGGGGCGCGAAGGA
>NZ_BCRA01000036.1 GCF_001552355.1 Microbacterium resistens NBRC 103078
GGAACGGGGGGCAGAGGGGGGAGTCGTCCGCGCCCCGGTGCCGCGGGGGGCGTCCGCGTGCCGACGGACGCGACGGGCGCCGTCGCCGGGCGGAGTGTCGGGGCCGGCCTGAGCGTCGGGGCGGTGGGGCCGTGCGGCGGCGGGTGAGGCCTCGGACGCAGTGGCGGACGTCGTCGTCTGTGCGCGCCGCAGGTCTCGTCGCAGCAGTCCCGGCGGGGTACCGGGAACCGAGGAGGGTGCCTCGGTGACGTGTTCTTCAGTTGACGCGGCTTCGGGGGATCGCGAGTTGATGGTGAGCTCCTCGGGCAGACGGAGTCGTCTGTTATCGATTTGTAACCATAGTGCGGGATCCGCGTCCGGCCCAAATCGGGACGCCGTGTGTCACGGATTCGCGGCGAACGCTCAGGGAGCGATGCTTCCGCGGAGGCCGTCGGACTCACCCTGGTGACGACGGTCATGATCCGCTTCCGACTGCTGCAGCGGCACCGGCGCAGCAGCGGACGCGGTCGCGCCGTGGCGAGACACCCGCGGGAGGGGCTCACACCAGGATCTGCTCGTCGATGAGCGCGGCGAGCGATCGGGCCTCCGCGGCCTCCGCGACGAGGAAGGCGGCGTGCTCCGGTTCGGTCGTCGCCCGGCGTTCGAGCTGGTCGGCGTAGTCGTTGAGCGCGGTGGTCAGGACGAAGTAGGACAGCGAGCCGCTGAGGGCGAGGGTGACGACGAGTTCGTCATCCATGGCTGTTCACCTCCGTCCCGGGCGCCGTTGCGCGGTGATGGGCTCCGCGGAGGTGGTCCGGGAGGCATCGCGCGTCGCGACCCTGGGAGCAGTGTGCAGGGGGACGGGCAGGGGCGGAAGGGACTGGACATCTGCCCGCCGATATGCAGGGGTTCCACGCGGCGTGCAGGACCGTCGAGGCGGGCGGCCGCCGGCACGAGCGGCGACTAGCACGCGGCCGTCGTCGCCGCCAGACCCTTCTGCCCGGATGCGGGCGGCGGCAGGGTCGGACGGGACGGGGGAGCAGGGGACACGACCGAGGCCGGCGCGAGGTCCGCGCCGGGACGAGAGGAGCAGAGATGACCGTCACGCTGAACGAGAAGGCCCTGGCGCACGCACGGGGGCTGCTTCGCCGTGGCGAGGTGACGGACGACACCCGCGACGACTGGAGCGAGCACGCGCCGTCCGCCGAGGACGGCAACGAGTTCATCGACCGCGAGGGCATGGCGCAGTACGCGCTCTGGTTCCTCGGCGAGGACACGGACGAGACCGAGGGGACGAAGGGGCGTCACCTGTTCCCGTACGGCGACTTCCGCACGCTGCACCGGTGCGCGGTGATCTCGGGCGAGAGCCGCGCCGGGCAGTACGACCACGAGGACATCCGCAAGGCCCTCAAGGAGCTGCTGACCGCGATCGACGAGAAGACCGGGCGCGAGGACTGAGCGGCGGCCGTGGAGAGACTGCGACGCGTCGTCCCGGGGGAGGCTGCCGGATTCCGCCGAGTGCGGGCCGGCCGGGGGTTCCGGTTCCTGCGCGACGACGGCACGGACGCGACCCCTCGGGAGAAGCGGCGGATCCGCGCCCTTGCCGTGCCCCCGGCCTGGACCGACGTCTGGATCGCGGTCGACCCCCGCGCGCACATCCAGGCGGTCGGCACCGACGACGCGGGACGGCGCCAATACCTCTACCACCCGCGATGGCGTGAACGCCGCGACCGCCGGAAGTTCGTCCGCGCGCTGGCGCTGGCCGAAGCACTGCCCGCCGCACGCGCCAGGATCACCCGGGCGCTGCGCGGGGGCGACGAGGGGGAGCGCGTCCGGGCGGCGGCCGTGCGGCTGCTGGACGACGCGGCGTTGCGCATCGGATCGGAGCGATACCGGGTCCGGTACGGGAGTCGGGGGCTGACGACCCTGCGACGCCGGGACGTCCGCGTCGACGGCGCGGACATCTCGCTGTCGTTCCCCGCCAAGAGCGGAAAGCGCGCCTCGGTCGAGATCACCGATCCGGACCTCGCCGAGGTGCTGCGGGACCTCGCGAACGGGCCGGCGCGGACTCCGCTCCTGGCTCGACGGCGGGGTCGGCGCCGCGTGCGGCTCACGGAGGCCGAGGTCAACGCGTACATCCGCACCGTCACCGGCGGCCGGTTCACCGCGAAGGACTTCCGGACCCTGCGCGCCACGATCCTCGCCGCGCGGTCGCTGGCGGAGACGGGGCCTGCCGGCAGCGAGCCGGCGCGGCGTCGCGCGGAGCGACTCGCCGTCCAGGTCACGGCGGACGCGCTGGGCAACACGCCCGCCGTGGCCCGATCCAGCTACATCGATCCGCGGGTCTTCCGTCGATACGCCCAGGGGCGGCTGCTCGATCTCTCGGTGAGCCCGGAGACGGCGATCCGCGAACTGCTGTCCTGACCGCCGGTCAGCCGACGATCTTCTGCAGCATCGAGCGGAGTTCCTCGCTCGTGTGCGTCTCCTGATCCAGGTTCTCCCGCAGCAGCTTCGCCACCGTGGTCCAGCCCATCGCCTCGGCGGGCAGGATGAGGCCCTCGTACGCGGAGATCTCGTAGTGCTCGTTGCCCAGCGCGCAGGCGACCGCGGCGTGGTCCCGCAGGGATCCGCCGCTGCGCTCGAGGAGGGACTCGGCCTGGCGGGAGATCCCCTTCGTGCTCGGCGAGGGCGCCGTGGTCGGCTTCCATTCGAGCTCGGCGAACACCTTCGTCAGATTCTCCTGCTGCTGTTTCGTCTCATCGGCGTGGTGACGGAACAGCTTCTTCACCTCGGCGCTGGTCGCCGCGTCGGCCAGTTCGCCGAGCGCCGCGAGGGAGTCGTCCTCCATCGTGACGGCGGTGCGCAGCTGGAAGTGGAAGAGATCGGTGGGGGTGTCGAGCGTCTGCTGGACCATGGGAGTTCCTCTCGTCGTCGGCGAACCGGTCCGTCCGCGAGGTGTCAGCATGTCGCGGGCGCCACCGTGCCGGGAGGGGGTTGCCACGGCGGGTCGCGCATGCAATCCGCGCGGGACCGGGGCGGAGGGTCATCCGGACGGCCGGATCCACACGACGCCGATCGCCAGGCCGATCAACGGCGTGAGCGCGGGACAGCGGTTTCCGCTCCGCCGTTGCGTCCCGGGGTGCGCACGGTTCAGGATGGTGGGCAGTGCGTGCGCGACGCGGGCGTCGGGCACGGCGCCGGCACCGACAGCGTGCCCGGAGGAAGAGGCGCGGCGCGGTGCACCGCCGGGTGAGGGATGATGACGTTCGCGATTCGGCGGGGCAGGGCGCAGGCGGGCCGGCTCGTCGTCCTCGTGGCGATCGGACTGCTCGTCGTGCTCGGCATCGGAGGAGTCGACGCCCTGGCGGCCCGCACGATCGACGACGGCGTCCGCCGGGTGGTCTCGTCCGCCGAACCGCGCGCCGCGGTCATGGAGGTGATCGCCGCGCGAGCCCCCGATCCCGCGGCGCAGGACGCCGACATCCGCGAGTCGATCGCACAGTCGTTCCCCACTCCCGTCGCGGTCCGCCGACAGGCCGTGAGCGTGCTCTCGTCGGGCAACGCAGACGCACTCCAGGTCCTCGCCGACGACGACATCTCCACGCTGGGCGACCTCGTCGAGGGGGACTGGCCGCGGTCGTCCGACGAGGCGGCGATCCTGGAGCGCGCAGCCCAGGACCGCGGGATCGGCGTCGGGGACGCCGTCGAGCTCGGGCCCGTGGACGGGACGGTGACCGTGGTGGGTGTCTGGACCGCTCGGGATGCGGCGGCGGCCGAGTGGAACGGCAACCCCGCCGTCGGCTCGGGCCGCTCCGGCACGGCGGCCGGACCCCTCGTGCTCACCGGCGAGCGGATGGACGGGCTCGAGTCGTCGCCGACGGTGACGTGGACGATCCGCCCCGTCGACGTGGGGGAGCAGGATCTCGAGGGCCTGCGCCGGGGAATCGCCCGCCTCGCCGCGCTTCCTCAGGAGGTGGACCCGCAGAACCAGCGGAGCACCCGGATCGAGGGCGGGCTGGCGGAGACCGTGGATCGCGCGAGCACGGCGATCGCGGGCGCGCGCGGTCTGCTGATCGTCCCGCTGCTGCTCATCGGGGTCCTCGGCATGATCGCGACGGGCGTCGTCCTGGTCGCGCTGGCGCACGCCCGGTCCGAGGACCTGTTCCTGCTCCGCTCGCGGGGGGCCTCGGCCACCGGGATCGCCGGCCATGCCGCGGCGGAGACGGCGATCGCGACCGGTGCGGGCGCGGCCGCCGGCCTGCTCGTGCTCGCGCTGGCAGGGGCGTCCGGATGGTCCGGGACGATCGCTGCGCTCACGATCGTCGCCGGGGCGGCCGTGGTGGCCGCGGTCACGGCTCTCGCGGCGGCCCGACGCGGAGACCGCCGCGACGACGCCGGAAAGAGCAGCACGCTGCTTCTCGTCACTCCCTGGGCGCTCACCGCCGCAGCGGCGGCGCTGGCGCTCTGGCAGCTCTTCGCCGCGGGCTCCTTCCGTGCGGAGGGCGGCGGCGCCGACCCGCTGGCATCGGCCGCA
>NZ_BCRA01000037.1 GCF_001552355.1 Microbacterium resistens NBRC 103078
GCCGGATCGACGTCGGCATCAGCGCCCGCGCCGGGGACGCGGCCGAGGTGCACGTCGCCGTCGACGTACGGGCCGACGCGGAGGCCGTCCAGTTCGCCGTGGATCAGGACGGGCGCAGGAGCGGGACCGTCGACGTGGCGCCCGGCAGCGGCGTGCTGCGGTCGCGGAGCCGGCTGAGCCACTCCGGTCCGATCGAGCTGCTCCGCCTGACCGCACGCGCGGTCGCGGCCGACGGCGCGTGGGTGAGCGAGGTCGTCCTGGCCGGGAGCCTGACCTGGAAGGCGGCGCCGCGGACGCGACGGCTCGACCGGCTCCCGACGTCCGTCCGGCTGACAGGGCTCCATGGTGCGCACGAAGGGTCGCGGATCGGCCAGGGCGGCGAGTTCCGGGACATCCACCCGTTCGCGCCCGGGGACGAGCTCCGCCGCGTGGACTGGCGTGCGACGGCCCGGGCCGCCCGAAGGCCGGGGGACCTGCTCGTCCGCCGCACGCAGGCGCTGAGCGACAGCGCCGTCGTGATCGCGATGGACACCGCCGACGATCTGGGAGCGGTCGTCGCCTCCTGGGGCACGCCGGACCGGGAGCGCAGCGGTGTCACGTCCCTGGACCTCGCCCGTGAGGCCGCCCTGTCACTGGCGACGTGCGCGGTCGAGACCGGCGACCGGGTCGCCTTCCACGTCCTGGCCCCGGGCGGGCGGGCCGTCCGCAGCGGTTCCGGCGCCCGTCATCTCGCGCGCCTCCGCGGTGTGATCGCCGGGACGGGGGCGAGCGGGGACGGGTCACGGTTCCGGCGCACGCCCCCGATCGGGAGCGGATCGATCGTCTTCGTGCTGTCGACGTTCTTCGACGGGGCGGCCGCGGAGATCGCCACGCGCTGGCGCGCGGGCGGCCACGCGGTGATCGCCGTGGACGTCCTCCCCGAGCCGGACACGGCGCGGCTGACCGCCGAGCAGACGGTCGCGGTGCGCACGCTGCTCGCCGAGCGTCAGGACGTGATGGCGGACCTGCGCGGCGCGGGGGTCGAGGTCGTGGCGTGGAACGACGACGGTGCCGACGTCGCCCTGCGGGCCGTCGCCGCGCACGGTCGCGCCGGGGCCGGGCGGGGGCGACGATGAAGAGACGGGCGCACGAACTGCGCGTCCCGCGCGGCATTCCCGGGATCGTTCCTCGGCTGCTGGTGCTCCTGGTCACGACGGCGGGGGTCCTCGCCCTCACCCCGTTCATCGTCTGGCAGGTGGTGGCCGTCGCGGCAGCGTCCGTGTCGGTGGTTCTTCCGCGTTCGTTCGCTGCGTGGGCGGGCGCGGCCTGCCTTCCGATCGGCGTGCTGCTGACCGCGCCGTCGCCGGGCCGCACGGCGCTCGCGGTCCTGCTCGTCCACGCGATCCACGTGCTGGCAGCACTGTCGCTGACGATCCCCGCCGGTTCACGGATCGCGCCGGGCCTGCTCCGGCCCGTGCTGCGGCGTTTCGTCGTGATCCAGGCGATCGCGCAGCCCGTCGCGGCCACGGCGGCGCTGCTCCCGCAGGCCGGTGCGGCGGACACGGCCTGGCTCGCGCCGCTCGGGGCAGCGCTGCTGCTGGTCGTCGCGACGGCGACGACGCATCTGATGCGCCGGGGTTCCGCCGCTCGCGGAGCCGATGTCGGTGGCCCCTCCTAAACTTGTCGGGTGCCCATTGTTCCCGTCGCCAGCCCAGGAAAACTCAGTGTCCGCGGTGCCCGCGTGCACAACCTCAAGAACGTCGACCTCGAGATCCCGCGGGACTCGCTCGTGGTCTTCACCGGTCTCTCCGGATCAGGCAAGTCCAGCCTCGCGTTCGACACGATCTTCGCCGAGGGCCAGCGTCGCTACGTCGAGTCGCTGAGCGCCTACGCCCGTCAGTTCCTCGGGCAGGTGGACCGCCCCGACGTCGACTTCATCGAGGGGCTCAGCCCGGCGGTGTCGATCGACCAGAAGTCGACGAACCGCAACCCTCGCTCGACGGTCGGCACCATCACTGAGATCTACGACTACATGCGTCTGCTGTGGGCGCGCATCGGCGTCCCGCACTGCCCGGAGTGCGGCGAGCGGATCCAGCGTCAGACGGTGCAGCAGATCGCCGATCAGCTCATGGAGCTGCCTGAGCGCACCCGCTATCAGATCGTCGCGCCGGTGGTCTCGCAGAAGAAGGGCGAGTTCGTCGACCTCTTCCGCGAGCTCGGCGCCAAGGGCTACGCCCGCGCCATCGTCGACGGCGAGATGATCCAGCTCTCCGAGCCGCCGACGCTCAAGAAGAGCTACAAGCACGACATCGCGGTCGTGGTCGACCGCCTCGTGGCCTCGGGGGATATCCTCGGGCGTGTCACGGACTCGGTCGAGACCGCGCTGTCTCTGGCGGGCGGCGTCATGCAGGTCAACTTCGTCGACGAGAGCGGCGACGCCGCATGGCAGTCGTTCTCGGAGAAGCTGGCCTGTCCGAACGGCCACGCGATCACGCTCACCGAGATCGAGCCGCGCACGTTCTCGTTCAACGCCCCGTTCGGCGCCTGCCCGGCATGCTCGGGTCTCGGCACACGGATGTCGGTGGACGTCGATCTCATGCTCGGTGACGAGGAGCTCTCGATCCGCGAGGGCGTCATCCTGCCCTGGACCACGCAGGGCAAGGGCCTCTTCCAGTACTACGAGCGGCTTCTGGAGGGTCTCGCCCGCGACCTCGACTTCTCGCTCGACACGCCGTGGCGCGAGCTCCACTCCGATGTCAAGGAGGCGGTGCTGCGCGGCGACAACTACAAGGTGACCGTCAAGTGGAAGAACCGCTACGGGCGGGAGATGCGGTACTCCTCGGGCTTCGAGGGCGTGGTGCCGTACATCGAGCGGCAGTATCTGCAGGCCGAGAGCGACACGCAGCGCGGTCGGTGGGGCGAGTACCTCCGTGAGGTCCCGTGCCCGGTCTGCAACGGCGACCGGCTCAAGCCCGAGGTCCTGGCGGTCCAGGTGCACGGGCACTCGATCGCGGAGGTCTCGCACCTCAGCCTCGCGGAGGCGCAGCAGTTCATGCAGCGGCTCGAGCTCACGCCGAGAGAGGCGAAGATCGCCGCCCAGGTGCTGCGGGAGATCCGTCTGCGGCTGGACTTCCTGCTCCAGGTCGGTCTGTCCTACCTGAACCTCAGTCGGTCGGCGGGCTCGCTCTCCGGCGGCGAGGCTCAGCGCATCCGCCTGGCGACCCAGATCGGCTCCGGGCTCACCGGCGTGCTCTACGTGCTGGACGAGCCCTCGATCGGGCTGCACCAGCGCGACAACCGCCGTCTGATCGAGACGCTGCTCACCCTCCGCGACCTGGGCAACACGCTGATCGTGGTGGAGCACGACGAAGAGACGATCGAGGCGGCCGACTGGGTCGTCGACATCGGTCCCGGCGCGGGCGTCGGCGGCGGGGTCGTCGTCCATTCCGGGCCCTACGAGGCACTGCTCGGCGACACCGACTCCATGACCGGTGACTACCTGGCGGGGCGCCGTGAGATCCCGACGCCGGCCAAGCGGCGTCGGATCGACCGCAAGCGGATGCTCAGCGTGGTCGGTGCGCGCGAGAACAACCTGCGCGGCGTCACGGCGGACTTCCCGCTCGGAGTGCTCACGGCGGTCACCGGCGTCAGCGGATCCGGCAAGTCGTCGCTCGTGAACGACATCCTCTATCAGGTCCTCGCGGCGCGTCTCAACGGAGCGCGCACCGTGCCCGGCAAGCACACCCGCGTGACCGGGCTGGACAATCTCGACAAGGTGGTTCACGTCGACCAGGCCCCGATCGGGCGCACGCCGCGGTCCAACCCGGCGACGTACACCGGCGTGTTCGACCGGATCCGCACCCTCTTCAGCGAGACGCCCGAGGCGAAGGTGCGCGGGTACCTCCCCGGCCGCTTCAGCTTCAACGTCAAGGGTGGTCGCTGCGAGGCCTGCTCGGGCGACGGCACCATCAAGATCGAGATGAACTTCCTCCCCGACGTGTACGTCGACTGCGAGGTCTGCCACGGCAAGCGCTACAACCGGGACACTCTTGCCGTCCACTACAAGGGGAAGAACATCGCCGAGGTCCTGGAGATGCCGATCGAGGAGGCCGCGGAGTTCTTCGAGCCCATCCAGGCGATCCACCGGTACCTGCGCACCCTCGTGGACGTCGGTCTCGGCTACGTGCGTCTGGGCCAGTCGGCGACCACGCTCTCCGGCGGCGAGGCGCAGCGGGTCAAGCTCGCCACGGAGCTGCAGCGCCGGAGCAACGGCCGCAGCATCTACGTGCTCGACGAGCCGACGACGGGTCTGCACTTCGAGGACGTGCGCAAGCTCCTCGAGGTGCTCAACGGGCTGGTGGACAAGGGCAACACCGTGATCGTGATCGAGCACAACCTCGATGTGATCAAGTCCGCCGACTGGGTGATCGACCTCGGCCCCGAGGGCGGCTCCGGCGGCGGGCAGATCATCGCCACCGGCACGCCCGAGCAGGTCGCGAAGGTGGACGAGAGCCACACTGGTCGCTTCCTGGCGGAGATCCTGCAGCCCGAGGGGCGCGCGGGCCGCGCATCGGCACCGCGGGCGGTGAAGCGCAGGGAGCCGGTGTCCGAGCGCAAGGCGAGCTGATGGCGCAAGAGCTCCCGTACAAGCCGCGGGCGGGGGAGATCCCGACCGATCCCGGTGTGTACCGCTTCCGCGACGCCCAGGGGCGCGTGCTGTACGTCGGTAAGGCGAAGAACCTCCGTCAACGGCTGTCGAACTACTTCGCGCCGCTGCGGACGCTGCACGAACGCACCCGGCGGATGGTCACCACGGCCACCTCTGTCGAGTGGACGGTCGTGCCCACGGACGTGGATTCGCTGCAACTCGAGTACATGTGGATCAAGGAGTTCGATCCGCCTTTCAACGTCCGGTACAAGGACGACAAGTCCTATCCGTTCATGGCGGTCACGCTCGGTGACGAGGCCCCGCGGGTCCTGGTCACCCGCAACCGTCGGATCCCCGGTGCGCGGTACTTCGGCCCGTATCCGAAGGTGTGGGCCGTCCACGAGACGATCGACCTCATGATCAAAGCGTTCCCGATCCGCACGTGCAGCGACGCCAGTTACCGCCGGGCGATGCAGACGGGGCGGCCCTGCTTCCCCGGGCAGATCGGAAAATGCGGCGGGCCGTGCTCGATGACGGTCACGATCGAGGAGCACCGGGCGATGGTGGACGACTTCATCGCGTTCATGGAGGGCGGTGACGAACGCTTCACCCGGGAGCTCACCCGGCGCATGCGCGAGGCGTCGGCGGCGATGGACTACGAGAACGCCGCGCGGTACCGGGACAAGCTCGCCTCGATCGAGGCCGTGCTCGGCAAGAGCGCCCTCGTGCTTCCCCAGGACGAGGACGCGGACCTGTTCGGGATCGCGGAGGACGAGCTCTCCGCGGCGGTGCAGCACTTCGTGATCCGTGGCGGCCGGGTCCGCGGCGTCCGCGCCTCGACGGTGGAGAAGGAGATCGACATCAGCGGCGGGGACCTGGTGGATCAGGTCCTGCAGCGTGCCTACGGCGAGGCGGAGGGGGACGCCGTGCCGCGCCGTGTCCTCGTGCCGTCCCTCCCGGACGACGTCTCGGAGCTCGAGCAGTGGCTGCGCGATCGCCGCGGTCGGAAGGTGGAGATCGCGGTCGCGCAGCGCGGCCAGCGCGCCGAGCTCATGCGCAATGCCACCGTCAACGCCCAGCAGGCCCTTCTGCGGCACAAGATGAAGCGGTCCAGCGACTACGTCACGCGCACCCAGGCGCTCACCGACCTGCAGGAGGCGCTGGGACTGGCCGACGCGCCGTTGCGGATCGAGTGCTACGACATCTCCCATCTGAGCGGGACCAACGTCGTCGGCTCCATGGTCGTCTTCGAGGACGGGCTCCCGCGCAAGGACCAGTACCGATCCTTCGGCATCCCCGAGACGACGGACGACACCGATTCGATCTACCAGGTGCTGCGCCGTCGGCTCGCCCATCTGGACGCCCCGGAGGGCGAGCCGCTCGCCCCCGGCGCGCCCCCGGCCGATGCTCTGGAGACCGCGGACGCCGCGGAGGCCGAGGCGCCGCAGGGGAGACGGCGGCCGCGCTTCGCGTATCCGCCGCAACTTCTCCTCGTGGACGGCGGACGGCCGCAGGTGGAAGCCGCGGCACGGGCGCTGCGCGACGCCGGGCACACCGAGATCGGGCTGGCCGGCATCGCCAAGCGGCTCGAGGAGATCTGGCTCCCGGGCGACGAGTACCCGGTGATCCTGCCGCGGACCAGCGAGGCGCTGTACCTGCTGCAGCGCCTGCGGGACGAGGCGCACCGGTTCGCGATCACGCACCAGCGCAAGAAGCGCAAGCGCGACATCACCACGGTCCTGGCGGAGGTGCCCGGCCTCGGCGCCGCCCGCATCCGCGCGCTGCTGCGGCATTTCGGGTCGGTGGCCGCTCTGCGTCGCGCGGAACCGTCGCAGATCCAGGAGGTCACCGGCATCGGTCCCGCGCTGGCGCAGAGCATCCACACGCATCTCGCCACGACGCGGACGGCGCCTGCCGATCCGTCGCCGGAGGACGCCGAGGCCCCTCCGGCGGCGCTCGCGCCGGCCCCGGAGCCTCCGGCGCCGAGCATGCCCGCGGATCGGTAGGCTGGTCGGGAGCGAAGGGGGAGACATGAGCGCCGCCGACCAGGGCGAGTTCCTGATCGTCACCGGTATGTCGGGCGCGGGCCGTTCCACGGTCGCGAACGCCCTGGAGGACCTCGGCTGGTACGTCGTCGACAACCTCCCTCCGCAGATGCTCCGTCCTCTCCTCGACCTGGCGAATCTCGGCGGCGCCGCGCTGCCGCGGGTCGCTGCGGTCGTCGACGTGCGAGGTCGCAACCTCTTCGACGACTTCCCCGGCGTCGCACGGGCGCTCCGACAGCACGGCTCCGTGCGGGTGCTCTTCCTCGACGCCTCCGACGACGTGCTCGTGCGCCGGTTCGAATCGGTGCGGCGGCCGCATCCGCTGCAGGGCGACGGCACGCTCCTCGACGGGATCCGGATCGAGCGGGCCCGGGTGGCGCCGCTGCGCGAGGCCGCCGACATCGTGATCGACACCTCGGCGTTCAACATCCATCAGCTCGCGACCACGGTCACGGACCTGTTCGCCGAGGAGGGGGCGGCCCGGCACCGCCTCACCATCATGAGCTTCGGCTTCAAGTACGGTCTCCCGTCCGACGCGGATCTCGTGGCCGACATGAGGTTCCTGCCCAATCCGTTCTGGATCGACGAGCTGCGGGACTCCACCGGGAAGGATGCGCCCGTCAGCGAGTTCGTCCTGTCCCGAGAGGGCGCGGAGGAGTTCCTCGATGCGTACACCGCGGCGCTGAAGCCGGTGCTCGAGGGCTACCAGCGCGAGAACAAGAGCCATTCCACGGTGGCCGTGGGCTGCACGGGAGGCCGCCATCGTTCGGTGGCGGTGGCCGAGGAACTGGCCCGACGGCTCGCGTCGGTGCCAGGCGTCGCCGTCACGGTCCGTCACCGCGATCTCGGTCGGGAGTGACGCGCGCGGCCGCACCGGTCGGGTCGATGCGGGGTGCGGGAGCCGAGTAGGCTATTCCCTTGCGCCGCGACCCGGCGCGGTAACGCGAAGGAGACCCGTGGCACTCACCACCGACGTCAAGGCAGAGCTCGTCAGCATCCGGAACGCACCCCCGACGGTGCGGGTCGCGGAGGTGACCGCGGTGCTGAGGTTCGCCGGCGGTCTGCACTCCATCGCCAACCGGGTCGCCGTGGAGGCCGAGGTGGACGCCGAGCTGCTGGCCCGTCGCGTCGCCCGGGATCTCGCCGAGCTCTTCGGGGTCCGTCCGGAGATCGCGCAGATCCAGGGTGCCTCGGGCACGGACGGCGCGCGCTACGCCGTCCGCGTCATCGGCGCGGGGGAGACCCTCGCCCGCCAGACCGGTCTGCTCGACCAGCGTCGCCGTCCGGTCCGCGGTCTGCCGAACCGCCTCACCACCGGCTCCCGCGAGGAGCTCGCCGGCCTGTGGCGCGGCGCCTTCCTCGCCGCCGGCGCGCTGAGCGAGCCCGGCCGCTCGGCGGTCCTCGAGGTCGCCTGCCCGTCGTCCGAGGCGGCGATGGCGCTCGTGGGCGCCGCCCATCGGCTCGGCATCGCGGCGAAGGCCCGCGAGGTCCGCGGTCTCCCGCGCGTCGTGGTGCGCGAGGGCGAGGCGATCCGCGCCCTGCTCACCGTCATGGGCGCGGTTCGAACGGCGGCGGCGTGGGAGGAGATGCGTCAGCGCCGGGAGGTCCGCGCGGGCGTGAACCGCCTGGTCAACTTCGACGACGCCAACCTGCGCCGTTCCGCCCAGGCTGCCGTCGCCGCGTGCGCACGGGTCGAGCGCGCGCTGGAGATCCTCGGTGACGACGTCCCCGATCACCTCCGCACGGCGGGCGAGCTGCGACTCGCGCACCGCGACGCCAGCCTCGACGAGCTGGGGCACCACGCCGACCCGCCCATGACGAAGGACGCCGTCGCCGGCCGTATCCGGCGCCTCCTGGCGATGGCGGACAAGCGCGCGCAGGCCGAGGGCATCCCGGGCACCGAGTCCGCGGTGCCCGCCGGCATCGACGTCTGAGCCGGGTGACGCGGATCGCCGTCATCCGGGAAGGTTCCGGTTCCGCGGAACGTTCCCGTCGATAGGATGGATATCGTCCGCCTCGTCCCGCGTTCCGGCGGGGTGGGGAACCGGTGAGCGCCGCGAGCGCGGCGCGGATTGGATGAATTCGATGGCGATCTACACGCTCCCCGACCTCCCGTACGATTTCGCGGCTCTCGAGCCCCACATCAGCGGGAAGATCATGGAGCTGCACCATGACAAGCACCACGCCGCGTACGTGGCCGGCGCCAACACCGCGCTGGAGCAGCTCGCCGAGGCCCGCGAGTCGGGCAACCTCGGTGCGGTGAACAAGCTCGAGAAGGACCTCGCGTTCAACCTCGGCGGTCACGTCAACCACTCCATCTTCTGGACCAACCTCTCGCCGAACGGCGGCGGTCAGCCCGAGGGTGAGCTGAAGGCCGCGATCGAGGAGTTCTTCGGCTCGTTCGAGAAGTTCCAGGCGCACTTCACCGCCGCGGCGACGGGCATCCAGGGTTCCGGCTGGGCGGTGCTGAGCTGGGACCCGATCGGTCAGCAGCTCATCATCCAGCAGCTGTTCGACCAGCAGGCGAACACCGCGCAGGGCACGGTGCCGATCTTCCAGCTCGACATGTGGGAGCACGCCTTCTACCTCGACTACCTCAACGTCAAGGCGGACTACGTCAAGGCCGTGTGGAACATCGCCAACTGGGAGAACGTCGCCCAGCGACTGCAGGTGGCCCGCGAGCAGACGAACGGACTGCTGGTACTGTCGTAAAAGATGGGCGTCCTGATGGGCGAAAAGCCCATCAGGACGCCGTTGTCCGGGTCATTTGCAAGAATCACGCAATCCCTCGAGTAAGAACCAGGAGACTTTCGTGTCTGTCAAGATCGGTATCAACGGCTTCGGCCGGATCGGACGTAATTACCTCCGCGCGGCTCTCGCGCAGGGCGCGGACATCGACATCGTCGCGGTCAACGACCTCACCGACAACAAGACGCTGGCGCATCTGCTGAAGTACGACTCGGTCGGAGGCGTGCTCGACGCCGAGATCAGCTACGACGAGGACAGCATCACCGTCAACGGCAAGGAGATCAAGGCGTTCGCGGAGCGCGACCCCGCGAAGCTGCCCTGGGGCGAGCTGGGCGTCGACATCGTGATCGAGTCGACCGGCTTCTTCACCAAGGCCGAGGACGCGCGCAAGCACATCGAGGCCGGCGCCAAGAAGGTCCTCATCTCCGCGCCGGCGACCGGCGACGACCGCACCATCGTCATGGGCGTCAACGAGGAGACCTACAACCCGGAGACCGACCACATCATCTCCAACGCCTCCTGCACGACGAACTGCCTGGCCCCCCTGGCCAAGGTGTTCAACGACGAGTTCGGCATCGTCCGCGGGTTCATGATGACCGCACACGCCTACACCGCCGACCAGAACCTGCAGGACGGCCCGCACAAGGACCTGCGCCGTGCGCGCGCGGCGGCGATCAACATCGTCCCCGCGTCGACCGGTGCCGCCAAGGCGATCGGCCTCGTCCTTCCCGAGCTGAACGGCAAGCTCAGCGGCTCCTCCTACCGCGTACCGGTGCCGACCGGCTCGATCGTCGACCTCACGCTCATCACCGAGCGCGACGACCTGACGGCCGACGAGGTCAACGCGGCCTACAAGAAGGCCGCGGACGAGGGGCGCCTGGCCGGCTACCTCCAGTACAACGAGGACGCCATCGTCTCCAGCGACATCGTCCACAACCCGCACTCGTCGATCTACGACTCGACGCTGACGAACGTCAGCGGCAACCTCGTGAAGGTGTCGAGCTGGTACGACAACGAGTGGGGCTACTCGAACCGTCTCGTCGACCTGACCGAGTACGTGGCCGAGCGGATCTGACCTCACGCCATGACCCTGCGCACCCTCGACTCCCTCCGGGAGACGGTCGGTTCGCTCGACGGCACGCGCGTCATCGTCCGTTGTGACCTCAACGTCCCCCTGCGGGATGGTGTCATCACGGACGATGGCCGCGTGCGTGCGTCGTTGCCGACCCTGAACGCCCTCATCGACGCCGGCGCCCGCGTCATCGTCGTCTCGCACCTGGGACGCCCGGACGGCGCCCCGGATCCGCAGTACAGCCTGGCGCCCGTGGCCACCCGTCTGTCCGAGCTCCTCGGCAGGTCCGTGGCGTTCGCGTCCGACACGGTGGGCGCGTCCGCGCGCGAGACCGTCGACGCGCTCGGCGCCGGCGAGGTCGCCGTGCTCGAGAACCTGCGCTTCAACCCGGGGGAGACCGCGAAGGACGAGGGGGAGCGCACGGCCTTCGCCGAGCAGCTCGCCGCCCTCGGCGACGCGCTGGTCTCGGACGGCTTCGGCGTCGTGCACCGCAAGCAGGCGAGCGTCTACGAGCTCGCGAAGATCCTGCCTTCCGCGGCGGGCCTGCTCATCGCGGCCGAGCTCGACGTCCTGGACCGGCTCACCGAGAAGCCCGAGCGTCCGTACACGGTCGTGCTGGGCGGGTCGAAGGTCAGCGACAAGCTCGGGGTGATCTCGCACCTGCTGCCGCGCGTCGACCGGATCCTGGTTGGGGGCGGCATGCTGTTCACCTTCCTCGCGGCGGAGGGCCATCCGGTCGCGTCGAGCCTCCTGGAGAAGGACCAGCTCGAGACGGTCCGCGGCTACATCGCCGATGCGAAGGAGCGCGGCGTCGAGCTCGTGCTGCCCACGGATGTCGTGGTGGCGGCGTCGTTCGCGGCGGACGCCCCGCACGAGGTCGCCGCGGCCGACGCGATCGAGGACACGGCCTTCGGCGCGTCCGGGATCGGTCTGGACATCGGGCCCGAGACGGCGACCCGTTTCGCGGAGGCGATCCGCGGATCCCGCACGGTGTTCTGGAACGGCCCGATGGGCGTGTTCGAGTTCCCGGCGTTCGCCGCGGGGACCAAGGCCGTCGCGGAGGCGCTGACGGAGGTCGACGGACTCAGCGTGGTCGGCGGCGGCGACTCCGCCGCGGCCGTGCGGCAGCTCGGTTTCGCCGACGACCGGTTCGGGCACATCTCGACCGGCGGCGGCGCCAGCCTCGAGTTCCTCGAGGGCAAGAAACTACCCGGCCTGGAGGTGCTCGGATGGGCGTAACGGCTCGTACCCCGCTGATCGCGGGCAACTGGAAGATGAACCTGGACCACCTGCAGGCGGTGGCGTTCGTGCAGAAGCTGCACTGGACGCTGAAGGACGCCAAGCACGAGGACGGGTCGGTCGACGTGGCCGTGTTCCCGCCGTTCACGGATCTGCGCAGCGTCCAGACCCTGATCGATGCCGACAAGATCCCGTTCGCCCTCGGCGCGCAGGATCTGTCGATGCACGACTCCGGGGCCTACACCGGTGAGGTGTCCGGCGCCTTCCTCGCGAAGCTCGACGCGAAGTACGTGATCATCGGGCACTCCGAACGGCGCGAGTACCACGCCGAGACGGACGATGTGGTCGCCGCGAAGGTGAAGGCGGCGCTGAAGCACGGGCTCGTCCCGGTGATCTGCGTCGGCGAGACCGCCGAGGACCTGGAGAAGTTCGGGGCCAGCGCGGTTCCCGCCGGGCAGCTGGAGGCGGCGCTCCAGGGCGTTCCCGCATCGGCGGACATCGTCGTGGCGTACGAGCCGGTCTGGGCGATCGGGTCCGGGCAGGCCGCGACGCCGCAGCAGGCGCAGGACGTCTGCGCGGCCCTGCGCGGGGTCCTGGCGAAGGCGCTCGACCCGGACGCGGCGGCACGCACGAGGATCCTCTACGGCGGATCGGTGAAGGCGGCGAACATCGCCAGCTTCATGCGCGAGCCCGACGTGGACGGCGCCCTGGTCGGCGGCGCGAGCCTGGTCGTGGACGAGTACGCGTCGATCGTCCGATTCCAGAAGCACGTCGGGGTGTGAGCCGAGGGGGCGTCGCCCCTTCGACGTATACTTGACCGTTACGCGGGTCCTCTTCCGCCGAGGGAACTCGGCCTCCTGACAGACGGGACCCGACCGAAAGGCCAATCCGTGGATATTCTCCAGTTCGTCCTGCAGGTGCTGCTGGGCATCACCAGCGTCCTGCTGACGCTCCTCATCCTGCTCCACAAGGGTCGTGGCGGCGGTCTGTCCGACATGTTCGGCGGCGGCATGACCTCGGCCGTGGGCTCGTCGGGGCTGGCGGAGCGCAACCTCAACCGCTTCACGATCGTCCTCGCCCTCGTGTGGTTCGTCGCGATCGTGGCGCTGGGGCTCATCACGAAGTTCGAGGTGATCTGATGGCGTCCGGTGGAAACGCGATCCGGGGCACGCGTGTCGGCTCCGGCCCGATGGGGGAGCAGGACCACGGCTACCACGCCGACCGCATCGCGGTGTCGTACTGGGACGGTCTCGGCAACGAGACGGTGCGCTACTTCGCCGCCGGGCTCCCCGACGAGGAGATCCCCGAGGTGATCGACCACCCGCACAGCGGCCTGCCTGCGGGACGGGACAAGGACAACCCGCCGGCGATCGCCAAGACCGAGCCGTACAAGACGCACCTCGCCTATGTGAAGGAGCGGCGTACCGACGAGGAGGCCGAGCAGCTCCTCGAGGACGCGCTCCAGCAGCTGCGCGAGCGCCGCGGACAGCGCTGACGCACGACGGAGAGGGCCCCCACCGCCGGTGGGGGCCCTCTCCGTGCCCGCGGGCGGTGCGGTCCCGGCGCTGGGGACTCAGGACGGCCGGACAACGGAACGGTCAGCGACAGGCCGCGGCGGCGGCGATCATCTCCTCCGGCGGCGGCCCGTACGCCGAGGTCCCGTTGGCCGGATCGTGGAAGCCCATGCTGATCGCCCACGCCGTGGCCCAGGCCTCGGTGGCATCCGGATCCGTCGTGTCGTACATCGAGAAGCAGCGCACGGTGATCGCATGCCCGACCTCGTGCGCGACGAGGGCCCGGCTGGCGTCGGACGGCCACTGCTCGGCGATGGAGTCCGACAGCTCGATCGTCGCGTAGCCGCCGTCCGCGTACCACCACCAGGTGAGCCCGGACAGCCAGCCGTCCACACCCAGTCCGTTGACGAGGACGGCCCAGTCGAAGTCCATCAGGACGCCGGGTGCGAGGGACCGCGCGAACGCCTCCACCTCGAGGCGCGCTGCGGACAACGGCCCGTCCTTCTCGGCGAGCTCGGCCGCCGCGGAGGCGCGCAGGTCCTGCACCTCGGCCGCGAGCGTCCGGAACGCCGCCGGACCGTCCACCCGCACGATGGCCGGATCGGCGAGGACCCGATCCAGATCGGAGATCGCGTTCCGCAGGGCGATGACGTCCTCATTGCGTGCGGACACGTTCTCCGCCTCCGCCGCGCGGGCGGCGTCCACGGAGACGGCGAGGGCCGCCACCGATCGGTCCTCGAGGTCGTCCGCGGTGGTGGAGAGCCTCTTCTCGATCGAACGCAGGTCGCCCGCGTGCTCCTCCGCCGCCGTGGCGGCGTCCTGCAAGGCGTCCGCCGCGCCCCACGCCTCCCACGCCCAGAAGGGCTTGCGAGGCGGAGGAGGAGTCGCGTCGTCGCGAGCATCGGCCGCCTCGGCGAGTGACGCATCGAGGTCGGTGCCGATCCGCTCCACCTCGATGCGCGCGTCCTCGGGGACGAGTCCGGCGGGGTCGTCCCCGAGGGCGAGGGAGAGGTCGCGGGCGTCCTGCGCGATGCGGACCTGCGCGTCGAGCGACTCCTCGGCGACGCCGGCGCCGCGCGCCGCCGCGGCGAACCCGTCGCGCGCGTCGTCGTATCCGAGCTGCGCCGCCGTGTGGACGCCGATTCCCGCGGACAGCGCGACGAGCGCGCCGCCGGTCAGCAGCAGGGCGCGCACCCCGCGACGCCGTCGGGTACGCGGGGGAGCGCTGGAGAAGCGCGGCGGCAGCTCGTGGGATCCGGTGGGGCTGGTCATCTCCCGAAGTCTCGCACGCGCGGACCCGGGAAAAGGAGAAGGCCCCGCACCGGCGGGGCCTTTCGCTGAGGGGGCGACGGGAATCGAACCCGCACAACCAGTTTGGAAGACTGGGACTCTACCATTGAGCTACGCCCCCGGGCCCGTCGCCGAGCTCCGGGTCCGTGCGGCCCGGCGAACCGGAACCGACTCGAAAGAGCATACCGGACGTTCGGGTGCAGTCCTGTCCGTTAGACTTCTCGGGGCCGTTCCCGCGTGCGCGGGCACAATCACCCGGGGCGTAGCTCAGCTTGGTAGAGCGCCCGCTTTGGGAGCGGGAGGTCGCAGGTTCAAATCCTGTCGCCCCGACGTCGGTTCGCACGACGTCGCAGCCGCGCCGGAGATGCGCGGGACATTCACAAGGAGAACACACCAGCATGGCGAACAGCACCGTCGAGAAGCTGGCCCCGACCCGGGTCAAGCTCCACATCACGGTCACCCCCGAAGACCTGAAGCCCAGCATCGACCACGCGTACGAGCACATCGCGCAGGACGTGCAGATTCCCGGCTTCCGCAAGGGCAAGGTGCCCGCCCCCATCATCGACCAGCGCATCGGGCGCGGCGCCGTCATCGAGCACGCCGTGAACGAGGGCCTGGACCGCTTCTTCCAGGAGGCCGTGGTCGAGCAGAAGCTCCGCATCGTCGGCCGCCCCTCCGCGGACGTGACCGAGTGGCCGAACGAGAAGGACTTCTCCGGCGACCTCAAGGTCGAGATCGAGGTGGATGTCCGTCCGGAGATCGAGACCCCGTCGCTGGAGGGCATCACCCTCACCGTGGACGCGGTGGAGACCGACGAGGCGGCGCTCGACGCCGAGCTCGACCGTCTCCGCGCCCGGTTCGGCACGCTCGTCCCGGTGGGCCGCCCGGTCGCGACCGGCGACTTCGTCGAGCTCGACCTCGTCGCGACGATCGACGGCGCCGAGATCGACCGTGCCGAGGGCGTCTCCTACGAGGTCGGCTCGGGCGAGCTGCTGGAGGGGATCGACGACGCGATCGAGTCGCTGACCGCCGGCGAGGACACGACGTTCCGCTCGACGCTCGTCGGCGGCGACCACGCCGGTGAGGAGGCCGAGGTCTCCGTCACGGTCAAGGCGGTCAAGGAGCGCGAGCTCCCCGAGGCCGACGACGACTTCGCGCAGATCGCCAGCGAGTTCGACACCATCGCGGAGCTCCGCGACAGCCTGCGCGAGAACGTCCAGCAGCAGGGCGTGTTCGCCCAGGCCTCCGCCGCGCGCGACAAGCTCGTGGAGACGCTGCTCGAGAAGATCGAGATCCCTGTGCCGCCGCAGCTCATCGAGGACGAGGTGCACAACCACCTCGAGTCCGAGGGGCGTCTCGAGGACGACGAGCACCGTGCCGAGGTGACCGAGGCCAGCGAGAAGCAGTTCCGCACCCAGGTCCTGCTGGACGCGATCGCCGAGGACGCCAACGTCCAGGTCTCGCAGGAGGAGCTCAGCCAGTACCTCATCCAGTCCGCCGCGCAGTACGGCATGGCCCCGCAGGAGTTCGTCGAGGCGCTGCAGTCCGCGAACCAGCTGCCGGTCCTGGTCGGCGAGGTCGCGCGCAACAAGGCGCTGGCGATCGCCCTGGGCAAGGTCACGGTCGTCGACTCCAACGGCAAGGCCGTCGACATGACCGGCTTCGTCGCGACCGAGGACGACGCCGAGGGCGACGGCGAGGCCGCGGAGGAGAAGCCGGCTGCGAAGAAGGCCCCGGCGAAGAAGGCCGCTGCGAAGGACGACGCGGACAAGCCGGCCGCCAAGAAGGCTCCGGCGAAGAAGGCTCCGGCCAAGAAGGACGCGGACGCGGCCGAGGAGAAGCCCGCCGCGAAGAAGGCCCCGGCCAAGAAGCCGGCGACGCGCAAGGCCGCCAAGGAGGCGGCCGAGAAGGCCGAGTGATCGCGTAGCGACACCGGAGGGGCGGGTGCTGCGGCATCCGCCCCTTCGTCATCCCGGGAAGGAGCAGTCATGACGAGGTGGGACGACCGGATCGACGCTGTCTGGGAGGCCGCATCGGGCGGTCTCGTCGACGACGAGGTGATCGCGCGGATCGACGCCCTCGCGGCCGAACGCGGCACCGACGATGCGCGGGCCGAGTTCGAGCGGGCGGGGGCCCGGGACTCGGCGGGCCGCCCCGAGGAGGCGGTGCCGCTGTACCGGCGCGCGCTGGCGTTGGGCCTGGACGCGGAGCACCGACCCCAGGCGGTCATCCAGCTGGCGAGCTCGCTGCGCAACCTCGGCGCGGTCGACGAGGCTCTCGCCCTGCTCACGGAGGAGCAGGAGCGGGAGTCGGACTCGCCCTATCGCGACGCGGTCGCCGCCTTCCGCGCCCTGGCGCTCGCGAGTGCCGGCCGCCCGGCGGAGGGCCTGTCGGTGGCCCTGCTCGCGCTCGTCCCGCACCTGCCGCGCTACCACCGGTCGTTGACCGCCTACGCGCGCGAGATCGCCCGCGACGACGCCTGATATGCCGACGGCGAACACGGCCGGGCCGCCGCGTTGACGCCGGTAGATTCGAATCACCGAACACGGAAACAGGAGCGGAAATGGCTGAACCCCTGGTCGCGACGAGTGTCTTCGACAGGCTGCTGAAGGATCGCATCATCTGGCTCGGGTCCGAGGTGCGGGACGAGAACGCGAACGAGATCTGCGCGAAGATCCTCCTTCTCGCCGCCGAGGATCCCGAGAAGGACATCTACCTCTACATCAACTCCCCGGGCGGATCGATCACGGCCGGCATGGCGATCTACGACACGATGCAGTTCGTGCCGAACGACATCGTCACCGTCGGGATCGGGATGGCGGCCTCCATGGGCCAGCTGCTGCTGACCAGCGGCACCAAGGGCAAGCGCTACATCACCCCGAACGCTCGCGTGCTCCTCCACCAGCCCCACGGCGGCTTCGGCGGGACGGCGAGCGACATCCAGACGCAGGCGCAGCTCATCCTGTCGATGAAGAAGCGCCTGGCCGAGATCACCGCCGCGCAGACCGGCAAGACCGTCGAGCAGATCGACGCCGACGGCGACCGCGACCGCTGGTTCACGGCGGACGAGGCGCTGGAGTACGGCTTCGTCGACCACATCCGCGAGCACGCCAGCGACGTGCACGGCGGCGGCGGAACCGGCGCGGACAAGTAAGGCGGGAGAGGACCCACATGTACACACCCACGTTCCGCTCCGCCGGAAACCTGCCCTCCAGCCGCTACGTGCTCCCTCAGTTCGAGGAGCGCACGGCGTACGGGTTCAAGCGTCAGGACCCGTACAACAAGCTGTTCGAGGATCGAGTGATCTTCCTCGGCGTGCAGGTGGACGACGCCTCGGCCGACGACGTGATGGCTCAGCTCCTCGTCCTGGAGAGCCAGGACTCCGAGCGCGACATCACGATGTACATCAACTCGCCCGGTGGCTCCTTCACCGCGATGACGGCGATCTACGACACGATGCAGTACGTCGCGCCGCAGATCCAGACCGTGGTGCTGGGCCAGGCGGCGTCGGCGGCATCCGTGCTCCTGGCGGCCGGTGCGCCCGGGAAGCGCCTCGCCCTCCCGAACGCGCGCGTGCTCATGCACCAGCCCGCGATGGGCGAGGCCGGGCACGGTCAGGCGTCGGACATCGAGATCCAGGCGGCGGAGATCCTGCGGATGCGCACCTGGCTGGAGGAGACGATGGCCCGCCACACCGGCAAGAGCCCCGAGCAGGTGAACCGCGACATCGATCGCGACAAGATCCTGTCGGCGGAGGAGGCCAAGGACTACGGCATCGTGGACCAGGTCCTCACGAGCCGGAAGCGCCAGGCGCTGAGCTGACGAGACGACGTCGAAGGGGCGGGCCGGGAATCCGGTTCCGCCCCTTCGTCGTCCCCGCGATTGCGCAGGCGCCGGGAGCTCTCTGCGCATATGAGCAAAGGCGTGCGCGAGTGTGGGAACACGCGTATCCTCGGGAGGGTGACCCCCACCCCGGCCCCGGACGACGAGCTGCTCGCCGTGCGCGTGGCCGAGCTGTACTACGACGAGGACCGCACCCAGGACGAGATCGGCTCGCTGCTCGGCATCTCTCGATGGAAGGTGGGCCGGCTCCTGGCCCAGGCCCGCAGCGACGGCATCGTCCGGATCGAGATCATCCATCCGCGTGCCCGTCGCCTCGGGGTCGAGCGGGCGCTGCGCGAGCGGTTCGGCCTCGCGGACGCGGTCGTCGTCCCGGCCGTCGCGGACGAGGCGGACCTGCTCGATCGCGTCGCGCAGGCCGCGGCCGACCACCTCGCGGCCCTTCGGCCGGTACCGCGCACGCTCGGGGTGAGCTGGGGGCGTACGCTCACGGCGGTCTCCGAACATCTTCCCCAGGGCTGGGCGCACGGCGTGACCGTGGTGCAGATGAACGGCGGCGTGAGCGTCAACCGGCGTCCCGGCGGAGCGGCGACGCTGGCGTCGACGATCGCCCAGCGTGCCTCCGGCCGTGTCGCGCTCCTGCCGAGCCCGGCGATCCTCGAGAGGCTCGAGACGAAGCAGGCGATCGAGGCGGACCGCACCGTCGCCGGTGTCCTCGATCTCGCCGCCGCGGCCGACACCTATCTGTTCACGGCAGGGGCGTGCGACCACCGGTCCGCGCACGTTGAGAACGGATACCTCGAACCCGGCGACATCGACGAGCTGGCCCGTCGCGGCGCGGTGGGAGACGTCCTCGGACGCTACATCGACGCCGACGGGAACACCGTCGACCCCGAGCTCGACGCCCGCACCGTCGGCCTGCCGCTGGAGCGCTTGCGCGCGGCGGAGACGGCCGTCTTCGTCACGGCCGGAACCGCCAAGCACGACATCGCGCGGACCGTCGTCGCGGCGGGCCTGTGCACCGCGGTGGTCACCGATGAGGAGACCGCCCTGACCCTCCTGGAGGACAAGTGACCACACGCGAACTCACCCGCAGGACAGCCGTGGAGGTGCTGGGCGCAGAGCCCGACGACCTCACGCTGCGCCGCTTCCTGCACGGCCTCCCGGGGGTGGACGCCGTCGGTCTCGAGCAGCGCGCCGCGGGCCTGGCGACGCGGTCGATCAAGACCTCGTCCAAGGCGTGGGCGCTGGATCGGATCATCTCGCTGATCGATCTCACGACCCTCGAAGGCGCGGACACCCCGGGCAAGGTGCGCTCGCTCGTCGCGAAGGCGAGGACCCCCGACGCCGCGGACCCGTCCACTCCGCGGGTCGCGGCGGTGTGCGTCTACGGGGACATGGTCCCGCACGCCGTGGAAGCGCTCGGCGCGATGCACGGGGATCCCGACGACGGGCTCATCTCGGTGGCCGCGGTCGCCACGGCCTTCCCCTCCGGTCGCGCCTCGCTGGACATCAAGCTCGCCGACACGGCGGACGCCGTGGCGGCAGGTGCCGACGAGATCGACATGGTGATCGACCGCGGCGCGTTCCTGGCGGGGCGCTACGGCCAGGTGTTCGACCAGATCGCCCGGGTGAAGGAGGCCTGCCGCCGTGAGGACGGCAGCTACGCCTCTCTCAAGGTGATCCTGGAGACCGGCGAGCTCAACACCTACGACAACATCAAGCGCGCGTCGTGGCTCGGCATCCTCGCGGGCGGGGACTTCATCAAGACCTCGACCGGCAAGGTCCAGCCCGCAGCGACGCTGCCGACGACGCTGCTCATGCTGGAGACGGTGCGCGACTGGCATCGGGCGACGGGGGAGCGGATCGGCGTGAAGCCGGCCGGCGGGATCCGTTCGTCCAAGGACGCGGTCCGGTACCTCGTCACGGTCGCGGAGACGGCCGGGGAGGACTGGCTGCAGCCGCACCTGTTCCGCTTCGGCGCGTCGAGCCTGCTCAACGACGTCCTGCTGCAGCGGCAGAAGCTCACCTCCGGCCACTACTCCGGCCCCGACTACGTCACGATCGACTAGGAGCACGCATGTCATTCCTGGAATACGCTCCGGCGCCGGAGTCCACGGCGATCCTGAACCTGCGCGACAGCTACGGGCTGTTCATCGACGGCGAGTTCGTCGACGGCGCGGGCCCGAGCTTCGTCACCATCTCCCCGTCCGACGAGTCCCGCATCGCGGAGATCGCGTCGGCGGACGAGCAGGACGTCGACCGCGCGGTCGCCGCAGCACGACGCGCCTATGAGAAGACCTGGTCGCGCATGAGCGGTCGCGACCGCGGCAAGTACCTGTTCCGCATCGCCCGCCTCGTGCAGGAGCGCGCGCGCGAGCTCGCCGTGGCGGAGAGCCTCGACAACGGCAAGCCGATCAAGGAGAGCCGCGATGTCGACGTGCCGCTCGTCGCGGCCTGGTTCTTCTACTACGCGGGGTGGGCGGACAAGCTGGATCACGCCGGCCTCGGGGCCAACCCGGCGTCGCTCGGCGTCGCCGGACAGGTCATCCCCTGGAACTTCCCGCTGCTGATGCTCGCCTGGAAGCTCGCCCCGGCGCTCGCGGCGGGCAACACGGTCGTGCTCAAGCCGGCCGAGACGACGCCCCTCACCGCCCTGCTCTTCGCCGAGATCCTGCAGCAGGCGGATCTGCCGCCGGGCGTCGTCAACATCGTCACCGGTGCCGGGGCGACCGGCGCCGCCCTCGTCCGGCACCCCGACGTCGACAAGGTCGCCTTCACGGGGTCGACCGCGGTGGGCCGGGACATCGCGAAGGCCGTCGCCGGCACCCCCAAGAGGCTGACGCTGGAGCTGGGCGGCAAGGCCGCGAACATCGTGTTCGACGACGCGCCGATCGATCAGGCCGTGGAGGGCATCGTCAACGGCATCTTCTTCAACCAGGGCCACGTCTGCTGCGCCGGCAGCCGGCTGCTCGTGCAGGAATCGATCCAGGACGAGGTGCTCGACCGTCTGAAGAGCAGGCTCTCGACCCTCCGGCTCGGCGACCCGCTCGACAAGAACACCGACATCGGCGCGATCAACTCCGCCGCCCAGCTGGCCCGCATCCGCGAGCTCAGTGACATCGGCGAGGCCGAGGGCGCCGAGCGATGGACCGCGGACTGCGTGATCCCGGACAAGGGCTTCTGGTTCGCCCCGACGATCTTCACCGGCGTCGAGGCGTCGCACCGCATCGCCCGGGAGGAGGTCTTCGGGCCCGTGCTGTCCGTGCTGACCTTCCGGACTCCGGCCGAGGCGATCGCGAAGGCGAACAACACCCCTTACGGCCTCTCCGCGGGGATCTGGAGCGACAAGGGGTCGCGGATCCTCGCCGTCGCCGACCGCCTGCGCGCCGGGGTCGTGTGGGCGAACACCTTCAACCGTTTCGACCCCTCCAGCCCGTTCGGCGGATACAAGGAGTCCGGATACGGCCGCGAAGGCGGACGACACGGGCTGACGGCCTACCTGAAGGGAGCAGCGGCGTGAGCAAGCGGCTGACGGTACCCAAGACGTACAAGCTGGCCATCGGCGGCGCCTTCCCGCGCAGCGAGTCCGGACGCACCTACGAGGTGCAGTCGGCGATGGGCGCCTTCCTGGCGAACGCCGCGAAGGCCTCGCGCAAGGACGCGCGGGACGCGGTCGTCGCGGCGAGGGCGGCCGTGAAGGGCTGGTCCGGGGCCACGGCGTACAACCGCGGTCAGGTCCTCTACCGCGTCGCCGAGATCCTCGAGGGCCGGCGCGCGCAGTTCATCGACGAGATCGCCGCCCAGGAGGGGGTCTCCGCCGCGGCGGCCGGCGCGCAGGTGGACGCCGCGATCGACCTGTGGGTCTGGTACGCGGGCTGGTGCGACAAGTACGCCCAGGTCGCGGGCAACGCCAATCCCGTCGCCGGGCCGTACTTCAACATCTCCGTCCCCGAGCCGACCGGAGTGGTCGTCGTCGTGGCCCCGCAGGACTCGGCGCTGCTCGGGCTGGTGTCGGTGCTCGCGCCCGCGCTGGTCACGGGCAACGCCGTCGTGGCGGTGGCGAGCGAGCGCTACCCGCTGTCCGCGATCAGCCTCGCGGAGGTTCTCGCCACGAGCGATGTCCCCGGCGGGGTGGTGAACGTGCTGACCGGGTCGCCGGCCGAGATCGCCCCGTGGCTGGCCTCGCACGCCGACGTCAACGCGCTGGATCTCGCCGGCGCGGGCGAGCTCGACTGGGTCGATCTGCAGATCGCCGCCGCCGAGACGCTGAAGCGCGTGCTGCCGCCGGTGTCCGGCACGGCGGCGGTCGACCCGTCCCTGGAGAGGATCACCGCGTTCGTGGAGACGAAGACCGTCTGGCACACGAAGAGCATGGTCTGAGCCGGGATCCGGACCGAGCCGCGGAGGCGAGGGCCCGCACCGCCGTCTGACGGTGCGGGCCCTCGCCGTGTTCCTGCGCGATCCCGGGTGAGCCGGGCGGCAGCGGAAGACGGGCGGTCGCCGCGCGGATGCGATCCGACGCGATGCGCGCCGCTCCGCGCCGCTGTCGGATGCACCGGTTAGGCTCGAAGGACGATCTCAGGGAGCCTGGAGGAGGCCGCGAATGGCACGAATCGGTGAGAGCGCCGACCTGTTCAAGTGCTCTTTCTGCGGAAAGAGCCAGAAGCAGGTGCAGCAGCTGATCGCCGGCCCCGGCGTCTACATCTGCGACGAATGCGTCGAGCTCTGCAACGAGATCATCGAGGAGCGGATGGCGGAGTCGGCCGGCGGGGCGGTGGCGGACTTCGAACTGCCCAAGCCGCGCGAGATCTTCTCCTTCCTCGAGGAGTACGTCGTCGGTCAGGAGCCGGCGAAGAAGGCGCTGGCCGTGGCCGTCTACAACCACTACAAGCGCGTGCGCGCGCACGGGACGCTGCAGCCCGCCGAGCAGAAGGCGGACGAGGTCGAGATCGCGAAGAGCAACATCCTGCTCATCGGGCCGACCGGGTGCGGCAAGACCTATCTCGCCCAGACGCTCGCGAAGCGGCTGAACGTGCCGTTCGCGGTGGCGGACGCGACCGCGCTCACCGAGGCGGGCTACGTCGGCGAGGACGTGGAGAACATCCTCCTCAAGCTGATCCAGGCCGCCGACTACGACGTCAAGCGCGCGGAGCAGGGCATCATCTACATCGACGAGGTCGACAAGATCGCCCGCAAGGCGGAGAACCCGTCGATCACCCGGGACGTGTCCGGTGAGGGGGTGCAGCAGGCCCTCCTGAAGATCCTCGAGGGCACGGTGGCCTCGGTCCCGCCACAGGGCGGACGCAAGCACCCGCACCAGGAGTTCCTGCAGATCGACACGACGAACGTGCTCTTCATCGTCGCGGGCGCCTTCGCCGGGCTGGAGGACATCATCTCCTCCCGTGTCGGCAAGCACGGGGTCGGTTTCGGCGCTCCGCTGCACGACAAGGGGAAGGACCTGGACCTCTTCAGCGAGGTCCTGCCGGAGGACCTGCACAAGTTCGGTCTGATCCCGGAGTTCATCGGTCGTCTGCCCGTCGTCGCCTCGGTGTCCCCGCTCGACCAGGCCGCCCTCATCGACATCCTCACCGGCCCGCGCAACGCCCTCGTCAAGCAGTACGAGCGGATGTTCCAGCTGGACGGCGTGGAACTGGAGTTCGAGGAGGAGGCGCTGCGCTCCATCGCCGACCTGGCCGTGGAGCGCAAGACCGGCGCGCGCGGACTCCGGGCGATCCTGGAGGACGTGCTCGGCCCGATCATGTTCGAGATCCCGTCGAGCGAAGACGTGTCCAAGGTCGTCGTCACGCGCGCAGCCGTCGATGAGGGCGCTCCGCCCACGCTCGTGCTGAACCGCAAGCGCAAGAGCGCCTGAGCGCGCCCGCGGCGTCTCAGGCGAGGGGGAGGATCAGGTCGGTGCGCAGATCGGCGGGATTCGTCCCCGGATCAGAGACGTACACCTCGATCCAGATCCCGCGCGGGCGACCGCCGTCGGCCGCCGCGCGTTCGGCCAGGGTCATCCAACCCGCTCCGAGATTCTCGTAGGACCCGTGGACGGTGGTCGCCACCGCCGGGCCGGTCGGCAACGCCGATGCGATGATCCGTGCTCCGGACGCGGTGGGGATCGGCTCCGCCGGCGCGTCCGCGACCGGGAACCCGAGCTCCAGGTCGAACGACTCGCGGGGGTCACCGAAGTATGCCGCGATGGCCGGCCCGGTCGGAATCAGCTCACCGCTGGCGAAGGCCGCGCCGATCTCGCGGTAGCCGGTGTCGAACACGTCGCGCAGGTCCGCGATGCGGAGCCCATCGTGCCGGATCACCGCCAGCGGGACGGCGTCGAGCGTGAGGGCATCGGCGGCGCCGAAGGGCTGTTCGGGGAACGCGGTCATGGGGCCTCCGGGCTCGAGAGAAGGATCGCGTCCGCGTATCCCACGGCCAGGATAGGCGCTGCACGACGGACGCGGGGCGCCACGGTCAGGCGTCCAGGCCGCGCCGCTTCAGGAGCGGGCCGATCTCCGCGTCCCGCCCACGGAAGTCGCGGTACGCCTCCCGCGGGTCCTTCGAACCTCCGACGCCCAGAAGGCGGCGCCGGAACCGCTCGCCGTTCTCCCGGGTGAGGCCGCCGTTCTCCCGGAACCACTCGACCGTGTCGGCATCGAGGACCTCGCTCCAGATGTAGGAGTAGTACCCCGCGCTGTATCCGCCGGAGAAGACGTGCGCGAAATACGCGGCCGAGTACCGCGGGGGCACCGCGGGATCGTCGAGCCCGATCTCGGCCAGCGCCGCGGCCTCGAACCCGCCGATGTCGTCCAGGCTGTCGCCGGGGCCGATCCGGTGGATCGCCTGATCCAGCCAGGCGGCGGCGAGATACTCGCTCGTGGCGAAGCCCTGACCGAAGGCCTCCGTCGCCCTCAAGGTCTCGACGAGATGCGCGGGAAGGGGCTCGCCCGTCTCGTGGTGGCGCGCGTACCGCGCGACGACCTCCGGCCAGAGGATCCACATCTCGTTGACCTGACTCGGGAACTCCACGAAGTCCCGGAAGACGTTCGTCCCCGAGAAGTGCGGGTACGTCACCCGGGCGAGCAGGCCGTGCAGCGCGTGCCCGAACTCGTGGAACAGGGTCGTGACCTCGTCGAGCGTCAGCAGGGTCGCCTCGCCGTCGCCGGGACGCGCGACGTTGAGGTTGTTCGCCACGACGGGGAGGGTGCCGCGCAGCGCCGACTGGGAGACGATCGGGTTCATCCACGCGCCGCCGCGCTTGCTGTCGCGGGTGTAGAGGTCGAGGACGTACAGCCCGAGCGGCGACCCGTCCTCCTCGAACACCTCGAAGACCCGCGCGTCATGGTGGTAGGCCGGCAGGTCTGGTCGCTCGGCGAACGTGATGCCGTACAGGTCCGTGGCCGCGGCGAAGACCCCGTCGTGGAGGACCCGCTCGGCCTCGAACCAGGGCCGCAGGGCCGCCGAGTCGATGTCGTAGCGCTGCGTGCGCAGTCTCTCCGTGTAGAAGGCCCAGTCGTGGGCCTCGATCCGGAAGGGCTCCGGCTCCGTGTCGTCGACGATGCGCTGGAGCGCGGCCTTCTCCGCCGCGGCGTTGCGTGCCGCCGGACGCGCCAGGTCCTTCAGCATGCGCTCGACCGCCTCGGGGGTGCCGGCGGTCTCGTCCGCGGTCACGGCGGCGGCATGCGAGCCGTGGCCGAGCAGCTGCGCGCGCTCGGCGCGGAGGACGGCGATCTCGGCCAGTACCCCGCGGTTGTCGTGGGGCCCGCCTCGCGAGGCCCGGGACCGCGAGGCCGCCATGATCCTCCGCCGGCTCTCGCGATGACGCAGGGCGGACAGGTACGGGTGCCCGGTGAACAGCGGCAGGGTCACGAGGTAGCGTCCGTCGAGACCGCGCTCCGCGGCGGCACGCGCGGCGGCCGAGAGCTCCCCGGCGCTGAGACCGGCAAGCTCGTCGGCGTCCTCGAAGACGACCGCGAGGTCGTTCGTCTCGGCGAGCAGGTTCTTCTCGAAGGCCGTCCCGAGCGCGGACAGCCGCTGGTTCAGCGCCGTCAGTCTCGCCTTCGACTCGGCGTCCAGTCCGGCCCCCGACAGCAGCATCTCGCGGTGCCGGCGATGCGTCAGGTAGCGCTGTTCCGCGGTGAGATCGGACCGCTGCCCGAGCTGGTCGTTCACCGCCGTGACGCGGGCGAAGAGGGCGGGATCGAGGCTGATGGCGTCCTGGTGCGCGGACATGAGGGGCGCCAGCTCCTCGTCGATCGCCTGGATGTCCTCGGTGGCGTCCGCCGAGCTGACCGTGTAGAACGCATGGGCGACGCGATCCAGCAGCTCTCCGCTGTGCTCGAGGGCCTCGATCGTGTTCTCGAACGTCGGCGCCGCCGGGTCGTCCGCGATGGCGCGGACCTCGGCACGCTGCTGCGCGAACCCCGCGTGGAAGGCGGGAAGGTAGTGCTCGGGGCGGATGACGGAGTAGTCGGGGAGCGCGTAGGGCAGCGGCGAGGGCGCAAGCAACGGGTTCGCGTCGGCGGTCATCCTCCGAGCCTAGGGGCGGGCTCGCGGACAGCGGTCGCGTCACGCCGTGAGCGTCGCCATCACCCGCTCCAAGGCCTCGGCGACGAGGCGCACCGACCGGCGCCGCAGGTTCTCCGGCCGTGCGAGGAGGTCGATCATGCGGTTGGTGCTCACCCCCGTGAGCGGACGACGCACGACGCCCGTGGCGTCGGCCACCACCGAGGTGTAGCGCGGCAGCATCCCGACGACATCCCCGGCGGCGATGACGGAGGCCGCGACCCCGTAGTCGTTGATCCGATGCACCACGTCGACCGGGCGGTTCGTGACCGCGGCGATCGCGCGCAGCACGTCGTCGGGGGAGTACCCGGCGCGGCTGGTGACCCACCGCTCGCCGACGACCTCCTCGGGTGCGAGCCGCGTCCGCGCGGCGAGCGCGTGCGTCGGCGAGAGCGCGACGTCGAGCGGCTCCGCGGCGAGAGGCACCACGCGGATGCCGCTGCGGGGCCAGGGCGGACTGTGCTCCATGCGATGGGCGAGCACGAGGTCGTACCGCGCAGTGAGCCCGGGGAACTCGCTCTGTGCGACGTCTTCGTCCGTGAACCGCACCGACGGCGCGTCGCCGCCGCCCAGCTCACGGATGAGCGGGCCGAACAGCGCCTGCGCGGCACTGAGGAATCCGCTCACGGTCACGATCCCGGCGGGCGAGGCCTCGAACCGGTCCACCGCGTTGCGCGCCGCCGCCATGGCATCGAGCGCCGTGGCTCCGGCCTCGGCGAGAACCTCGCCCGCCGCGGTGAGCACGAGCGTGCGCCCCTGCCGCCGGGTGAGCGGGGTCGCCACGCCGCGCTGGAGCGCGGCGAGCTGCTGCGAGACGGCGGAGGGGGACACGTGCAGCGCCTCGGCGACAGCGGTCACGCTCCCGAGCGCTCCGAGCTCCCGGAGGATCTGGAGCTGGTGCAGGTGCATCGGTCCATCCAAGCACGGATTCCGCATCGGATGAAGCATGACTGAATCGTTGATCCAGGAACTGGTCATTGATCTTCAACGAGCGTCGGGGTGTGATCGGAGCATGAAGGCTCTGTACAAGGACGGCCCGCACGAGGGCCTGGCGCTCGTGGATCGCCCGGATCCGGTGGCGGGACCGGACGAGGTGGTCATCCGCGTGCTGCGGACCGGCATCTGCGGCACCGATCTGCACATCCGCCGGTGGGACGACTGGGCGGCTTCCGAGATCCGTGCCCCGCTCATCCCCGGGCACGAGTTCTACGGAGAGGTCGTGGAGGTCGGAGCCCTCGCCCACGACATCAAGGTCGGCGACCGGGTATCCGGGGAAGGGCACATCGTGTGCGGGATGTGCCGCAACTGCCGGGCGGGCCGACGCCAGATGTGCATCCGCACGATCGGACTCGGCCTGCACCGCGACGGCGCGTTCGCCGAGTACCTCGCTCTGCCCGCGGCGAACGTCTGGGTGCACAACCCGGACGTTCAACCGGAGCTCGGCGCGATCTTCGACCCGCTCGGCAACGCCGTGCACACCGCGCTCGCGTTCCCCGTCATCGGGGAGGACGTCCTGGTCACCGGCTGCGGCCCGATCGGGCTCATGGCGATCGCCGTCGCCCGCCACGCCGGGGCGCGATTCATCACCGCCACGGACATCAGCGCCCCGCGGCTGGAGCTGGCACGGGCGATGGGCGCCGACGAGGTCGTGGACGTGTCGCGCTCCGACGTGCGCGACGCCCAGAAGGCTCTCGGAATGAAGGAGGGCTTCGACGTGGGCTTCGAGATGAGCGGGGCGCCTGCGGCGCTGCCGACCATGATCGAGAACATGAACCACGGCGGTCGCATCGCGATGCTGGGGCTGCCCAGCGCGCCCTTCGGCGTGGACTGGGGCAAGATCGTGACGCACATGCTGACGATCAAGGGCATCTACGGGCGCGAGATGTTCGAGACCTGGAACGCCATGGGGGCGATGCTCCAGACGAGCCCGGCGCTGCGCGACGCCATCGGCCGGATCATCGCCGATGTCATCCCGGCCTCGGACTGGGAGCGTGGATTCGACGCCGCCGCATCGGCAGGGACCGGGAAGATCATCCTCGACTGGACGCGGCTCTGAGCCGCACGACAAGGAGAAACCACATGTACGGGGCATTCCAGGCGCACGTCGCCGCGGAGCTGGACGGGATCGAGCAGGCCGGGCTGACGAAGCACGAGCGCGGCATCCGCGGCCCGCAGAGCGCCGAGATCATCGCGGATGGCGCGGAGGTGCTGAACTTCTGCGCGAACAACTACCTGGGCCTGGCCGACGACGAGCGGATCCGTGAGGCCGCCAAGTCGGCTCTGGACGACTGGGGCTACGGCCTGGCCAGCGTGCGCTTCATCTGCGGCACGCAGGAGCAGCATCTCGAGCTCGAACGGCGCCTGGCCGCGTTCCTCGGAACCGACGACGCGATCCTCTTCTCTTCGTGCTTCGATGCGAACGGCGGTGTCTTCGAGACGCTGTTCTCGGCCGAGGACGCGATCATCTCGGACGAGCTCAACCACGCCTCGATCATCGACGGCATCCGGCTCTCCAAGGCGCGGAGGCTGCGATACCGCAACCGTGACATGGCGGATCTGGAGGAGCAGCTCCGGGCCTCTCAGGACGCGCGGTTCCGCGTGATCGTGACCGACGGGGTGTTCTCCATGGACGGGTACATCGCTCCGCTGGCGGAGATCTGCGATCTCGCGGAGCGGTACGACGCGCTGGTCTTCGTGGACGACTCGCACGCGGTGGGGTTCGTCGGCGAGCACGGGCGGGGAACGCCGGAGCTGTGCGGCGTCGAGGGCCGGGTCGACATCTACACGGGGACGTTCGGCAAGGCGCTGGGCGGGGCCTCGGGCGGGTACGTCGCCGCCCACGAGGACATCGTCGCGCTGCTGCGTCAGCGTGCGCGCCCGTACCTGTTCTCCAACACGCTGGCCCCTTCGATCGTGGCGGGCACGCTCACGGCGCTCGATCTCGTCGAGGGGTCTGGCGCTCTTCGCGCACGGCTGCGCGACAACGCGGCACTGTTCCGCGCGCGTATGACCGAGGAGGGGTTCGACCTCCTTCACGGCGAGCACCCGATCGTGCCGGTCATGTTCGGCGATGCCGTGCTCACGGCGCGGATCGCGGCGGAGATGCAGAGGCAGGGCGTCTACGTGACCGCCTTCAGCTTCCCGGTGGTCCCGCGTGAGAAGGCGCGGATCCGGGTGCAGCTGTCCGCCGCGCACACGCCGGAGCAGGTCGAGCGCTGCGTCGCGGCCTTCGTCGCCGCGCGGGCCGCGGTGGCCTGACCCGGGTCGGCGTCGCGCCGGGCGATCCGTTCCGTCGAGACCCCCTCGCACCGCCGAGACCCCCCCTGAAAGACGTATCTCAGAGGGGGTCTCGGTGCGGAGAGGGGGTCTCGGCGGAGGAGAGCCGACCGGGTCAGTCCTCGAACGGACGGACGACGACCTCGCCGGTCGCGGTGCGCTGGACCTCCCAGCCCGTGTCGAGCTCGGCGATCGGCCGACCCTCGAGCCAGGTGAGCGTCCACGTGCCCCGCAGGACGTTGAGGGGGCCGGTCGCGAGGCTCAGCGTGCCGTCGGCGACGCTGCGCGCCTCGGCCTCCGCGATCGCGGGGCGCAGCGCCGCCGGAACGGACGCCGGCGGCTCGGATCCCGCGGCCCAGCGCGTCCCCAGCTGCATCATGACGACGCCTCCACGGGGGCCAGCTCGATGTCGGTGACCCTCAGTTCCTCGCCCTCTGCGAGATCGAGCCGGGCGATGCGCCCGACGGCGCGGAGGTCCTCGGCGGCGGCGCGCAGCGCCTCCAGGCGATCCGCCGGCGCGGAGACGGTCGCGTGCGACACCGGCGTCTTCTGCGAGGCCTTCGCCTCGGTCTTGGCCCGTCGGATGCCGATCAGCGCCTCACTCGCGGTCGCCAGCACCGCAGGGTCGCCGTCCGTGCCCAGCGGCGCCGGCCACGCGGCGGTGTGGATCGAGCCCTCCTCGAACCAGGACCATGCCTCCTCGGTCGCGAACGACACGATCGGGGCGAGCAGACGCAGCAGCGTGGACAGCGCCAGCCGGAGCGCGAGCGCCGCGGAGGCCTGGCCGACGTCCGTCCGGTCGTAGGCGCGCTCCTTCACGAGCTCCAGATAGTCGTCGCAGAAGGTCCAGAAGAACGCCTCGGTGATCTCCAGCGCGCGCGCCTGGTCGTAGTTCTCGTAGGCGGCGGTCGCCTCGACCACGACGCGGTCGAGGGCGGCGAGCATCGAGGCGTCCAGGGCATGCGTGACCTGCGCGCCCTCGGGCACGGGGAACGAGAGGACGAACTTCGCGGCGTTGAGGATCTTGATCGCCAGGCGGCGGCCGATCTTCACCTGCGTCGGGTTCTGCGGGTCGAAGGCCGCATCCATGCCGAGCCGGCTCGACGCGGACCAGTAGCGCACCGCGTCGGACCCGTGGGCGTCGAGGATGTCGGCCGGGGTGACCACGTTGCCCTTCGACTTGGACATCTTCTTGCGGTCGGGGTCCACGATGAACCCGGAGATCGCGGCGTTGCGCCACGGCGAGCGGCCGTCCTCCAGGGTGGATCGGAGCATCGTCGAGAAGAGCCAGGTGCGGATGATGTCCTGCCCCTGCGGTCGCAGGTCGAACGGCGCGACCAGATCCCACAGCTCCTGATCGCGCTGCCAGCCTCCCGCGAGCTGCGGGGTGAGGGACGAGGTCGCCCAGGTGTCCAGGATGTCCTTCTCCGCGTCGAACCCGCCCGGCACTCCGCGCTGGTCCTCGCGGTACCCGGGCGGGACGTCGGTGGTGGGGTCGACGGGCAGCGAGGCGAGGTCCGGGGTCAGGACGCGGTCGTAGTCGCGCTCGCCGTTCTCGTCCAGCGCGTACCAGATCGGGATCGGGACGCCGAAGAACCGCTGGCGCGACACCAGCCAGTCGCCCGTGAGGCCGCCGGTCCAGTTCTCGTAGCGCACGCGCATGAAGTCCGGGTGCCAGGTCAGTTCCTTGCCGTGGGCGAGGAGCTGATCGCGAAGCGTCTCGTCCCGGGCGCCGTTGCGGATGTACCACTGCCGCGTCGACACGATCTCCAGCGGGCGGTCGCCCTTCTCGAAGAACTTCACCGCGTGCTGGAAGGGCTTGCCGACGGCCGTCATGGCGCCGGTCTCCTGCAGTTTCTCCACGAGCGCCTTGCGCGCGCTGAACACGGTCTTGCCCGCCATGTTCTCGGCGTACCAGGCGCGGGCGTCGTCGTCGGCGACGGCGGCGGGCGCCTCGGCGAGGAACCGGCCGTCCAGTCCGATCGTGGTCATGTTCGGCAGGGACTCGTCCGCGGCCGTGCGCAGCTCCCGCCACCACACGATGTCGGTCACGTCGCCGAAGGTGCAGACCATCGCCGCGCCCGTCCCCTTGTCGGGCTGCGCGAGGTGGTGCCCGTGGATCTCGATCTCGGCGCCGAAGAACGGCGTCCGCACTCGGGTGCCGATGAGGTGCTTGTGGGGTCCCTCGGGGTGCGTCACGATCGCGATGCACGCCGGGAGCAGCTCCGGGCGCGTCGTGTCGATCGCGATCGTCCCGGATCCGTCCGCGAAGGGGAACTCGATCGTGTGGTAGGCGGCGGGCTGCTCGCGATCCTCGAGCTCGGCCTGCGCGATCGCGGACCGGAAGTCGATGTCCCACAGCGTCGGCGCGAGCGACTGGTAGGCCTCGCCGCGCTCCAGGTTGCGCAGGAACGCGAGCTGGCTCTGCCGGATCGTGTCGTCGGAGATCGTGCGGTAGGTCTGCGTCCAGTCCACGCTCAGCCCGAGCTGGCGGAACAGCGCCTCGAACTGCTTCTCGTCCTCGACCGTGAGCCGCTCGCACAGCTCGATGAAGTTGCGTCGGCTGATGGGGAGCTGATCGGCGGCGCGGCTGGACTTGTTGTCGCCGCCCTCGAACGGGGGAGCGAAGTCGGGGTCGTACGGCAGGGACGGGTCGCAGCGCACGCCGTAGTAGTTCTGCACGCGGCGCTCGGTGGGAAGCCCGTTGTCGTCCCAGCCCATGGGGTAGAACACGGTCTTGCCGCGCATGCGCTCGAAGCGTGCCTTGATGTCGGTGTGCGTGTACGAGAACACGTGGCCGATGTGCAGGCTCCCCGATGCCGTCGGGGGAGGGGTGTCGATCGAGTACACGCCGTCGCGACCGGCCTCGGCGGCGCGGAGGCGGTCGAACAGGTACGTCCCCTGGTCCGACCAGGTCTGGCCCCACTTCGCTTCGAGTCCTTCGAGGGCGGGCTTGTCGGGGATCGGGCTGGTCGCGGACATGAAGGTCTCCTCGAGCGATGTATGCGGCACCGTGTGAGCGTGCCTGAGTGTGGATTGCGCCCAGTCTAGCCGCGGGCCGGCGACCGGGCGCGCGACGCCGGGCTACTCCCCGTTCTGGTCGCGGTCCGGATCGCCGGCGACCCAGACCGTCGCGGTCCCGAGGCCGAATCGCGCGCACAGTTCCGCGAGGTCGGATCCCGCGGGAAGCGCCGCGCACGCCGCGGACCAGGCGGCGTCCTCCCGGGGGTCCGGTCGGAGCCCCTGGCGGCGCAGCGCCCTCTCGATCAGGGTCGGGTCGACGCCCCAGTCCTCGCGGGCGAGGCGCAGATGCTCGTCGACGGCCCTCCGCCGCCGGCGTTGGACGATGATCTGAGGCAGCGACGCCGCTCCCGCCACGGCCGCCCCGGCGAACGCGACCGTCGTGAGCAGCCCCGAGGCGGCCCGGTCCCCCGCGCCGGGGTCCCGCGCGAGGACCGTGATCGCGCCGGCGGTGATCACCGTGCACACGAGCGCTGCGGTCTGCACGGTATGGCTCTCGTCGCTGCGCCCGGACCGGAGGGAGGACACCGCGAACGGGAGGGAGGCCAGCGCGGTGAGGACGACGAACAGCGTCGCGGTGAGCAGTCTCGCCTCCAGGGCATCGCGCTCACGGGAAGCACGCAGAGGCCGATGACGGACAGCATCATCGGGACCCAGGTGCCACCGAGGCCGTCGGCGGCCGGTACGGACGCCTCGGCCTCTCGTCGCCGGGCACGCTCGGCGCGTTCGGCGGCGAGCCTCATGGCAGCGGCGGCCGCCTCGACGGCGGCACGCCGGACGCGTTCGCCGCGTTCGCCGACGAGCAGCGGCTTCTCGACGGCGGCGAGATCGGCGGCGGGATCGGAAGCGGGCATCTCCGGCTGTCTAGGAGAGCGCCGTTTCCGGGCTCCGCAGCGCGTGCGGCATCGAACGGCATAGATCGATCCGGTCCAACAATGCGCCCCTAGACTGGGAGGACCCGTCATCGGACGGTTCCGTCCGCTCTTCCCGAGGACTCTTCATGCGCATCTCGCCCCGGCGTCGCCTCCTGCCCCTCCTGGCCGTGTCCGCGGCCGCCGCCCTCGCGCTCAGCTCCTGCGCCGCTCCGTCCGACGCCGGCGACGGCGCCGGCGAGGTCGTCTGGGGCGTGGACGGCAGTCTGCTGTCCTCCGGGCACATGGATCCGCAGACGAGCCAGCTGGACATCTCGGCCATGGTGCAGCGCGCGGTGCTCGACTCGCTCGTGTTCCAGAAGCCCGACGGTTCGTTCGTGCCGTGGCTCGCGACCGAGTGGACGGTCTCGGACGACAGCACCGAGTACACGTTCCAGCTGCGTGACGACGTCGTGTTCCACGACGGCGAGCCGTTCGACGCCGAAGCCGTCAAGGCGAACTTCGACCGCATCGCCGACCCCGCCACGGAGTCCGCGCAGGCCGCGAACATGCTCGGCGGGGAGTTCTACGCGGGTACCGACGTGGTCGACGCGCACACCGTGACGGTGCGGTTCTCGCAGCCGTATGCCCCGTTCCTCCAGGCGGCCAGCACCGCTCAGCTCGGGTTCTACTCGCCCAAGGTCCTGGCCTCCTCCGCCGACGACCTGAAGGCCGGGGGCCCGGGGATCACGGTGGGCACGGGGCCGTTCGAGCTCACCGACTACACGCCGGACCAGGAGATCGTCTACACGCGCAACGCCGACTACGCCTGGGCGCCGGAGGGTGCCGAGGCTCCAGGGTTCGAGACGCTGCGCGTGCAGATCCTCCCCGAGCCGTCCGTGCGCGTCGGGGTGGTGTCGTCCGGTGAGGCCGATCTCGTGAGCCAGATCCCGCCGAACCTCGTGTCCGAGGTCGGCGACGACGTGACCGTCGAGGCGCAGGAGGAGCCGGGGCTGCCGTACTCGCTCTACCTGAACGAGAAGCACGGCGTGTTCGCGGACCAGCGGGTCCGTCAGGCCTTCTCGCGGGCCATCGACATCGACGCGTCCGTCGAGAAGATCTTCTTCGGCGAGTACCCGCGCGCCTGGAGCATCCTCGGTCCGACGACGCCCGGCTACGACGCCGACCTCGAGGGAACCTGGCCGATGGATCGCGAGCTGGCGAACCGCCTGCTGGACGAGGCGGGCTGGACCCAGCGCGACGCCGACGGCGTCCGGATGAAGGACGGCGCCCGCCTCTCCGCCCGGTGGATCGCGTGGACGCCGGTGCCCGACGACCGGGCGGCGCTGGCCAACGCCATCCAGTCCGATCTCGCCGAGGTGGGCTTCGAGATCCAGCTCGAGAAGCTGGAGCCCGGCGCCTACAACGAGCAGTACGGGCCGAAGACGTTCGACCTCACGGACTGGAGCTTCTCCGGGGTCGACGCTGATCTGCTCCGGAGCCACCTGCACAGCGAGGGATTCCAGAACGCGTCCCAGGTCTCGGACCCGCAGATCGACGCCCAGCTCGAGGCGGCCGTCGCCACGACGGACGCCTCGGCCCGGGCCGAGATCTACCGGGGTCTTCAGGAGTGGAACGCGGAGCACGTGGCGATCGTGCCGCTCTACGTCCCGTCCAGCGTGACGGCGGTGGGGGAGCGCGTCCAGGGGCTGGGCTACGACCTCTACGGACGCCCGCTCTTCTTCGGCGTCCGTGTGGCCGACTGACCCGCGCCGACGCGGGATGCGTGCTCGGGCGCGGAAGTCGCGCGGCGCCGTGCGACGACGCCTGATCCGGGTCGCCGAGGCGATCGGCTCCGTCGTCTTCGTGCTGTGGGCCGCGGCGACCCTCGCCTTCCTCGCGTTCCGGGTCATCCCCGGCGACCCCGTCGAGGTCATGCTCGGCCCCCAGGCGCAGGTGGGCGAGGCGGTGAAAGAGCGGATCCGCGCGGAGCTCGGTCTGGACCGCCCGCCGCTGGAGCAGTACGTCGCCTACCTCGGCCAGCTGCTGCGCGGCGACCTGGGCGAGTCCTACCAGCTCCGGATGCCGGTCGCCGAGGTGATCGGTCGGCAGCTCGGCGCGACCGTCCAGCTCACGGCACTGGCTCTGCTCATCGCGGTCGTGCTCGCCATGTCCGTCGCGCTCCTCGTCCGCGGCCCGGCGGCCCGCGGGATCACGGCCGCTGTCGAGCTCGTCGTCCTCTCCTCCCCGGTGTTCTGGATCGGGCTCCTCCTGCTCAGCGTCTTCGCCTTCGGGCTCGGATGGTTCCCGGTCTCGGGCGCGCGCAACCCCGCGACCCTCGTCCTCCCCGCCCTGACGCTCGCGCTGCCGGTGGCTGCCCTGCTCGGGCAGGTGCTACGCGACGGGGTGGAGGCCGCGGAGCGCCAG
>NZ_BCRA01000038.1 GCF_001552355.1 Microbacterium resistens NBRC 103078
GTTCGCCCTGACGGTGCGGGCGCGGGGAGCCGGGCCGGTGCGTCTGGCCGCGCACCACACCCTCCGGCACGGCGCCGCCGGCGCGGTCACGCTCGCCGCGTACCTCGTCGGCTCCCTCCTGGGCGGCGCGGTGCTCGTCGAGACCGTCTTCGCCCGACCTGGTCTGGGACGGGTCACCCTGTCGGCCATCACCAACCGGGACCTGCCGGTGATCGGGGGCGTCATCCTGTTGAGCGCCGCCGTGTTCGTGGTCGTGAACCTGCTCGTGGACCTCCTCCAGCCCGTGATCGACCCGAGGCTGAGATCGCCGGGGTCGGCATCGCCGACGAGGTCCCGGCGCGTGGATCCGGGCCGCGGAGCCGGGCACGCGACGGGAGGAGCGTCATGAGCCTCGGGCGGCGCATCCTGCTCGTCGCGGCTCTCGCGGTCCTCGTCGTGGTGGCCGTGGCCGCTCTCGCCCCGCAGCTGCTGACCGCGCACGACCCGCTGCAGACAGACGTCCGCTCGGCGCTTCAGCCGCCCGGCCCGGCCCACCCGTTCGGCACCGACCAGAGCGGCCGGGACGTGTTCTCCCGGGTCGTCCACGGCGCGGCACGCTCGGTCGGCATCGGCCTTCTCGCCACCGCGGCGGCCCTCGCGGTCGGATTGGTCGTCGGAGTGCTGTCGGGCGTCGCGCCGAGACTCGTCGACGCCGCGGCGATGCGGGTGACGGACGTGCTCCTCGCCTTCCCGGAGTTCCTCGTCGCACTCGTCGTCGTCGCGGTCCTCGGTCCGGGAGCGGCGAACGTCGCGGTCGCGGTGACCCTCGCCGCCGTCCCGGTGTACGTGCGGCTGGGGCGCGTGCAGACCCGCGCCCTCGCGGCCGCGGAGCACGTCGAGGCCGCACGGATCCTCGGGATCGGTCCCGTGCGCACCTTCGCCCGCCACGTGGTCCCCGGCGTCCTCGGCGCCCTGAGCGTCCTCGCGACCATCGGGATCGGGTCGAGCATCCTCGCCGCGGCCGGGCTGAGCTTTCTCGGGCTCGGTCCCGCAGAGCCGCAGCCGGAATGGGGGCTGATGCTCGCCGGCGGCCGCAACGTCCTCGGACAGGCCTGGTGGATCTCCGTCTTCCCCGGCGCGGCCATCACGCTGACCGTCGTCGCTGCGACGGTCGTCGGCAGACTCCTTCGGGCCAGAGCAGAGGGGAGGACGGCATGACCGGTGCCCAGGAGCCCGCTCTGCGCGTGCGGAACCTCTCGGTGCGCCTGGGCGGCGCACCGCTCGTGGACGGAGTGTCCTTCGACGTCGCGCCCGGTGAGTGCGTGGCGATCGTCGGGGAGTCCGGCGCAGGAAAGTCGCTGACCGCCGCCGCGCTGCTCGGGCTGACCCCGTCAGGCGCCCGGGTCGAGAGCGACGAGCTGCGGATCGCGGGCCGGGACGCCCGAGGCGCCTCCGAGCGGTCCTGGCGTCGGTTCCGCGGCGATACCATCGCGCTGGTCTCGCAGGACGCGCTCGTCTCGCTGGATCCGCTGCGCACCGTCGGCGCCGAGGTCGCCGAGCCCCTGGCGATCCACACCCGGCTCTCCCGGGCGGGCCGAAGCGCCCGCGTCGTCGACCTGCTCGCCGACGTCGCCGTGCCCGATCCCGCGCGCCGTGCCCGCCAGCGACCGCACGAGCTCTCCGGAGGGCTGCGACAGCGCGCCCTCATCGCCTCCGCGCTCGCCGCAGACCCCCGCGTGCTCGTCGCCGACGAGCCGACGACCGCCCTGGACGCGACGGTCCAGGCGCGCGTCCTGGGGCTTCTGCGGCACCTCGCGGACTCCGGGCGAGCCATCGTGTTCATCAGCCACGACTTCGCTGCCGTGGAGCGGGTCGCCGACCGCGTGCTGGTGCTCAGCGGAGGGCGGGTGATCGAGCGGGGCGAGGTCGCCGCCGTGATGCGGGACCCCCAGCACGACCAGACGCGCGCGCTCGTCGCCGCGAGCCGGCACCGGCCCCGCCCATCGGTGCCGTCCGGCGCCGACGCCGAGGTCGTCGTGTCGGCGGTGGGTGCATCGAAGTCCTACGGAGGGGTGCCCGCCGTGCTCGACGTGCATCTTCGGGTCGTGCGCGGTCGGACCCTCGGGCTGGTGGGCGAGTCGGGATCGGGCAAGACGACGCTCGCCCGGATGATCGTCGGCGCCGAATCTGCCGACACGGGGCTCATCCGGGTCGCGGACGAGTCCGTCTCCGGCGGCGGGCGGCCGCAGCTCGTGCATCAGAACCCGCGGGGCGCCCTCGACCCCCGATGGAGCGTCGGCCGCTCGATCCGGGAGGCGCTGGAGGCCGCGGGAGTCCCGCGTGCGCACCGGGCGGGACGGGCCCGTCGGCTCCTCGCGGAGGTGGGCCTGGGCCCGGATCTCGCCCGGCGGCGTCCCTCCGCCCTGTCGGGAGGCCAGCGCCAGCGCGTCGCCATCGCCCGGGCCCTGGCTGCAGACCCGCGGATCCTGGTGTTGGACGAGCCGGTGTCGGCCCTGGACCCGACGGTGCGCGAGAGGGTGCTCGAGCTGCTGCGCCGGCTGCAGCGGGAACGGGCGCTGACCATGGTCTTCGTGTCCCACGACCTCGACGTCGTCGCGGCCGTCGCCGACGACGTCGCGGTCATGCAGCGCGGACGCATCGTGGAGCAGGGCACGGTGGCACAGGTCTTCGCGGCGCCGCAGCACCCGTTCACCCGCGAGCTGCTCGCCGCGTCGTCCGCGCACGGGGAGCGGAAGGACCTCAGTCCGTGACGAGGATGCCGGCGCCCGCCGCGAGCACCGGAGCCAGCTGCTGCACCTGGAACACCGTGAGGGTGATGCCGCGGAGGCTGTTCGTGTCGGTGTAGGCGAGCGCGTCGAGGCCGCGCAGATCCGCGTCGGAGGCGCGGAGGCCGCGCGTGTCCACCTCGTCGCTGCGGCATCCCTCGAAGCGCACGCGCGCGAGCTCGGCCTGGGGCACGTCGAGCGTGCGGATCGACGTGTCGACGACGAGCACGTCGTGCGCCGTCGCCCCGCCGAGCGTGAGGTAGTCGATGCGCAGGTCGCGCAGCTCGAGCTCGGAGACGTGCGCCCCGCTGAGGTCGAGCGTCCCGATCCGGCCCCGGGTGAGGCGGAGCCGCCGAACCGTGGCGTTGCGGAGCCCGAGCGACGCGATCCGGGCGTCCGAGACGTCGACGTCGAGGAGGGTCGCGCCCGTCAGGTCCACGGCGTCGGCGTCGGCCGAGAGCACGCACTGCTCGAGCGTCGCATGGGCGAGGTCGACCTCGCCGCGCAGGTCGAGCCGGGCGGCGACCAGGTCGGCACGCCGAGCGGGGGCGGCCGGCGCGAGCACGGAGGGAAGATCCGGCGGCGAGACACGGGGAGCGACGGGGGAAGCGGGGGTGCGGGCCATGGGATGAGCGTAGGCGGGGCGACCGACACCGGCTCCGCGCCGCTCGTGCTGCGGGTACACTGGGCGCAAAGCTGTGATCCGGCCATCACCGGGGAGCTCCCGGAAGAACGCCTCGAGAAGCTCGCGATCGAGGTCAGTAGAACCGGGCGGGGCAGGCCCGTCATCGCCGCAGTGAGAGTGGGTCCCGGCGCATCGTTCGCCGGGATCACGCGGGGTGGTACCGCGGCTCCACGGATCGGGTGTCCCGGAGTCGTCCTCGCAAGCAGCCACCGCCACGACACTGCGAGAGACGATGACCTACCCCCGCACCTCGGCCGCGTCCGGGACCGAGACCCCCGCCGGATCCGCTTTCGGTCCGGCCGCCGTCACTCCGAGCCCGCGCTTCCCGGAGATCGAGCGCGACGTGCTCGCGTTCTGGAAGTCCGACGACACCTTCCGTGCGTCGATCTCGCAGCGGGAGGGCGCCGAGGAGTGGGTGTTCTACGACGGCCCGCCCTTCGCCAACGGCCTGCCGCACTACGGGCACCTGCTCACGGGCTACGCCAAGGACCTCTTCCCCCGGTTCCAGACCATGCTCGGCAAGAAGGTCGACCGCGTCTTCGGCTGGGACACGCACGGCCTGCCCGCCGAGCTCGAGGCGATGAAGCAGCTCGGCATCACCGAGAAGGACGAGATCGAGCAGATGGGCGTCGGCGTCTTCAACGCCAAGGCCCGCGCCTCCGTGCTCACGTACACGCGGGAGTGGCAGGACTACGTCACCCGCCAGGCCCGGTGGGTCGACTTCGAGCGCGGGTACAAGACGCTCGACCTGGGCTACATGGAGAGCGTCCTGTGGGCGTTCAAGACCCTCTACGACAAGGGCCTCGCCTACGAGGGCTACCGCGTGCTGCCGTATTGCTGGCGCGACGAGACGCCGTTGTCCGCGCACGAGCTGCGCATGGACGACGACGTGTACAAGATGCGCCAGGACCCGTCCGTGACGGTGACGTTCCCGCTCACCGGTGCCAAGGCGGAGGCCCTCGGCCTCACCGGCGTGCGCGCGCTCGCCTGGACCACGACGCCCTGGACGCTGCCCACGAACCTGGCGCTCGCCGTGGGGCCTGAGATCGCGTACGTGGTCCTGCCCGCGGGCCCGGACGGAGCCGCCGACACCCACGCCGCCGATGCGCAGGACGCGGCGGCGGAGTCCGCCGCCCACCGCTACCTGCTCGCGCGGGAGCTCCTGGCCGGCTACGCCAAGGACCTCGGTTACGCGTCGGCGGAGGACGCGCTCGCGGCCGTCGAGGCCACGCACCTCGGTGCGGAGCTGGCGGACGTCGCCTACGACCGCCTGTTCGACTACTACGCCGACACGGAGACCTGGGGGACGGCGAACGCCTGGCGCATCCTCGTGGACGACTACGTCACCACCGGCGACGGCACCGGCATCGTCCACCAGGCCCCCGCGTACGGCGAGGACGACCAGCGCGTCGCCGAGGCCGCGGGGATCCCGACGATCCTCTCCCTCGACGACGGCGGGCGGTTCCTCCCGCACGTGACCGATGTCGCGGGCGAGCTGTGGATGGACGCCAACACGCCGCTGGTGCGGCTGCTCCGCTCCGCCGGGCGCCTGCTGCGCCTGCAGAGCTACGAGCACTCCTATCCGCACTGCTGGCGCTGCCGGAACCCCCTGATCTACAAGGCGGTGTCGAGCTGGTTCGTCCGGGTCACCGACATCAAGGACCGCCTGCTCGCCAACAACGAGCAGATCACCTGGGTCCCCGAGAACGTCAAGCACGGCCAGTTCGGCAAGTGGCTGGAGGGCGCACGCGACTGGTCGATCAGCCGCAACCGCTACTGGGGCTCGCCCATCCCGATCTGGAAGAGCGACGACCCCGAGTACCCGCGCGTCGACGCCTACGGCTCGCTGGCGGAGCTGGAGCGCGACTTCGGTGCGCTTCCGCGCAACCCCGAGGGCGAGATCGACCTGCACCGCCCGTACATCGACGAGCTCACCCGGCCGAACCCCGACGACCCGACCGGCAAGAGCACGATGCGCCGCATCGAGGACGTCTTCGACGTGTGGTTCGACTCGGGATCCATGCCGTATGCGCAGGTGCACTACCCGTTCGAGAACCAGGAGTGGTTCGACTCGCACGCGCCCGCGGACTTCATCGTGGAGTACATCGGGCAGACCCGCGGGTGGTTCTACGTCATGCACGTGCTGTCGACGGCGCTGTTCGATCGGCCGGCCTTCACCGGCGTGAGCTGCCACGGCATCGTGCTCGGCTCCGACGGCTACAAGATGTCCAAGTCGCTGCGCAACTACCCCGACGTGTCCGAGGTGTTCGACCGCGACGGCTCGGACGCCATGCGGTGGTTCCTCATGTCGAGCTCCGTGCTGCGCGGCGGGAACCTGTCCGTCACCGAGGAGGGCATCCGTGCGGGGGTGCGCGAGTTCCTGCTTCCGCTGTGGAACTCGTGGTACTTCTTCGCCACCTACGCCAACGCCGCTCTTCCGGTCGTCGAGCGAGCGAAGGGAGGCGAGACGCCGCAGGGCTACACCGCGACCTGGCGCACAGACTCCGCGGACGTCCTCGACCGCTACATCCTCGCGCGCACCGGCGACCTCGTGCGGGGCGTGCGCGCCGACCTGGAGGGGCTGGACTCGACCACCGCGGCCGGTCGTCTGCGGGACTTCGCCGAGGTGCTCACGAACTGGTACATCCGCCGCTCGCGCGATCGCTTCTGGCTCGGCGTCACCGACGATCCGTCCAGCCGCGAGGCGTTCGACACCCTGTACACCGTCCTGGAGACGCTCACGCGCGTCGCGGCCCCGCTCGCCCCGCTCGTCACCGAGCGCGTCTGGCAGGGGCTCACCGGCGGTCGCAGCGTCCACCTGACGGACTGGCCGGACGCGGACCTGTTCCCGCGCGCCGACGACGTGCGGGACGCGATGGACGCCGTCCGCGAGCTGTCGAGCGTCGGCAACGCCCTGCGCAAGAAGGAGAAGCTGCGGGTGCGCCTGCCGCTTGCGCGCTTCACCGTGGTCTCGCCGCACGCGGCGGCCCTCGCCCCGTTCGAGGACATCCTCCGTGAAGAGCTCAACGTCAAGTCGGTCGAACTCGTGGCGCAGACGCCCGCCACCGCGTCGGAGTACGGGATCAGCCACCGGCTGAGCGTCAACGCGCGGGCACTGGGGCCCCGTCTCGGCAAAGAGGTGCAGAAGGTCATCCAGGCCGCGAAGGCCGGGTTCTGGACCGAGGAGGGCGGCGTGGTCACCGCCGACGGGATCGAGCTGCGGGAAGGGGAGTACGAGCTCGCGCTGGAGACCTCGGGCCGTCCCGAGGGCGAGGCGCTCGCCGTGGTGCCCAGCGGGGGATTCGTGCTGCTGGACACCACGACGACCCCCGAGCTGGAGGCGGAAGGGCTCGCCCGGGACGTCATCCGCGCGGTGCAGGACACTCGGAAGAACGCCGGGTTCGACGTGAGCGACCGCATCGCCCTCGTGCTCACGTTCGCGGACCGGCGCGATGCGGACGCCGTGGCCTCCGCGTTCGCTCAGGCGGATGTGGCGGGGGAGACCCTGGCCCTCGCCTCCGCGGTCCGGTTCGGCGCGGAGGCGCTCGTCGAGGACGGAGACGTGTCGGTGCCGGCTGAGCACGAGGCGACGATCCCCGCGGGGACGTACGCCAACGCGGGTGACTTCACCGTCGCGGTGGGCCGGGTCGGACCGGGCCGCCGCCTCGAGACCGATGGGGAGGAGTCGCGGTGACCGACGACAGAGAGCGGGCCGACGCCGTCTACAGCGCGCTGCTCGCGCGCGCGGGCGAGCGGTGGGTGCAGCCGCGCAAGGAACGGACCGCGCGGCTGCTGGAGCTGCTGGACGACCCGCAGAAGACGTACCGCGTGGTCCACGTCACCGGGACGAACGGCAAGACCTCCACGGCACGGATGATCGAGAGCCTCCTGCGCGCCCACGGGCTGCGCACGGGGCTGTTCACCAGTCCCCATCTGGAGCGGTTCACCGAGCGGATCATGATCGACGGTCAGCCGATCGACGACGCCGCCGTGGCGGAGGCATGGGAGGAGATCGACCCGTTCGTCGCGATCGTCGACGCCGAGCTCGAGGCGGCCGGCGACGCGCCGCTGACCTTCTTCGAGCTCCTCACCGCGCTCGCCTTCGTCGCGGCCTCGGACGCCCCCGTGGACGTGCTGGTGCTGGAGGTCGGGATGGGCGGGTCCTGGGACTCCACCAACACCGCGGACGGCGACGTGGCGGTGTTCGCGCCGATCGATCTCGATCATGCGGACCGGCTCGGCGCCACCATCGCGGCGATCGCCGAGGTGAAGGCGGGGATCATCAAGGACGGTGCCTTCGTGGTCTCCGCGCGGCAGACGCCCGAGGCCGAGGAGGTGCTGCGGCGCGTCGCCGCGGAGCACGACGCTCCGATCGCCTTCGAGGGCGAGGGGTTCGCTCTCGTGGAGCAGCGGCTCGCGGTGGGCGGTCAGCAGATCACGGTGCGCGGACTCGCCGGCCAGTACGAGCAGGAGTACCTGCCGCTGTACGGCGCCCACCAGGGGTTCAACGCGGCGCTCGCGATCGCCGCCGTCGAGTCCCTCATCGGAGGCGCGGAGCGCGCGATCACCGGCGGGGTCCTCGCCGAGGGGCTCCAGGGCGCGAGCTCGCCGGGGCGGCTGCAGCTGCTCGGGGTGTCGCCCACGGTCGTCGTGGACGCGGCGCACAACCCGCACGGCGCCCGGGCCCTCGCCCAGGCGCTGCGCGAGAGCTTCGACTTCGACGAATGGGGGCTGGTGCTCGGGGTCCTCGCCGACAAGGACGCCGCGGGCATCGTCGAGGTGCTCGCGCCCCTGGCCGCGCAGGTCTTCGCCACGGCTCCCGACTCCGAGCGCGCCACGGATGCGGATGGCATCGCCGACCTCGTCGAGCGCACGGGGACGCGCGTCACGGTGCATCCGTCGCTCGCCGACGCCGCCGACGCCGCCCGTGAATGGGCATCCTCCTCGGATCGGCGCGCGGTGATCATCGCGGGCTCCGTCGTCCTCGCCGGCGAGGCGATCACCCTGTCGGAGGACGAGGACTGGAAGAGCGGGTGGCGCGCATGACGCGGAACGTCCGTTCCCGTGCGCCGCGCGGTCTGGCTCAGAAGCTCGGCGCGATCGTGCTGGGGTTCGAGGCGATCGTCGTGGGGCTGGGCGGCCTGACCGTCTTCGGTCTGCGCGCCCTGCCCCCCGCGATCGAGCCCTGGTGGGCGATCGTCGGCGGCGCCGTGGTCGCGGTCGCGATGATCGTCGCGGCGGGTCTGCTGGGCTCGCGCTCGGGGATCGTGCTGGGATGGATCCTGCAGGTCGTCGTGCTGGCGTCCGCTCTGCTGGTCCCCGCGATGCTCGTCATCGCGGTGATCTTCGGCGGCATGTGGGCCTATGCGATGATCGCGGGTGGGCGCGTGGACCGCGCCGCCCGGGCCGCCGGCGGCCCGACCCCTGACCCCGCGCACCGACCGGGTGCGCAGACAGAGAGTGAGTGACATGCCCACGGAAGAGACCCTCGTCCTCGTCAAGCCGGACGGCGTCGCCCGCGGCCTGACCGGTGCGATCCTGGCGCGCATCGAGGCCAAGGGGTACGCCCTGGTCGACATCCGCCTCGTCGAGCCGGACCGCGAGGTGCTGGAGGCGCACTACGCCGAGCACGCGGGCAAGCCCTTCTACGAGCCGCTGCTCGAGTTCATGATGTCCGGTCCGTCCGTGGCGATCCGACTCGCGGGCAACCGCGTGATCGAGGGCTTCCGCTCGCTCGCCGGCACCACCGACCCGACGACCGCGGCCCCCGGGACCATCCGCGGCGACTTCGGTCGGGACTGGGGCCTGGCGGTGCAGCAGAACCTCGTGCACGGCTCCGACAGCCCCGAGTCGGCGGCCCGCGAGCTCGGCATCTGGTTCGGCTGAGCACTCCGACGACAGGCGAAGACCCCGCCCCTGTTCGCAGGGAGCGGGGTCTTCCCGTCGGAGGCCTCCGTCAGAAGAGCAGGCCGGCCACCTCGCCGAGGAGGTCGAGGCCGCGCAGCTGCGCCAGCAGGATCACGACCGCGTACGCGAGGATCGTGGCCAGCGGGACCCAGGCCATCAGCCGCGCGGCCCGGGCCTTCACCGTCGGCGAGGACGAGAACGTCCCGTTGCGGAACAGATGGAGGACCGTCGCGAAGAAGGTGGGGATCGTGACGGCCCAGGTCAGCATGCACCACGGGCACAGGACGCCGAGGTTCGGCGCGTAGAGGCTCTGCCCGATCAGCCAGCACACGAAGCCGAACGCGAAGGTGACGCCCGCGCCGAAGGCCCCCCAGAACCAGCGGGGGAACCGTGCACCCGCGAGCAGTGCCACGCCGACGACCATCGGCGCCATCCAGCCCGTGAGGCCGATGATCGGGTTCGGGAAGCCGAAGACCTCTCCCTGCCACGAGTCCAGGTTCTTCCCGCACTGGATCATCACGCTGATGTTGCAGCCCAGCACGGCGTCGGGGTTCTCCAGCTGGATGATCTTGTCGAGGGTCAACTGGAACGCCGCCCACCATCCCACCACGCTCGCGACGATGAGCCAGATGGCGTATCCGACCGGGCGGGTGCGCTGCGCTGTCATGCCTCGGATTATGCCAGCGCGTCGCTATGACCAGGGTGGGATCGTCCGGGAGAAACCGGGGCGCGGCTCCGTCGGTGCCGCGAAGAACACGCCGAGGTGCGATAATGAGGGGGATGCTCGACCCGGCCGGTGCCGGGGGAGGCATCGCACGCAGACTTCGGAGGCGAACGCCTCCATCGCGATCAGAGCGTCCTCGCCGATCGCAGACCGTTCAGTACGCAGGGCTCGCGAGCGCTGCATGAGATTCCGCGGCGGCAGAGCCGACGCGCAGGGAGTACGCCGGCAATGGGCGAAGTGAATGATGACAACACCCCTACCCTCGACCTGGATGCGCTGCTTCCGCTGACCCCCGAGGGGGCGCAGCGGGACTCCGGCGGCGACGATCCCGCCGTGCCCGGGGCCGAGCCTGCCTCGGAGGCCGGCGAGCAGGAGGAGGACGGCGCCGAGGCCGTGAGAGACGAGCCCCTCGCGGCGACCGCGGGCACGGACCGGTCCGCGGAGGCGCCGGTGGACGACGCGCCGGCCTCGACGGAGGACGCCGTCGAGACGACGCAGGCGGAGGCGGACACCTCCGTCGAAACCGAGGCGACGCCGGCGCAGGCGGACACCTCCGTCGAAACCGAGGCGACGCCGGCCGAGGCGGATCCGTCCGCTGAGCCCGAGGCGCAGACGGGCGGTGCACTGACGGCCGAGGGCCAGAACGATCCGGCGGAGGCCACGGGCACGCCGCAGGACGCTGCGGGAGAGCAGCAGCCCGAGCCTGAGCCTGAGCCCGAGCGGCCGGTGACGGCCGTGAGCCTCGGTCTCCTTCCCGAGGTGTTCGTCTCCCGCGTGTCCACGCAGCTGCACTTCTACGCGCCCGAGATCGTGCCGCTCCCGGCGCGTCCCGGGCGTGAGCGCGACCGGGACGCCGACGAGGAGCAGGGCGGCGGGTCGTCGTCGCGTCGCGGGCGCCGCCGTCGTGGCGGGGGCTCCGACGCCGACGAGCAGGGCGGCGACCAGCCGCGTCAGCGTCAGCGGGTCGTCGAGTACATCACCGAGCCGCAGCGGATCAAGGGCTCGACGCGACTGGAGGCCAAGAAGCAGCGCCGCCGCGACGGTCGCGACGCAGGACGTCGTCGGCCGGTCGTCACCGAGGCCGAGTTCCTCGCGCGCCGCGAGGCCGTGGACCGCGAGATGGTGGTCCGTTCGAAGAACGGCCGCACGCAGATCGCCGTGCTCGAGGACAACGTCCTCGTCGAGCACTACGTGGCCCGCAACCAGGACGCGTCGCTCATCGGCAACGTGTACCTCGGTCGCGTCCAGAACGTGCTGCCGAGCATGGAGGCCGCGTTCGTCGACATCGGTCGCGGTCGCAACGCGGTGCTGTACTCCGGCGAGGTGGACTGGGACGGCGTCGAGACGGGCAACCAGCCCCGCCGCATCGAGCTGGCCCTCAAGCCCGGCGACAAGGTGCTCGTCCAGGTCACGAAGGACCCGGTCGGGCACAAGGGCGCGCGGCTGACCAGTCAGATCTCGCTGCCCGGCCGCTACCTCGTCTACGTGCCGAACGGCTCGATGAACGGGATCTCGCGCAAGCTGCCGGACACGGAGCGGGCGCGTCTGAAGCGCATCCTCAAGGAGGTCCTGCCGGAGTCCTCGGGCGTCATCGTGCGCACGGCGGCGGAGGGTGCGACCGAGGACCAGCTCACGCGCGACGTGCAGCGGCTCACCGCCCAGTGGGAGCACATCCGCGGCCAGGTGGAGACGCAGCAGGCCCCCGCGCTGCTGCACGCCGAGCCGGACCTGCTGGTCAAGATCGTGCGTGACGTCTTCAACGAGGACTTCACGAAGATGCTGATCCAGGGCGCCGACGCCGGGCGCACGATCCGTTCCTACCTGGAGAGCGTGGCGCCGGACCTGCTGGAGCGCGTCGAGACCTACGAGGACGAGGTCGATCCGTTCGACGCCTACCGGATCACGGAGCAGATCGAGAAGGCGCTGGACCGCAAGGTGTGGCTGCCGTCGGGCGGCTCGCTGGTGATCGACCGCACCGAGGCCATGACCGTCGTCGACGTCAACACCGGGAAGTTCGTCGGATCCGGCGGAAACCTCGAGGAGACCGTCACCAAGAACAACCTCGAGGCGGCCGAGGAGATCGTGCGACAGCTGCGTCTGCGCGACATCGGCGGCATCATCGTCGTCGACTTCATCGACATGGTGCTGGAGTCCAACCGCGACCTCGTCCTGCGCCGCCTGGTCGAGTGCCTGAGCCGGGATCGCACGAAGCACCAGGTCGCCGAGGTGACCTCGCTGGGCCTCGTCCAGATGACCCGCAAGAAGCTGGGGCTGGGCCTTCTCGAGACCTTCAGCGAGCCGTGCGAGGTGTGCGCCGGGCGCGGGATCATCGTCCACCACGACCCGGTGGTCAAGCACCGCGCGGCGTCGTCCAACGGCTCCGGCCGTCGCCAGCGGGGCGGCTCCGCCTCCGCGGCTCCGGCCGCCGCG
>NZ_BCRA01000039.1 GCF_001552355.1 Microbacterium resistens NBRC 103078
GTCGAGCGCCTCCGCGGGAGCCGAGGCCAGGGAGGCGACGTAGGACGTGACCCCTTCGGCGAGCAGGTGACGCTCGATCTCGGCGAGCCCCTCCGCGTCCGCGTCGGCGAAGGCGTGCCCGCGGGCGCCGTGCACATGCACGTCGACGAGGCCGGGCGTGACCCACGAGCCGCCGACGTCGATCACCCGCTCGTGCGCGATCCGGTCCTCCCCGGCCGGCCCGCCCGGCACGCGCGGTGTCACGGCGACCACGACGCCGCCCCGCATCCGTATGTCGGCCGGCACGAATCCGCCGCCGACCAGCACCTGCCCGTCGACGACCGCGAGAGCGCCGTCCCCGTCTCGGGACACGGGGTTCAGACCGCCGGCGCGAGGTCCAGCCGGGACGCCGAGGACGCGTCCACGAACAGCGTCGCGTGGGGCGTCTCACGCAGGATCGTCGCAGGGCAGGCGGGAGAGATCGGCTCGGTCACCGTGGCACGGACGGCGTCGGCCTTGCGCGGCTCCGGGGCGCAGACCTGCACGTGGCGCGCCGACAGGAGCGCGGGGATGGTGAGCGAGATCGCCTGAGCCGGCACGTCGTCGATCGTCGGGAAGTGCCCTTCTCCGACCTGCTGGCGCCGTGACTCCGGCCTGAGGGTGATGACCCGCGCCCATCGCGGATCGTCGAAGCGGGCCTCGTGCGGCTCGTTGAAGGCGAGGTGACCGTTCTCCCCGATCCCCATGCACACGAGGTCCAGGGGCTCCGCGCGCAGCAGCCCCTCGTAGCGCGCCGCCTCCGCCTCGGCGTCGCCCTGCCCGCCGATGTACTCGACGCGCGCAGGGCGGAGCGGGTCCTCGATGCGCTCCCGGATCCAGCGCTGGAAGCTCGCCGGATGGTCCTCGTCGATCCCGACGTACTCGTCCATGTGGAAGACGGTCACCGCACCCCAGGGCACGTCCTGCGCGCGCAGCGCATCCGTGAAGGCGTACTGGGAGTTGCCGGTGGCGATCACCACGCGCGCGGCGCCGCGGGCGTCGACCGCGTCCCGGATCACGGCGGCGGCGCGCCGTGCGGCGGCCTCCCCCATCTCCCGTTCGGTGTCGTGCACTTCGACGGCGAGCTTCCCGGCCATGAAGTTCTGTCGTGCAGCCATGACGATCCTTTCGCGATGGACGCGAGGAGGCTCGCGTCGTAGACTCGTTCTGCAATCGCATTCAGCATATGTCATAGTTCTTGCAGAATGGGTCGAAGAAATTGCATCGGATCCCGCGAAGGAGGCCCCATGGCCGATCCGTCCGCCCCGCCCCGCCCCGTCCTCGTCCTGTCCCCGGACGACAACGTCGCCGTCGCGACGACCGACCTCGCGCCCGGGACGACCGCGCCGCTCCCGGACGGCGACGTCCGGATCCTCGATGCCGTCCCGCGCGGCCACAAGGTGGCGATCGCCGCGGTCCCCCGCGGGGCGGACGTCCTCAAGTACGGTCAGCCGATCGGGGTGGCCACCGAGGACATCGCCCCCGGCGCCCACGTGCACACCCGGAACCTCGGGATGCGGGACGCGGGGCAGGAGGCCGAGTTCGGCACCGCCCGGCTCGATCCCCCGTCGTGGGAGGGTCGGCGGCCGACGTTCCAGGGCTATCGTCGCGCGGACGGGCGCGCCGCGACGCGCAACTACATCGGCATCGTCACCTCGGTGAACTGCTCGGCGGCGACGGCGAAGATGATCGCCGACCGCTTCCGTCCGCACGACCTGGAGGAGTTCGAGAACGTCGACGGCGTGGTCGCCCTCACCCATCAGAGCGGATGCGGGCTGATCTCGGACTCGGAGGGCGCCCGGATGCTGCTGCGCACCCTGCGGGGGTACGCCCAGCACCCGAACATGGCGGGGGTGCTGCTGCTGGGGCTCGGGTGCGAGATGCTCCAGCTCGACCTCATCTCCCAGGACCTGGAGGTGTCCCCGGACGTCCTCGTCGAACGGATGACGATCCAGGGCACCGGCGGCGTCCGCGCCACCGTCGAGGAGGGCGTGCGCCGGATCCGCGAGATGCTCCCCCGGATCGACGCCTGGCGCCGCGAGCCGATCGACGCCGGCGAGCTGGTCCTCGGGCTGAACTGCGGCGGCTCGGACGGATACTCCGGGATCACGGCGAACCCGGCCCTCGGCGTCGCCTCCGACCTGCTCGTGGGACTCGGCGGCGCATCCGTCCTCGCCGAGACCCCCGAGGTCTTCGGCGCGGAGCACCTGCTGACCCGACGCGCGGTGTCGGAGGACGTCGGCCGCGCGCTCCTGGAGCGGATCGACTGGTGGCGCGCGTACGCGGAGGCGGGCGGGGGCACGCTCGACAACAACCCGTCGCCGGGCAACAAGGAGGGCGGCCTCACCACGATCCTGGAGAAGTCGCTCGGCGCCGTCGCCAAGGCGGGTCGCACGGAGCTCAGCCACGTGCTCCGGTACGCCGAGCCGATCCCCTCCCCCGGCCTGTCGTTCATGGACACCCCGGGATACGATCCCGTCTCGGTCACCGGGCTCGTCGCGGGCGGGGCCACGGTCGTCTGCTTCACGACGGGACGCGGGTCCGTCCTCGGCTGCAAGCCGGTGCCGAGCATCAAGATCGCGACCAACTCGGCGCTCGCCCTGTCCATGGGGGATGACATCGACGTCGACGCCGGAGGGATCGTGGACGCCGGGCGATCCGTCGACGAGGTCGGCCGCGAGATCTTCGACACGATCCTCCGCGTCGCCTCCGGGGAGAGGACGGCCAGCGAGGAGCTCGGCATCGGCCAGGACGAGTTCGTCCCGTGGCAGATCGGGAGCGTGACGTGAGCGCGCCCGCCGTCGTCCAGCTGTACTCGGTCCGCGAGGGGCTGCGCACGGACGCCGCGGACACGGTCCGGCGTCTGGCGGACACCGGCTTCTCCCGCGCGGAGGGGTACCGGCTCGCCGATCTCCCGGCCCTGCCCGCCCTGCTCGCGGCGCACGGGATCAGCATGCCGAGCGCCCATGAGCGCACGGTGTCGGCCGCGGAGGACACGGATCTCTCCGCCGTCTTCGCCCGGGCCGCCGCCCAGGGCGTGGAACTGGTGATCGACCCCGCGGTGCCCGCCTCGCGCTGGAGGGCCGAGGATGGGATCGCGCGCATCGCGGACGACATGAACGCCGCCGCCGATGTCGCCGCGGCCCACGGCACGAGGCTCGGATACCACAACCACGCCCATGAGCTGTTCGACGCCGGAGACGGCCGCACGGCGCTGGAGCACCTGTCGGATCGGCTAGACGACCGGGTCGCCCTGGAGCTCGACGTGTACTGGGCGATGCGCGCCGGGGCGGACCCGGTCGCGCTGGTCGCCGCGCTCGGAGAGCGCATCGCGGCGCTGCACCTCAAGGACGCCCCTGCCGGCTCGGAGGACGTCGCGGACCAGGTCGCCCTCGGCCTCGGCGACGTGCCGTACGGCGCCTGCATCGACGCCGCACCGCGGGACGCCCTCCGCGTCGTGGAGTTCGACGACACCCGCGGAGACCTGTTCCAGGCCCTCGCCGTGAGCCTCGCCGCCTTGGAGGCCCGGGCAGACGCGTGAGCGCCGTGGGCCGCGTCCTCAGCGGAGCCCCACCCCCACCACCCCGCCCCCACGCCCCGCACCCCGCCTCCACGCACCGCCAGATCAGGCACACGCACCAGAACAGGTACCCCCCGCCCCCACCCGCCTGATCCCGCGCGATCGCCTGACCCCGCGCGGGGCCGAGACGGCGGTGGACGGGGGTGTCAGGGCAGGAGGTGGCCGGCGGCGCGGAAGAGCTCGTACCACTCGGCGCGGCTGAGCACGACGTCGGCGCCCGCGGCCGCGTCCCGCACCCGCTGCGGCGTCGTCGTCCCGAGCACCGTCTGGAAGCCGCCCGGGTGGCGGGCGATCCAGGCCGTCGCGATGCCCGTCGGCGTGACGCCGTGCGCGGCGGCCAGCCGATCGATGACGGCGTTCAGCTCCGCGTACTCGGGGTGGCCGAGGAAGACCCCGGTGAAGAAGCCCGCCTGGAACGGGGACCAGGCCTGGATCGCGATCCCCTCGATCCGGCAGTACTCGACGATCCCCCCGCCGTCGATCACGGTGCTCTGCTCGACACCCGCCATGTTCGCGGCGACCGGCTGCGCGATGATCGGCGCGTGCACGAGAGACAGCTGCAGCTGGTTCGCGACGAAGCGCTGGCGCACCGCCGTGCGCAACAGGTCGATCTGACGCGGCGTGTGGTTGGAGACGCCGAACGCGCGCACCTTTCCGGAGGCCTCGAGCTGGTCGAACGCGCGGGCCACCTCGTCCGGCTCGACGAGCGCATCGGGGCGGTGCAGCAGGAGCACGTCCAGTCGGTCCGTGCCGAGGGCGCGCAGCGAGCCGTCGACCTGGCGCAGGATGTGCTCCGCCGAGAAGTCGAACATCCCCTGCTGCGGAACGATGCCGCACTTGGTCTGGATCGTGATCTCGTCGCGCTCGGCGGGGCTCAGCCGCAGCGCCTCGGCGAAGCGCCGCTCGCAGGCGTGCATCTCGCCGCCGTAGATGTCGGCGTGGTCGAAGAAGTCGATGCCGGACTCCCGCGCCGCGGCGTACAGCTCGCGGATCTGCGTGTCCGTCTTGTCGGCGATCCGCATCATCCCCGCGATCACCGCAGGGGCCGTTCCCGTCCCGAATGCGACCTGTTTCATGCTCTCCCTCTCCTCGGCGTCCCGGCCCATTCTGGCGCGGGACGAGTCGTGACGCGAGGGTCGTTCCGGCGGGTCTGTCCCGTGTCGGTGCCCCGGCGTAGCGTGTGCGGCAGCGGGAGACGGACTCCCGCAGAGGAGGGCGAGCATGGACTGGAAGATCGAGCTCATCTTCGTGCCGGTGACCGACGTCGACCGTGCGAAGGACTTCTACGTGAAGATCGGCTTCCACGCCGACCACGACCAAGTCCCGTTCGAGGGGCTGCGGTTCGTGCAGATGACTCCTCCGGGATCGGCCTGCTCGATCGCGTTCGGCACGGGCCTCGGGCTGGACCTCGAGCCCGGTCGCCAGAACACGATCCAGGTGGTCGTCCCCGACGCCGACGAGGCGCTCGCGCACCTGCGCGGACTCGGCGTCGAGGCGGAGGGCGTCGACGAGCAGGCGTGGGGCCGGTTCGTGCGCTTCGCCGATCCGGACGGCAACACCTGGACGCTGCAGCAGCTCCCGGACCGCTCGGCACAGGTCTGACCCATCCGGGCAGGCCCGGCCGGAGAGGCGCCGGGAAGCGGGCTGTCGGCAACGCGATTGACGTTGTCCGTTCCGCGGAACCGACGGCGGTTACCGTCGAGAGGCGAAGCTCCGCCTCCCCGCTTTTATGCTGACGGGAGGCGCGACGAGACCGCGCGCGTCCTGCCGGAGAAGGACGCGCGCGGTCTCGTCGACGGGCCTCAGTCCTGCCCGGCGTTGTCCTTCGTGACGAGCGTCCCCGGAAGCTCGTACTGCGTCTTCTCCGGCGCAGTGCCGGCGGCGTTCGCCTCGATCAGATCGGCGACCTGCGCCGCGATCGCCTCCCAGTCCTGCTTCACCGTCGCGGTGAACGGGCCGCCCTTCGCGACCTCGGCCAGGGCGAAGTCCTGCCCGTCGATGCCGACGACCGGGACGCCGGTGATGCCCGCGGCCTGCAGCGCCTGCGTGGCACCGAGCGCCGGCTCGTCCCAACCGCCCCAGATGCCGGTCACCGCGTCACCGTGTGCGGAGAGGAGATCCTGCACCGACTTGCGGGCGTCGTCGACGGGACCGGGCACCTCGACGTGCTTGGACTCGAGGATCGTGATGCCCGCCTTCTCGAACACGGCCTTCGCACCGGCGGCACGCTCCTTGACTCCGGGGTGCGGGTCATGCGTCAGCATGACGACCGCGCCCGTGCCGCCCATGGCCTCGATCAGGGCGTTCGCGCTCTGCTCGCCGAGGTCGGTGTTGTCGCTCGTGACGTTGGCCGCGATGCCGTCGGCCTCGGCGGCGTCGATCGCGAACACCGGCACGCCCGCATCCGCCGCGGACTTCAGTCCGAGCGAGACCTGGGTGGGGTCCCCCATGCCGAGCACGATCGCGTCGGGCTGCTGCGCCGCGGCGTTCTGGAACGCGCTGTTGAGCTTGTTCATGTCGCCGGCGGTGTCCTCGACGCTGACCTGCCAGCCCCGGGACTCCGCGTCCTCGGTGAAGAGGTCGATGACCTCCTTGGTGGACGCGTTGCTGAGGTACGGCGTGACGACGGCGATCGTCATGGCGGCGTCGCCGCTGCCCGCCGAGCCGGCCGACGCCGGGCCGGAGCAGGCGGTGAGGGCCAGGCTCGCGGCGGCGACGATGCCGCCGATCAGCGCGAGGGTCCTTGTCTTCTTCATCGTGGGTGCCTTTCGTGGGTGGGTCGGGACGGGTCAGCGATCGCGGAAGGTCGGGGCGAGCGCGTCGTACAGGGCACGGTGGACGGGGATCAGGCGCTCGTATGCGGAGGCCTGGGCGGACGGTCGCGTCACGGTCCCGGCGTCGAGCGTGCCGAACAGCGGCTCCGGCCGGGTCGGCAGTCCGAGGACGGACCCGACGGCCCGGATCGCAGAGTGCGTGCCCGGATCCTCCGCGTCACCCGTGACGATCGTCGCGCCGAAGACGTCAGCGAGGATCTGCCGCCACGCCGGGCTGGACGCCGCCCCGCCGACGAGCGGGATGCGGTGCTGGGCCATGCCGAGCTCGTCGCTGGCGTGGCGCAGCGCGAGAGCCACGCCGGTCAGCACGGCGAGATGGAAGTCGATCGGCTGTGTCGCCTCGTGCACGCCGACGAACGCCCCGCGGAAGTCCGCGTCGCGCACCGGGGTCCGCTCTCCGCCGAGCCCCGGCAGGGCCAGCGGTCGGACGCCGAGCGCCGTCGGATCCGCCATGCGGTCTGCCGCGAGCGCGTCGACCGCCCGGAAATCGAGCCCGGGGAGGAACGTCCGGCGCGACCACTCCGCCGTCGATCCCGCCGACTGCACGGCGCCGATCCGCAGCCGGGTCTCCCATCCGGGCATCACGAGCGAATGGATGGGCGACGGGACCGCGGCCGGGTCCGCCTCGGTGACCGCGGCGAGCCAGCCGGTGGTGCCGAGGTAGACGTAGGCGTCACCCGGTGCGACGCCCACGAGGCCGTCGGTCGCCGAGCCCGCGTCGCCCAGGGCGTGCACGACGGGGATCCCGGCGCGCACGCCGAGCTCGGCCGCCGCCGCCGGGCCGACGCCGCCGATCAGCGCGTCGTCCGACGCGGTCCCCAGGAGCACGGGGAGTTGATCGGCCCGCGCTCCCGTCGAGACGAGGACCTCGGTCAGCCACGTGCGGCGGGACACGTCGAGCAGTCCGGTGGTCGACGCGGTCACGACGTCGCAGGCCGCGACGCCGGTTGCCCGCCAGGCGATGTATCCGGGCGCGCCGAACAGCAGGTGCTCGGCGCCGTCCAGACGGTCCCGGTCGTTCTCGGCGAGCCAGGCGATCTTCGCCGCGACGTTCGTCGGGTCCTGGTGGTTCCCGGTCCGCCCCTCCCAGTCCCCGTGCGCGGCCCGCAGTCGTGCGTGCGCGGCGCCGGCGCGGGTGTCGGAGTAGAGGAGCACCGGGCCCGCGGCGCGCCCGCGGGCGACCGTGATGAGATCCTGCATCTGGCCGGTGACGCCGATCGCGTCGATCCGAGCGCCGAGTCCCGTCTCGGCGATGACCGCGGCGGCCGCCGCCCACCAGTGGTCCGCATCCTGCTCGGCGCGCCCGCCCGGTCCCGTCACGGTCGGGTACCCGGTCTGTGCCCGGGCGAGGACCGTGCCGTCGGAGGACGCCACCGCGAGCTTCACGCTCGAGGTGCCGAAGTCGAGACCCGCGATGACGGTCACGTCAGCGGCGCTTCCTGCTCAGACGGCTGAGGCTGACCGCCAGGACGATGATGAGACCGGTCAGGATCTGCTGCACGTAGCTGTTGACCTGCATGATGTTGAGGCCGTTGCTCAGGACCCCGACGATCCCGAGGCCCACCACCGTGCCTCCGATCGTCGGCTGGCCCGCCCGGGAGAGCGTGATCCCGAGGAACACCGCCGCGATCGAGGACAGCATGAACGGATCCGCGGCGGACGGGTGCGCGGAGGCGAGCCGTGCGGTCAGGATGATGCCCGCGAGCGCGGCGCCGAACCCGGAGACGAGGAACGCGGAGAACCGCACCGCGCGCGTCTTCACCCCGGACAGTCGCGCCGCCTCCGCGTTCCCGCCGACCGCGTACCAGCTGCGTCCGATGACGGTCTTGGACAGGACGAACCAGACGATCAGGGCGACCACGACGGCGATGACGACGGGCACCGGGATCATGCCGAGCCTGCCCTGCCCGAGCCAGACGAACGCGTCCGGGAGACCGAAGACGGTCGTGCCGCTGGAGAGCAGCAGGGCGAGGCCGGAGAAGGAGGTCATGGTGGCGAGGGTCGCGATGAAGGCGGACAGCCCGAGGTAGGCGACGAGGAACCCGTTCACGGCGCCGGCGATCACGCCCGCGCCGAGGCCGATGAGCACCGCCACGGCCGGGTGCATCCCGCCGACCAGCAGTTGCGCGGTGATGACGCCGGTGAGGCTCGCGAGCGATCCCACGGACAGGTCGAAGTCGCCCACCACCATGACCACCGTCTGCACGGCGGCGATCATCGCCAGGATCGCGACCTGCTCCAGGATGTTGGTGAAGTTGAGCGGCGTGAAGAACACCTGCGGCTTCATGGCGGCGAACAGGGCGATCAGCCCGACCAGGCCGATGAGGGTTCCGTAGGAGGCCAGGCGCGCGGGGAGCGCGGCACGCCGCGGCGTCGTCGCCGTGGTCGTCTCGGTCGTTGTCATCATGCGGACTTCCTGTAGCAGAGGTGGAGGATGGACTCTTCGGTGGCGCCCGCCGCCGGGACGACTCCGGTGAGTCGTCCTTCGTGCAGCACGGCGATCTCGTCGGCGAGGCCGAGCAACTCGGGGATCTCGCTCGACACCACCAGGACGGCCACGCCCTCGTCGGCGAGCCGGCGGATCAGCTGGTAGATCTCGGCCTTCGTGCCGATGTCGATGCCGCGGGTCGGTTCGTCCAGCAGCAGGACGCGGGGGCGGCGTTCGAGGTACTTCGCGAGGACGACCTTCTGCTGGTTGCCGCCGGAGAGCTCGTCGACGGGCTGGCGGATCGAGGTCGCCTTGATCTGCAGCTCCGTCGCCCGGCGCTGCGCCGTCTCCCGTTCCCGGGCGCGGCTGAGCACCCCGAGGGTGCTGAGCGCACGGAGGTTCGCGAGGGCGATGTTCGCCTGCACCGAGTCCGTCATGACCAGCCCCTGGCTGCGGCGCTCCTCCGGCACGAGGGAGATCCCCGCATCCATGGACGCGCCGAGCGAGCGCCCGGTGACGTCGGCGTCGCCCAGCCGGACCGTCCCTGCTCGGGCGCGCTGGGCTCCGGCGACGATCTTCAGCAGCTCGCTGCGTCCGGCGCCGGCGAGCCCCGCGATCCCGAGCACGCGACCGGATCGCGCCTCCAGCGTGACGTCCCGCAGCGTGTACCCGGAGAGCCCCTCGACGCGCAGGACGACCTCGCCCGGAGCGTCGGACCGGGGCGGGTACACCTGTCCGTGCTCACGCCCGATCATCGCCGAGACGACGTCGTCGGTGTCGGTCTCCGCGATGGGCTTCGTCCACACGTGGCGCCCGTTGCGCAGGACGGTGGCCGTGTCGGCGAGCGCGAAGACCTCCTCCAGGCGGTGCGAGACGTAGAGGATCGCGGTGCCGGCGTCGCGCAGCGCGCGCAGCACGCCGAACAGCTGCTCCGTCTCCGTGTCGGTGAGGGCGGCCGTCGGCTCGTCGAGGATGAGCACGCGGGCGTCCCGGGCCAGTGCCCTCGCCAGCGCGATCATCGTCTGCTGGACGGCCGACAGCTCCCCGACGGGGACGTTCAGCGGGATCCGCTGCCCGAGGCGGGCGAGCTGCTCGCCCGCGTCGCGGTCGAGGCGGCGTCGGTCGACCAGCCCGCGGATCCCCGGCGGCCGCATGCCGAGGAAGATGTTCTCGGCCGCCCCGAGCGTCGGGACGAGCGTCAGCTCCTGCGGCAGAGCGACGACACCGAGCGCCTGCCCGTCGCGCACGGACTTCAACGACCGCGGCTGTCCGTCGACGAGGAGCTCGCCGGCACTCGTCGCCGCCGCACCGGAGAGCATCTTGATGAGCGTGGACTTCCCGGCCCCGTTCTCGCCGAGGAGGGCGTGGATGCTGCCGGCGTGGAAGTCGAGGGTGATGTCGGACACGACGCGGACGGCACCGTAGTCCTTGCTGAGTCCGCGGGTGCCGAGCACGGCGGTCCGTGTGAGCGTTGACGTCATCGTCATCTCCTGTCGTGAGGGCGTCAGCGGCTTCCGCGCATGAACGGGAGCGAGCTGTCCGCGAGGGCCGTCGCGTCGCGGGAGAGCACCAGCGACAGCCCCCCGTCGTTGGCGTGGCGTTCGGCGGACACGACGACCGTGTCCCCGGCCGTCAGCGCCCGGTCGTCCAGGACCGGGATGCCGTCCGAGCTGAAGGTCAGCCGGGACGAGAGCAGGGCGGACTCGCCGGTCCTGCGTCCGAGGAGCCGGGCGGACTCGTCGTCCAGGCTGGTCGCCTGCACCGTCTCGTGCGCGCGCTCGACCCGGATCCCGTGCGCGTCCTGGAGGACGTCGTAGAGGGAGCGCTCCACGAGCTGGTCCGGCTCGACCCCGCGCGCGAACTCGGGCGGCAGCAGCGAGGTCTGGAGGATGAACGGCACGCCGTCCACGAAACGCAGTCGCACCAGCTCGACGGCCTCGGGCGCGGGCAGCCCCATCCGCTGCTGTTCGAGCGGCGAGATCTCGATCGGCGCGAATCCCAGCACCTCGGTGCTCAGGCGTCGCCCCGACGCCTCGACCTGGGCGGCGAGGCTCGCCAGCCGGCCGAGCGGGAGATGGAACGGGCGACTGCGCACGTACGTGCCCTTGCCCTGCTCGGTCGTCAGCAGGTCCTGCTCCGTGAGGAGCTGGATCGCCTGCCGGACCGTCATCAGCGTGACCCCGAAGCTCTCCGCGAGCTCCTTCTGCGAGGGCAGGGTCTCCCCGGCGGTCAGCTCGCCGTCGGTGATGGCGAGCGTGATCGCGCGGGCGATCGCCACGTACTTCGGCAGTCCGTCGTTGCGGCTGAACGAGATGCGCTGCGGACTCCAGGTCCCCTCCACCGTCATCGGATGACCTCCTCCGCGCTCCGCAGCGTGCGGCCGACGAGGGCCGGTGCGACGGCGTCGACGAGCGCGGTGACGGCCTCGGGCCCCTCCTCCGCGGCGCGGACGAGCTGGGTGCCGATGATCGCGCCGTCCGCACCGGTGGCCATGAGCGACTCGACCTCGTCGGGCCCGCGCACCCCGAAGCCGACGCACACGTGGTAGCGACGCTCGCCGAGGGCCTCGGCGAGCTCGGTGAGCCGCTCCTGCGCCTTCGCCGGGTTGAAGACGCCGCCGGTGCGGAGGTCGGCCGACTGGAGGTAGATCACGGGCTCGTCGATCGCGCTCGCGGCGAGGAGCGGCAGGTCCTCCTGCCGGTAGAGGAACAGCACGGGCTCGATCCCCCGCGCCTGCGCCTGCGCGCCCAGGGCGAGCTGCTCGGTCATGGGGTGCTGCGGGAGGAGGTAGGCGTCGATGTCCGCCGCGACGAGTGCGTCGAAGAACGCGTCCGTGGCGATCCCGTCGAACGTCGAGGCGTAGGCGAGGGCGACGATCGTGTCGTCGTCGGTCGACCGGCTGCGCGCGGCCAGCTCCAGGGCCGCGGGGATCCCGTCCAGGTGGGCGGACGCGCGCTCGGCGGCGGCCTGGATGAGGGGGCCGTCCAGGGCGGGGGCCGGGCCGGGCATGCTGACCTCGAGAGCGTCCAGGCCCGCGTCGAACGCCGCCTGCGCGACGCGGCGGAACTCGTCCGGCGCCGGGAACCCCGCGGGCAGGAACCCCATCAGCATTCCGCGCCGTTCGGAGGCCAGCTGCCCCAGCCGGCGCTTCAGTCGCGTGACCATCGTTCTCCCTCGAACCAACTCTTCTAGAGTACTAGATCACCATAAAGCGACCGGCGCCCCTGCGCAAGCGCGAGTCCGGGACTCTGGCGCGCTCCCGTCGGCAGACGCCCGCATCGCCCAGCGGACCATGGGCACCGCACGCGAATCTCCACGCACGCCGCCTGCCGCACACGACGGATCCGCCCCACCCTCCCGGAGGAGCGTGGGGCGGATCCGTGTCTCTGTCGGCCGTCAGCGGAGGTCGCGGCACAGGGAGGCGCCGGACCTGCACCAGCTTTCTAGAAGTCCCAGTTCTAGTTGAGAAGCGCGGAGTCATGCGGTTCCTGAAGCCCGCTGGCACCTCGTGCCCTCTGCGTGCCCCTCCTGCCACGTGGCCGAGTAGCCACTCCGACAGGACGTCGGCACGCATTTCAGTCCACCTCGCTGGGCCGTGAACACAGGGGTTGCAGTACGTCTCGAACACACTCTAGGTAGCCCCACCTGCAGAACCTCATACGTCTCGAGCGCTAGGAATCGATGAATCAGCTCCCTGGCCTCGGACTGAACATGCCCAGTCATTCGTGTGGCGCGAACGACCAGAGAGGCGAGCTGGTCGCGGCGCCACCGGCCGTAACGCTGTGGACGCCCGACCGCCCGATCCCACTTTGCGATGGCCCCTTCGGGCAGTTCTGCGCTGAGAGCGTCAACGAGTTCGGGGGCAAGTCGCTCGCAAACCTCGCCCCACTCCCTTGACCTCAACGTTAGTTGAGGTTCTACTCTCGGGAGCACCACTGATGACGGCGGTGCGGAGCCAGTATCCGCACCCGCGAACGCAAGGGAAGACGACCTCATGGCTCATGATCCTGAACGCGCCGTCGTGGACGGGAGTTGGCGCGAACTGTTGAGCAGCCGCTACGCGCCCGTCGCCTCTGTTCTTGCCGGAGGAGTCCTGCTCGAGGCGAGCAATGTCTACCTCACCACCAGTCTCCTACCGACGATCGTCGCCGAGATCGGCGGTGCGGAGTTCTACGCGTGGACGATGATGACGTTCCTGCTCGCCTCGGTGGTGAGTGCGATGCTGGTGAGCAGGGTGCTGACTCGGCAGGGGGCGCGTCGCGCATACCTGTTGGCGCTCGGTCTGTTCGCACTCGGGTCCGTGCTGTGCGCGGCAAGTCCGTGGATGTCAGCTCTGTTGTTCGGGCGTGCGGTGCAGGGCCTGGGCGGTGGGCTGCTTGCCGGTCTGGGCTATGCGCTGATCCAGCGTGCGCTGCCGGAGCGGCTGTGGGCGCGCGCCGCCGCGCTGGTGTCGGCGATGTGGGGAGTGGGCAACATCCTCGGCCCGGTGGTGGGCGGTCTGTTCGCTCAGTTCGACGAATGGAGGATGGCGTTCATCGCTCTTGCCGTCGTGACTGCGCTGGTCGGCATCGTCGCGGTTCGCGCTCTTCCCCGCGCCGCGCAGGGACGATCAAGCGACCCGGTGCCGTGGGCTTCCCTCATGCTCCTCGCGGGCAGCGTGGGCGCGGTCGGGATCGCGAGCGTCGTCCCCCACGATCTCGGAAGGGGGGCAGCCATCGCCTCCGGCGTCGTCCTCTGCGGCTGGTTCCTCCGTCACGAGCGTCGTAGCGGCAACGGCATCCTTCCCCGGGCGACTTTCACCTTCGTTTCCGGCCCGTCACTTCGCTGGGTCTACCTGACCGTCGCCGTGCTGGCATTCGCGATCGGGACGGAAGCGTTCATCCCGCTGTTCGGGCAGGAGATCGGCGGCCTGATGCCGTTCGTCGCGGGTCTGCTCGGCGCGGCACTGTCACTGGGGTGGTCCCTGACGCAGGTCGTCGCGGCGAACGCCACCGGCATCCGGTCGCGTCGCGTGCTGATCACGGTCGGCCCCGTGGTCGTCGCCTTGGGGCTGGCAGCCTATGGGCTGCTCCAGCACGACGGGCCATCGACGCTGGTCATCGTGCTCTGGTTCGTCACGCTGTTCCTGGCGGGTTCGGGCATCGGGCTGGGATTCCCGCACCTCACCGTCGCTGCGTTGAGCAGCACGAGAGACGAGGAAGAGGGAGCCAAGGCCGCCGCAGCCGTGAACACCGTGCTCATCATCGCGAGTGCATTCAGTGCCGCGTTCGCCGGAGTCCTCGTCAACATCTCTGCACCCGTCTACGTCGGATCCGCCCACCTCCTGCTGTTCGTCTTCGCCGGCATCACCGCGATCGGCACCTTCATCGCCCGCGGTGCCAGCTGGGGCATCGGCGAGAACTGGCCGTCCGACGTATCAGACACCTCAAACGCCACGAGTACATAAGAGATCCCACGCCAGGTGCTGCCTGTTGACGGGATCTCTACGCGGCCTCCGCTGCGTTGCCCTCAAGTCGCGCTGATCTCGGGTAGGCGTTGGGGGCCGGGGCCGTTCGAGCCTAGCTCGTCGTCGGGGTTGAGCACTCGGCAGCTGCGTAGTGAGACGCATCCGCAGCCGATGCACTCGACCAGTTCACTTTCCATTCGTTCGATTTCTTGGCGTCGTGCTTCGAGGCGGCCTCGCCAGCGTTCGCTGATGTGGCGCCAGTCGGTTTTTCCGGGCATGCGGTCGGTGGGGAGGTCGGCGAAGACTTCGGCGACTTCGGACAAGGGGATGCCCATGCGTTTGGCGACTTGGATGACCGATACTCGACGGATCACGTGGCGGGCGTAGCGGCGTTGTCCACCCGAGGTGCGAGTGGATGTGATGAGCCCTGCCCGCTCGTAGAAGTGCAGTGCTGACACGGCGACGCCCGTGCGCCGCGCTACCTCACCCACGGTGAGCAGGTCGGTCGGAGAAGGCTTCGGGGTGCCCATGGTCCTCCTCAACTTTGGTTGAGGTTGATCCTACTTTGTGAGGCGGCGGGAAGGAACAGACATCCGAGTTGCGGCGAGCTCGGCTTACCGTGCAAGCCTGCCAGGGTCGCAGATCGAAAGAAACACGTTCACCCAGTACGCTTTTGGCATTGGTCGGCATCACTTTCTGGTTGGTCTTGCCGCTGGGAACGAAGCGCCCTGCCGGAGTCGGCGGAGCATACGTGCGTCTCCGAAACCGACCGCGCGAGCGGCAGCTTCTGCGGTCGAGCCCTGCTCCAGCAGGTTCTCCGCGTGCTCCTGCCGGAGCATCTGTTGATACCGGAGCGGCGTCAGCCCGGTCGCAGCCGTGAACGACCTGGTCAGTGTTCGTGGGCTGACGCCCGCGATTCTCGCGAGCCGGTCGAGAGGGAGCGCACGGTCAAACTGCTCGTCGATGTGGTCTTGTACACGGTGGACAAGTTCGTCGACATGCGAGCGATAGCTCAGCAGCACGCTCAGCTGTGCCGCTTCCCCGTTGCGTCGGGCGTACACGACCATATTTCGCGCCACCTGCGCCGCGACCGGCGCCCCCTGCCTACTCGCGACGATGTGGAGCGCCAGGTCGATGCCGCTGGCGATACCCGCCGAGGTCATGACGCGGTCGTCCTCGGTGAACAACACATCCGGAACCACGTGCGCGAGCGGGTACCTGCGACCCAACTCCTGCTGGATGTCATGGTGCGTGGTGCAGCGTCGACCGTCGAGGAGCCCCGCGCGGCCGAGCGCGAGCGCACCGGAGCACACGCTCGCGACCGTGCCCCCGGACGCATGGTGGCCTCGGAGGAACTGCAGTCCTTCTTCGCTCAGCGACCCGGACCCGTCTTCCAGCGGCGCCCGCCAACCCGGCATGATGACAATGTCATCGGGATCGAGTTCGGGCCAGTGCACCTGCGCCTGCAGGACGAGCCCGTGACTGGAGGCGATGACCGGCTGCTCGCCGACGTACGTGAGGTCATAGGCCCCGATCGCAGCCGCGGAGGCGAAGACCTGTGAAGGGCCGGCGAGGTCCAAGAGGATCACGCCGGGCACCAGCACGAAGACGACTCGTGTCATACGGTCGCCGTCGCTGTGCCGATGCGCTCGGCGGTCGTCGTGATCGTCGCGAAGCCCCGCCCGCCGAGGATGCTCTCAGTCCTGCGCATCAGGTCCTCGCCGGACACCGCACCGTACCCGTCACCGGCCTTGATGCCCGAAGTGGTCGTGGCATCGATGACGAACTCGACCTCGAACCCGAGATCGCTCGCGACTCGCGCGGTCGTCTCGCAGCACTGCTCGGTGCGAATACCGCAGATCACCAGACGACGAACACCGCGCGTCGTCAACTGCTGCTGCAGGTTCGTCGTCGTGAACGAGTTGATCGACGTCTTCATGATCCGAACCTCGCCGTCGTGAGGTTCGAGCTCGTCGACCACGCGCACGAACCCGGAGGCAGGGTCGAAGACGCCACCGGTACCCGGCTCCGCGTGAGTTACCCACACGATCAGGTCACCAATGCGTCGCGCGTGCTCAACGAGTTCTGCGATGTTCTCCAGCACCCGCGGGTTCGCGGTCGCGGCCCAGTCGTCGGATCGCTGGCGGAATGACTCCTGCGCATCGATGATAATGAGAGCAGTCTGCGTTGCTTGTGACATGCTCTCATCCTGAACGGCTGCCACGGTGCGCACAAGGCACAATATCGACGCCAAGCGGAACGATCTGGTCAGTCAGAGCCTTGCTTCCTTGGCCTCAATGCCAGTTGAGGTCTTATCTTGAGCAGGTACCCGCCTCGCCTCCGAGCTTCTCCAGCACCTCGACCGCACCGATGTCGAGCCCTTCGCTGTGATGGGCGTGTAGCAGTCGCTCCAGGATCTCTTCTCCCCGACCATGAGCAGCACCCATCCGGACCAGTCGATGCGCGTCGAAGGAGTTGACGGGTCGCGCCGTGCGCAGGTCGAGGCGGAGCCCCTCTTCGGCCCCCATCGACTGGATGTGCCACGCTCGGGCGGCGGCTTGCTCCGGGCTGCTCTGATGCTGCGCGACCGGAACCTCGGGGCAGCGGACGCCTGGGCTGCCGCCGACGCTCTCCGGCAGGCCGCACAGCAGGTCAGTGCCGCTGAGCGGGCACTCGATCAGGCGTCCGGGCACCTGGGCCGGATCGCCTGGCAGCCACCCGAGCGGCAATGGGTGACCGTGGTGTTCCTGCACGGAGAAGACGCCGACGGGGTGCTCGATCCCATCGACCGCGACGGCACCGACGCGGCGATCGAACAGCTGCGCGGCTTCGACTCCGGCGACGAGACCACCCGTGCGGCGCTCGCGAAGGAGGACGCCTACGACGTGCCGCCCACGGACGCGAACACCCGGATGGTGACCGAAGTCGAGTACGCGCTGACGTACAGCCCGACATTCGGATACGTCGTGCTCTACCGTGCATACACCCCGTCGCCCGCCACCACGACGGCGGAGGGCGACGGGCCTGCCGGGGACGCGGAGGCGGCGCGGCGGGCGCTCGATGAGCGCCGGAGGCGGGTGCGCGGCGACGGGTCATGCGTCCAGACGCCGGCGCGGTCGGCGTGGCCGATGAACGCGCGAGGAGCAATGTGCCGACACCGTGTCCTGCGGCGTCGGGTGGATGTAGATCGAGTGCTCGACCACCCCGCGGTACACCTCACGCGCCGAGACGGGACCGGCGGCGGCCCACCCCATGACGTGACCGTCCGCGTCGTCGGTGACGAGCGAGAGCCCCGGGCGCTTGCCTGCGGCGAAGGCCTCCCAGCTCGCGGCCGGGTGAGGTTCGAAGGTGGCGTGCCCGGTGGCGATCCCGGCACGGTATATCGCCCTGACGGCGGGCCAGTCGGCGTCCGTCATTGGCCGCACCGTCACATCGACCATCAGGCAATGAGCGTCCGGGCGGCGTCGGCGAGGGTGCCGGTCGTCGGCTGGTAGTACGCCCACTTGCCGCGCTGCTCCCGGGTCACGAGGCCCGCCTCGACGAGAAGCTTCATGTGGTGCGAGACGGTCGGCTGCGACAGTCCGACGGGTTCGGTGAGATCACACACGCACATCTCGCCGTCCGCGCTCGCGGTGATCAGGGACAGCAGCTTGACGCGGGCCGGGTCCCCGAGTGCCTTGAACACTTTCGCGAGTCCATGCGCGGTCGCATCGTCCACCATCGCCTCGGTCGCGGGATTACAGCACGCGGCCCCCGCGGGAGCGGTGTCAACGGTCACGGGGAGGCTGGTCATGCTCCTATTCTGCCTGACGTATTGACGGTTGTCGATACGTCAGGCAGGCTGTGACGTATCGAAGAACTTCAATGTGTGGAGGTTGGAATGGAACCCGTTGTCGTGATCGGAGCCGGCCCGCAGGGGCTCGCCGCCGCTGCTCACCTGGTGGAGCGGGGCCTGGAACCGGTGGTCCTGGAAGCGGGTGCGGGTCCGGCGTCGGCGGTCGCGGAGTGGGGGCATGTGCGGCTCTTCTCGCCGTGGTCGGAACTGACCGACGCGGCCGCCCGTCGCTTGCTGGAGCCGGCCGGATGGGTGGCGCCGGAGAAGGGGTACCCGACGGGTGCGCAGTGGATCGACGGGTATCTCGCCCCGCTCGCCGATGCGCTCGGTGACCGGGTCCGGTATGGGGCGCGCGCCGTCGGTGTGGGGCGGAAGGGCCGTGATCTCTCGGTCGATGCCGGCCGGGCGGAGCAGCCTTTTGTCGTCCACGTGCAGCATGCGGACGGGCGGGAGGAGCGGATCGAGGCGCGTGCGGTGATCGATGCGTCCGGGACTTGGCGCACCCCCAGCCCCGCCGGTGCCGACGGCCTGCCCGCTTTGGGTGAGCGTGCCGCCACGGACGCCGGGTTCGTCGACTACCGGATGCCGACCGTTGAGGATGTCACCGAACTCGCCGGTCAGCATGTGGTCGTGGTCGGGAACGGGCATTCGGCCGCGACGACGATCTGCGTGCTCGCGCGGGTGGCGAAGCGTGACAACGGGTTGCGGGTCTCGTGGGTGCTGCGCCGCGGCACCGTCGGGAACACCTTCGGTGGCGGGAGCGCCGATGAGTTGCCCGAACGTGGAGCCCTTGGGCAGCGGGCGAAGCAGGCCGTCGAATCCGGGCTCGTGGATCTCGTGACCGGGTTCCGCACCGAACAGATCCTCCTCGAGAACGATCACGCGGTCCTGGTCGCCGAGGATGGGCGACGCTTGGACCCGGCCGCGAAGGTGTTCGTGGCGACCGGGTTTCGCCCAGACCTCTCGTTCCTCTCGGAGATCCGCCTCGACCTGGACCTGCGACTGCAGGCACCCGCGAAGGTCGCTGACGAGGTCGACCCGAACCTGCACTCCTGCGGCTCGGTCCGCGCGACCGGGGCTGCGGATCTCGCGCACCCGGAGCCGGGATTCTTCATCGTAGGCGCGAAGTCCTACGGGCGTGCGCCGACGTTCCTCGCGCTGACCGGGTTCGAGCAGGTGCGCTCCGTGGTCGCGGAGATCGCCGGCGACCGCGAGGCCGCAGCCCGCGTGGATCTCGTGCTGCCGGATACAGGCGTGTGTGGCGGGTCCGGCCTGTTCGACGCCCCGGATGACGCGGGCACCGCTGGGTCGTGCTGCGCCCCGGCCTCGCAACTCATCCAGCTCGGCACCGCACCCGCAGTCCGGTAGAACACGGCAACAGCAGGGAGGGGTGGGAACCAAACGGTCCCACCCACCCCTCCCTCGCATGCCAGCGCGATGGCGCTGAGTTTCAGGCGAGGAGTTCCGCGGCGTCGGCACCAACGTGCAAGCCCGCGCCATCGCGTTATATCACCTGGACTGTCCGTGGCGGCCCAGCGACATCGTGGGCGCACGACTCCGACCTGAAGTGGGCGCCCCGGTACGCTTCCCGCGACTACGGCGTCATCGGCCAGATCAGCAGCTTCGACGTCGCCGTGTCCACCAGTCCGGCACTGGGCGCTGGTGAGCCGGTGGTGCGCATTCGGCTCGACGGAGTGCCACGCAGCGGCTTCGTCATGACCCGGCAGGCGTTCCTCGACGGCGGTGTCGGTCTGATTCAGCGCATCGAGAATCGCACCTCGGGCATCCCCTCGCTCCTCGAGCACGCCCGCACCGATCTCGCCAGCGCCGAGACCGAGCGTGACGACGCCGCCCAGCGCATCGGCCAGCCGTTCCGCCACACCCAGGCCTCGGCGGACGTGGAGAAAAATCTCGTCCGGACCGAGACCCAGCTCGCCGCGATGCAAGAAGACAGCGACCCGGCAGCACAGGCCGACACCGCCCCGGAGAGTCCTCGATCAAGCGGGCTGAACGTGGAGATCGTGCGAGCGCACCGGCCCGCGCTCGGGTACGCCCGAACCCGGAGCGCAGCCCCATAACCAGCGGGCCGGTTCCTCCCCGCAGCCGTGGACGCGGGAGTCGTCCGCGCGAGGCTTCTAAGCCTCGCCATGTTCGATCGTCATCGCGCGGATGCTGCGGGCAACGAGAGTGGGGTTGCTGAAAGGGAGCGTGTGGCCCGCGTCTGGGTCGACCTCGAGGGTGCTCCGTGGGTTGGCGGCGTGCAATAGTCGTGCGGACCGCTGAACAGGGCGCGGCTCGCGACCGCCAGCGAGCACAATGGCGGCCCCGGTGAAACGTTCCCACCCAGATGGAGGCGCGAATGCGCCGTTCGCGGCGACAACGGTGAGCAAGGTCGTCTTCGAGATGGACTCGGAGGTTCGAAGATAGTCGGGCACGAGCGTGGGTGGCACACCGAGCGCTCTCGCTTGCGCATTTGCAAACCGCTCGCTCTTCGCAAGCCCCGCGGTCGATGAGAGCAGTACTCGCGTGAGACCGGGAGCCCAGGCTCCCACATCCAGCCCGCGACACCACCACCGTGCAGCAGGACAACGGTGCGCGGTCGCTCTGGGTGGTACTCCGCAACAAACACGTGCGTCACCCCTCGCCGCTCACAAGCTGCGGATGCCACTGACCGAGAATCTCGAAGAGGGTCACCGTGCTTTGGGCGGGTGCGTCCCACGTGACAATATGCCCGGCATTCGCAACGACGTGCTCTGCGACACCCTCAGCCGCAGCCCAGGTGCCCATTGCCTGCGAAATATTGCCCGTCTGATCGTCGCTGCCGCGCATGAGCCCAATCGGGACTGGCGAGCGATACGCAGGGTCAGGTGCTATGAACGATGAAGTCGCGCGCCACACGTCAAGAAATGTCTTCTTGGGCATTCGGCCAAAAGTCTCTGTTGCTCGCTCAATCGCCGCCGGTGTCACGGCCGATGCCTTCGCCATGAGACCCGGCAAATTACGCGCCGGAATGAGTGCGAGCGAGGGTGCCGCAAGCCCGAGCAAGAATCGCGACGTGGCCGAAAGCGGCCCGGCGTTCCACGCGGAGTCAACGATCACGACGCCGCTCGCTCGGCTCGAATGCATTCGAGCAGATGCTTGCGCGATGTTGCCACCGAGCGAGTGGCCGACGAGAACGGGATCCGATACTTGCGTTTCATCGAGCAACGCCGCAAGGTCGTCAAGTGCATCTTCGGCCGTGAATCGCGTGCCCGGGGCGAGTGTGGACTGCCCGTGCGCGCGAAGATCCCACTGCACAATGCGCGCGCCAGCCGCCACGAGCGCGTCGGCTTGATCGTCGAACATCACGTGATCGAGACCCGCACCATGGAGGAAAACGACCGTCGGCGACCCCCGACCGGAATCGCGATAAGCAATGCGCGCGGTCGGGCGCTGCAGCACGCGGTCAAGTGTCACCATGTCTCGACGCTACCGATCATTTGCGCCTCGCGAAGTGCGTTGCCACCCGGCATTGCCACGGGTGCTATCACGACTGGACCCTGACAAGCGCCTCGGCGCGTTCACGCAAGGTGGCCAAGACACGGCGTGTTGCTGCGTCATCCGACTCGCTGATGCCCTCGACGAGTGAAGCCGTCGCCGCGCCGACGGCGCGGCGGGCGGCAACCAACGCCTCGAGGCCGTCGTCGCTCAGTTGCGTCTCACCCACGACCAAACCGCGATCACGTAACGCTGCCTCGATGGGTTCGATCTCTGTCTTGAGCGCGCGGGCGGTTTCGTCACGCCACTGCCCACTCGAAGCATCCGTGCCGGCTGCGCTCACGGCGTTGAGCACGACCCACTCGGCGTAACTCGCGATCACCGTCGAAGCGAGGGTCGTGAGCAGCAGTGCGCGAAGCGCATTTTCGGTGGCCCCGATGACGGCGGGGATTGAGGGTTGCGTAGTCATGGTGATCCTTTCGGGGGCGGAAGACTGGCTGGTTTCGCAGCGAGTTGGCCGGCGACCATTGCCGCGAGTGCGAGCCCAAACCCCCCGAGCTCGCCTCGGTGCGCGTGCGCTCGAGCGTGCTCATGAGGCCGCCCCCGCACTCACGGGAGCGTGTGAATCGAGCAGCAGATGTACGCCGATTCCTGCGAGTGCCCCGCCGACCACGCGACGTTGCCACACGGCCCAGCGCGGTCGACGTTGCAACAGGAGCGCGATCGAGCCGGCGCTCAAGATGAACGCACTGTTGACGACAATGCTGGCCACGATCTGGACGCCCCCGAGCACGAAGCCCTGCGCGACAACATTGCCCCGCGCCGGGTCGATGAACTGCGGGATGAGGGCCGCGTACAAGATGACAGCTTTGGGGTTGAGCAGGTTGGTTGCGAGCCCCATACCGAAGAGGCGACGCTTCGAATCGCGCGGAATCTGTGCGGGTTCGAAGAGCCCTGCACTGCCGCGAAGCACGGTCCACGCCAGATACAGCAGGTAGAGCGCACCCGCAATCTTGATGATTGTGTACAGCCACGGCACGACCGTGAAGACAACCGCGAGGCCGAGGTTCGCCGCTGTCATGTAGATGGCGAAACCCAGCGCAGTGCCGCAGAGCGAGACGAACCCCGCGAGCGTTCCTTGCGAGAGTGTGCGCGACACCAGATAGATCATGTTCGGCCCCGGCGTCAGCGCCATGCCGAACGCCACGATCGCGATGCCAAGAATTGCGGATGCTTCGGGCATCATGCCTCGATTCCGCGGCCCGCGCGGCGTGAGAAGATCGTGCCCGCAATCGCGATGACCGCGAATGTGAACATGAGTGTGCGGGCCGCGTGCACCATGTCGGGCAGGGCGAAGTTCACGATCATGCCGGCGAGGGTCGCGCTGAACGCCTGAGCGATGATGAGCACGGTGTTGATCGCGGCGGCCGCCTTCGCGCCTTCGTCCTCATCTCTGGTACTGCCGAGCGCGGCGACCGTGAGGTGCGGGAAGGCCAGGCCGATGCCGCTGCCCGCGAAGAAGAGCGTCACGAACCACAACACGAGCACGGTCACGGATGGCCCGTTGTGTTGCAGTGCCCCGTAGGCGGCAAGCCCCAGCCCGATGACAACAGGGCCGACGACAATGAGTGACCGCTGTGCAGCAGCACTCGAAACGTTCGCCGAGAACACCTGCACGATCGACCATCCGAACGAAAGCGCAGCGCCGAGCAGCCCGGCAACGAGCGGGCCCATGAGCCCGATCTCCTGCCCGAAGAGCGGCACGAACGCCTCCGTACCGATCGCGAAGGCGAAGACGGCGACGGTCAGGTAGACCGCGGCAAGCGGTGAACGTCGGTCGAACGCGACGCGGGGCAGAATGCCTTTCGTGCTGCGCTTCTCGTAGGCGATGAAGAGCAGAGCAAGGACGACGCCCGCTGCGAAGGCGAGCACGGTGCCCAGGCCGACTGGCAGAACGCTCGCAATTGCGATCGCGATGACACCGCTGCCGACGAGGCCGAGCGAAACCCACGGCACGACCTCATCAGAGCGGCCGCGCTCGGTGCGCGGAAGCGCCTTCATAGCGACGAAGCTCAGCAAAACTGCGGCGCCGGCGAGGCAGATGAAGTTGAGTCGCCACGCGCCGAACTGTGCGAACAGCCCGCCAACGAGTGGACCAAGGATGTTTCCGACACCCCACATCGCAGAGACGAGCGCTGCGCCGCGCGCCCAGAGCCGTTCGGGGAGCGCGCGCTGCAGCATGACGTAGCCGAGCCCGGCTAGGAGCCCGCCACCGAGACCCTGCACAGCGCGACCTGTCAGAAGCACTGGCATTGTCGGGCTCGCAGCACAGATGAGCGAACCGAGCGCAAATGTGCCGAGCGCGATGAGATACGCGCCGATCGCGCCCCAGCGCATGAGCACGCGACTGACGAGCATCGAGGTAACGATCGAGGCCAGGAGAAACGCCGTCATGGTCCAGGCGTACAGCTCCATGCCGCCGATCTCGCCGACGATCGTGGGCAGGAGGCTCGTGGTGAGGTAGACGTTGCTCGCCTCGATGAGCACGCCACCGGCGAGCACGAGAGCGATGGGCGCGTTGCGCCCCGTGAGAAGTTCGCGCCACGTTCCCGTGGCGGTCTGTACTGGTGTGCTGTCGGTCATTGCGTTCCAATCGCCGGGTCGGCTAGGGCGGCTCATCGCTGTCGAGAAGTGCCGCGAGCGGTCGATTGCGGCCACGCTAATACCTCAACTTAACTTGAGGTCAAGTCGAGAGGAGAAGTTCGTGGAACCTGAAGACCTGCTCGCCGCCGGCGAGGTCTCGCCGGGCAGGCACACCTGTTTCAACCCTGCACTTCTGCGAACGGCTCGAGCTCATCTGCTCTACCCGAACGGCAGGAAACCAGAGACGCCGCCGCCACATGATCCACCGCGTCTCGTTGATCGTCATCGCAAAGCGCCTCGGGGGTGTCGCTCGATCAGGTCGGCGAAGTCTTCACACGTCCCCGCTCGACGACACGCCGACACAGGCTGACTGGAAGCGCATCGCCAGACTCTGGCGCGAGGAGACCACCGCACGCCGCAAGCAGCTCGAAAACCTGCAGCGCGAGCTGACCGGTTGCATCGGCTGCGGTCGTCTCTCCCCTTAGCGCGTGCGGACTCCTCAACACTGACGACGAACTCGCCACTGAGGATCCCCTGCGCATCTAACCCGCGGCGCATCCGGCGATCTCGACCGTTTCACCCCTTGACCTCAACCGTACTTGAGATTCTAACCTGAACGTCATCATGATGCTGTTCATAAAGGGAGCCACTCAATGACGACTAATAACGCTGTAACCGTTCTGGGGCTGGGCGCGATGGGCTCCGCGCTTGCGGGCACCTTTATCGAGCAGGGCTACCGCACGACGGTGTGGAACCGAACCCTGGCCAAGGCCGCCCCGCTGGCGGCGAATGGCGCGATCGCTGCATCGACGGCAGCCGAAGCAGTGGCTGCCAGCCCGCTGATCGTCATGAGCTTGCTCGATCGCACTGCCGTGACCGAGGTACAGCGCGGCATAGCCGATGTCATTGCAGGCAAGGTGATCGTGAACCTCACAAGTGGGTCGCCCGCGGATGCGAGGCACAACGCCGAGTGGGCTCATGAGTGCGGGGCGAAGTACATCGGCGGGGCGCTGCTCGGTGACCCATCGTATGCCGGAACGCCCTCGATGCTGATCTCACTCAGCGGTGATCGTAAGGCATTGGAGGCTCATCGCTCCACAATCGATGAGCTTGGCAGGACCACCTTCTACGGCGATGATGCCGGCCTCGCCGCAGTGGAGTTCATGGCCCAAGTCGCCATCGGTTACGAGTTCTTGATCGGGCTGCTGCACACGTTCCGACTCGTGCGCACCGAGGGGGTCGATGTAGCTGAGTTCGCCGGTCGTGTCGCAGAAACAATGACGGGGTACGCGCAGCTGGTCACGACGTTCGGTGCCGCCATTGCGAGCGGCGAATATGCTCCGGACCTCGGCAACCTTAAGGTGCAAGCCGCCCTCATGGATGACTTGATCGAGCATCGCGCCTCGGCCGGTGTCGACACGACCCGGATGCGCGAGGTGCGAACGCTCATGCAACGTCGAATTGCCGACGGGCACGGGGAAGAAGGCTTTTCAAGTTTGTTCGAGCTTCTCGGTTCGCGACACCGACTGCCCCGATGAAGAACACGGCCATGGACCGCCTGCGCCGGGCATGGAAAGAAGATCCGTGCCGCCGTGTGAGGCGGGGCGGGCCTGGGGGCGTCGGGTGACCGCGCGGAATAGACCAGGGTGCGCCGCGGTTCCATCCGGCATGAACGCCACGGTTCCCGGCCGCCCCCGGCTCGTCTTCGACGTGCTGGGCACTCTCGGGCACCAGTTCGGCAGTCTCCAACGGTGCGCAAGCGCCGTCACTGGGTGGGGGACGTCGATTCGGCTCAGATGGTGGAGGCCTGGCTGACGTACGTCGCCGACCGAGAAGGCGAGATCAACGCCGGTGAAGCCGCGTTCGGCCCCAGCCATGTGCTCGATGCAGAGGCGCTGCAGGCTCTCACGGGTCGGGGCATGCTGCCGGCATCTGCAGTGCCTCCACTGTCCTCCGCCTCGCAGCGCCTCGACCCCTGTCCGGACACCGTCGTCGGCCTGTCGAGACTCTCGGCCGATGCGACCGTGCTCGGCCTGTCGAACGCCAGCCGTAGAGTACTGGACGGCCTGCGCGAACACTCAGGGATGCCGGTGTCCGAGTTCCTCTCCGCGGAGGATGTCGGAGTGTACAAGCCGAGCGCGGAGATCTACCAGCTGGCACTGGCAACCGCCTCCCCGGGTTCGGCGCCGCCGTACATGGTCGCAGCGCACGCCTGGGATCTGCGCGCCGCAGCCAGCGCGGGCCTCCGCACCGCCTATGTTCCCCGCCTGGGAGGGGATCCTCCCACCCCCGAGGACGCCTTCGACCTGTATGCCGACAGCCTCGAGCACCTGCACGCGCTGCTGATCCGATAACCAGCCTCCGGCTACCACGGCCGGCGACGACCATGCAGGTGTCGCGGCCGAGGCGGCCTCTACCTCGGTGCCGGGCGGCTTTTCGCGGTCGAGCAGTGACACTGCTTGGACCAGTTGGGGCGAGGTCACTCCTTGGTGTGGCGATGGAGGCGGAGGGCTGTGGGGAGGCGCTCTGTGTCTGGAGCGCGTGGGTAGATCTCCTGGGTGTACATGTCAGGGCGGCAATCCGGCAAACCGCCTGAAGAAGAGCGAGAGGACTGCGGTGGCGCAATGTGGGCGCGCCGGCCTGCGCTCGGTGTGCACCTGAACCCGGAACGCAGCCCCGTTCCCAGCGGATCAGGCTCCTCGCCGCAGCCGTGGAGGCGGGAGATGCCCGCGCGAGGGTTCTGACGCTCGCGGGCCGCGACGTGCACCTTGCCGCCACACACAAGCTGCGCCGCTTCCGTGCGGGGCACCGCGAGGTAGGAGACACGCTGATGGACGAGCAGAACGCACCGCAGAACGAGCAGCGGACGGATCAGGCGAAGCTGCGACCGCGACAGGCCCTGGTGGGGTACATCGACTCCGACCCGAGAGTCACCTACGGCCAGAGCGGGGTGCCACGGCTCTACGCCCGCGTCGGCGTCGAGCACTTCCGACGCGACGGGGAGGAAGCGACAACGCAGACTTCGTACCCGAGCAGGACGAACCAGAACTCTCGTTCCTGAGCGCTCATGATGCCTTCCCGTGGACTCGCGCGGACTCTCGCGGGCGGTCGTGCCCCCTCGTGCCCCTCGCGGGGCAGAGACGGCAGAACCCGCAGAATCTCGCGGATCCCGGGCTATCCGGCGTGCCTTGTGGGGCACGACATGAGGGGCACGCCGAACCTGTTTCCGGTAGGCGGGCACCCCCCTCACCCACGTCACAGGTGCGCTCGTGCCCCCTCCGTGCCCCACCGAACAGGTACTCGTGTACATTGCTGTCCTCCTCTGATCTTTGAGAGAAGGCACGAAAAGAGGCCCGGAACTGCAGAAACATGCAGTTCCGGGCCTCTCACCAGCCCTTGCGGGCTGTCAGCTAGAGCTGGGCGTCAGAAGTCCCAGTCGTCGTCCTCGGTGGCGACGGCCTTGCCGATGACGTACGAGGAGCCGGACCCCGAGAAGAAGTCGTGGTTCTCGTCCGCGTTCGGCGAGAGCGCCGACAGGATCGCCGGGTTCACGTTCGTGACCGTCGACGGGAACATCGCCTCGTACCCGAGGTTCATCAGCGCCTTGTTCGCGTTGTAGTGCAGGAACCGCTTGACGTCCTCGGTCAGGCCGACCCCGTCGTACAGGTCCTGCGTGTACTGCACCTCGTTGTCGTAGAGCTCGTACAGCAGGGAGAAGGTGTAGTCCTTCAGCTCGTCGCGCTTGGCCTGGTCGACCCGCTCGAGCCCCTTCTGGAACTTGTACCCGATGTAGTAGCCGTGCACGGCCTCGTCGCGGATGATCAGGCGGATGAGGTCCGCCGTGTTCGTCAGCTTCGCCCGGCTCGACCAGTGCATCGGCAGGTAGAACCCGGAGTAGAAGAGGAAGGACTCCAGCAGCGTCGAGGCCACCTTCCGCTTCAGGGGCTCGTCCCCGCGGTAGTAGTCCATGACGATCTGCGCCTTCTTCTGCAGGTTCGGGTTCTCCACCGACCAGCGGAAGGCCTCGTCGATCTCCTTCGTCGAGCACAGCGTCGAGAAGATCGAGGAGTAGCTCTTCGCGTGCACCGACTCCATGAACGCGATGTTCGTGTAGACGGCCTCCTCGTGCGGGGTGATCGCGTCGGGGATGAGCGAGACGGCGCCCACGGTGCCCTGGATGGTGTCCAGGAGCGTGAGGCCGGTGAACACGCGCATCGTCAGTGTCTGCTCCTCCGGAGTGAGCGTGTTCCACGACTGGATGTCGTTGGACAGCGGCACCTTCTCCGGCAGCCAGAAGTTGTTCACCAGACGGTTCCAGACCTCGAGGTCCTTGTCGTCCTGGATGCGGTTCCAGTTGATCGCCTGGACGTGGTCGACCAGCTTGAGCGATTCGGGGGTCATGTCTTTCCTAGATCGGTCGTTGAGCGAGCGAAGCGGTCGCGAGGGTCAGAGCATGCAGGAGACGCACTCGGTCATGTCGGTGCCCTCCAGTGCCAGCTGACGCAGACGGATGTAGTAGATCGTCTTGATGCCCTTGCGCCAGGCGTAGATCTGCGCCTTGTTGATGTCACGCGTGGTGGCGGTGTCCTTGAAGAACAGCGTCAGGGACAGCCCCTGGTCCACGTGCTGCGTGGCGGCGGCGTAGGTGTCGATGACCTTCTCGTAGCCGATCTCGTACGCGTCCTGGTAGTACTCCAGGTTGTCGTTCGTCATGAACGGCGCCGGGTAGTACACGCGCCCGAGCTTGCCCTCCTTGCGGATCTCGATCTTCGACGCGATCGGGTGGATCGAGCTCGTCGAGTTGTTGATGTAGGAGATCGATCCGGTCGGCGGGACCGCCTGCAGGTTCTGGTTGTAGATGCCGTGCTTCTGGATGCTCTCCTTCAGCGCGACCCAGTCCTGCTGCGTCGGGATGTGCTTGCCCGCGAACAGCTCCTTGACCTTCTCGGTCTCGGGCTCCCAGGCGCGCTCGATGTACTTGTCGAAGAACTCCCCCGACGCGTACGTCGAGTCCTCGAAGCCGTCGAAGGCGACGCCCCGCTCGATCGCGAGGGCGTTGGACGCCCGCAGCGCGTGGTACAGCACCGTGTAGAAGTAGATGTTCGTGAAGTCGAGCCCCTCCTCGGAGCCGTAGAACACCCGCTCCCGCGCGAGATAGCCGTGCAGGTTCATCTGCCCGAGGCCGATCGCGTGCGAACGGTCGTTGCCGTCCTCGATGGAGCGGACCGAGCCGATGTGGCTCTGGTTGCTCACGGCGGTCAGCGCGCGGATCGCGGTCTCGACCGTCTGGCCGAGGTCGTCCGCGTCCATCGCCAGCGCGATGTTCATCGAGCCGAGGTTGCAGGAGATGTCCTTGCCGACCTGGCTGTAGGAGAGGTCCTCGTTGTACGTGGTCGGCGTGTTGACCTGGAGGATCTCGCTGCAGAGGTTCGACATGTTGATGCGGCCCTTGATCGGGTTCGCCTTGTTCACCGTGTCCTCGAACATGATGTACGGGTAGCCCGACTCGAACTGGATCTCCGCCAGGGTCTGGAAGAACTCGCGCGCGTTGATCTTCGTCTTCTTGATGCGCGGGTCGTCGACCATCTCGCGGTACTTCTCCGTGACGGAGATGTCGCCGAAGGGCACGCCGTACACGCGCTCGACGTCGTACGGCGAGAACAGGTACATGTCCTCGTCGTTCTTCGCCAGCTCGAAGGTGATGTCCGGCACGACGACGCCGAGGGACAGCGTCTTGATGCGGATCTTCTCGTCGGCGTTCTCGCGCTTGGTGTCGAGGAACCGCATGATGTCCGGGTGGTGCGCGGAGAGGTACACCGCGCCCGCGCCCTGACGCGCGCCGAGCTGGTTGGCGTAGCTGAAGCTGTCCTCGAGGAGCTTCATGACCGGGATGATGCCCGAGGACTGGTTCTCGATCTGCTTGATCGGCGCGCCCGACTCGCGGATGTTCGACAGCAGCAGGGCGACGCCCCCGCCGCGCTTGGACAGCTGCAGGGCGGAGTTGATGCCGCGGGCGATCGACTCCATGTTGTCCTCGATGCGCAGCAGGAAGCAGCTGACGAGCTCGCCGCGCTGCGCCTTGCCGGCGTTGAGGAAGGTCGGCGTCGCCGGCTGGAAACGACCCGAGATGATCTCCTCGACGAGGCTGACGGCGAGCTTCTCGTCGCCGTCCGCGAGCGCGAGGGCCGTCATCACGACGCGGTCCTCGAAGCGCTCCAGGTACCGCTTGCCGTCGAAGGTCTTCAGCGTGTAGCTCGTGTAATACTTGAACGCGCCGAGGAAGGTCTCGAAGCGGAACTTCTTCGAGTAGGCGAGGTCGTTGAGCTTCTGGATGAAGTCGAACGAGTACTTCTCGAGGACGGCGCCCTCGTAGTACTCCTTCTCCACGAGGTAGTCCAGGCGCTCCTTGAGGGAGTGGAAGAACACCGTGTTCTGGTTCACGTGCTGCAGGAAGTACTCCCGCGCGGCACGCTTGTCGGCGTCGAACTGGATCTTCCCGTTCGCGTCGTAGAGGTTGAGCATGGCGTTGAGGGCGTGGTAATCCAGCCCCTCGTACGCCGGGTTGACCTTGAAGGCCGCCTCTTCCTTCACTGCGTCATGCTCTGCATGCTGGACTGCAATACCCACCATCGTTCCAATCCGTCGCTCACGCGATCGACGTCTTCCTGTGTGCCGAACACTTCGAGCCGGTACAAGTGAGGCACGTGGCACTTGCGGCTGACGATGTCGCCGGCGAGGCAGAACGCATCGCCGAAGTTCGTGTTCCCCGCGGAGATCACTCCGCGGATGTGTCGCCGGTTGCGCTCGTCGTTGAGGAACCGGATCACCTGCTTGGGGACGGCGCCCTTCTCCTCGCCACGCCCCTGGCCACCGCCATAGGTGGGGGTGACGAGGACGAAGGGCTCATCGACGACGAGCGGCTCGTCCCCGCGGTGCAGCGGGATGCGCTTCGCCGGCAGTCCCAGCTTCTCGATGAAGCGCGCGGTGTTGCCAGACACGCTCGAGAAGTAGACCAGGAGCGGCGCGGCGGTTGCGACGGCGCTCATGATCGGCCTTACGCCAGTCGCGAGGCGAGCTCGTCGATCTTGTCGGGACGGAAGCCCGACCAGTGGTCCTCGTCGGTGACGACGACCGGCGCCTGCATGTACCCCAGGGCCTTGACCTGCTCCAGCGCCGCCGGGTCCTCCGACAGGTCGTGGATCTCGTACTCGATGCCCTTGGCGTCGAGCGCGCGGTACGTCGCGTTGCACTGAACGCAGGAAGGCTTCGTGTAAACCGTGATGGACATGTTCTGCCTCTTCTTCCCCTCAAAACCCGGTGTTCACCCGGTGGACCCTCACCGGGACTTCAATACTACATATGGGGACCGACATTCGGGTCGACCACAAGGGATAGTAGTTACATCCGTGTAGTTTTCCACCGCTCTCCCCTGATACAACACAGGTTGTCCACGGTTTCATCCACAGGCGGGCACCCCGCCCCGAGCCCCGCGAAGCGCGGATTCCCGGGCCTCGCGGACCGCCCCGGCGGATCCCTCCACAGGGGGGACGCTAGAACCGGCCTCCGACATTCCCCAGCCTGTGGAATCCGCCCTCCGGCGTGTCGTCGGCGTGTCGCGCCGAGGCCCCCCGATCGACGCCGCGCGGCACGGTCGCGACCCCGGTAACGTGGTCGCGTGGCCGCATCGGGATATCGCGAACTCCTGCGCACTCCAGGCGTGGGGCGCATGATCGCCGCGCAGCTGACCGCGCGCTTCCCGAACGGCATGTCGAGCCTCGCGATCCTCCTCCACGTCGAGCACACCACCGGCTCCTACGGGGCAGCGGGGCTCGCCCTGGCCGCGGCCTCGGTGGGCCAGGCGGTCGCCGGCCCGATCACGAGCCGCTGGATGGGCGCCTGGGGCATGCGCCGGGTGCTCACGCTCACCCTCTCGGTCTGCGTGCTGGCGTTCCTCGGGCTCGCACTGCTTCCGCTCGCCGTCCCCGGCTACATGGCCCTCGGCCTGGTCGCGGGACTGTCGACGCCGCCCGTCCAGGCGGCCGTGCGCACCATCTACCCGAAGCTCGTGAACTCGTCGCAGCTGACTCCGCTGTTCTCCCTCGACGCGTCGCTGCAGGAGATCATCTGGATCCTCGCGCCCGTCACGATCACCCTGGTCTCGACCCAGATCGGGACCGTCCAGGGCCTGCTGCTCGTGGCCGCGATCCTCGTCGCCGGCGGGGCCTGGTTCATCCTCTCCCCCGAGGTCGGGCGGGTGCGGATCCCGCGCAGCCGCCACGGTTTCGGGCGGGTCGTGCTGAAGCCCCCGGTACTGATGGCCACCGTCATCGGCTTCCTCCTCATCGGCGCCTGCTCGGCCGTCGAGGTCGGCGTCGTCGCCACCTTCGGCCACGGCGGCGAGCACGAGAGCGGGATCGAGTCCGGCATCGTGCTGGCGGTGTTCGCGCTCGGGAGCCTCGTCGGCGGCCTCGCCAGCGGCCGGGTGCCGATCGGGCCGTGGGCCATGGCGCGCCGGCTCGCGATCGTCACGGTCGGGCTCGCGCTGACCATGGTCTCGCTCAACGTGTTCTGGCTCGGCGGCACGCTGCTGGTCGCCGGCATCGGCGTCGCCCCCGCGCTGGCGGTCCTGTTCGCGATCACGACGGCGAGCGTCAAGTTCTCGGAGACGGCCGAGGCGTTCGGCTGGGCCGGCACCGGCCAGCTGATCGGGGCCGCCGCCGGATCCGCGATCGCCGGCTTCCTCATCGACCAGACCGGCGGCCCCCAGGGCGCCTACCTCGCGGCGACGCTGTTCGCCGCCGTGGGGCTCGCCGCCTCGATCCTCTTCGTCCGCGCCTTCCCCGATCTCCGCCACCGCGATCCCAGTCCGATCCCCGACACAGAACCGGTCTCACTCCCGCCATCATGACGAACGCCACCACCTCCCCCGCCTCCTCCGTCGTCCCCGAGCTCGTCTGCGTGGGCGAGTGCATGCTCCTCGTGACCCCGGACGGCGCGCCGCTCTCCGCGGCCGCCCACGCCACCCTGGGGCTGGCCGGGGCCGAGTCCAACGTGGCCGCTCAGGTCGCCGCAGCCGGGCACCCCGCCGCCTGGGCCTCACGCCTCGGCACCGACCCCCTCGGCGAGCGGATCCTCGACGAGCTGCGGCCCCGGGGCGTCGAACTGTGGGTCGAGCGCGACGAGGAGGCGCCCACCGGCGTCATGTTCAAGGACCCCGGCGCCGAGTCGTCGACCGTCTACTACTACCGGCGCGGATCCGCCGCCTCGCGGATGGACGTCGGTTTCCTCTCCCCCGAGCGCCTCGCGGGCGTCCGGATCGTGCACACCACGGGCATCACCCCCGCGCTGTCCGCCAGCTGCGCCGCGATGGTCGAGCGCCTCTTCGACGACGCTCACGAGGCCGGCGCGCTGGTGTCGTTCGACGTGAACGACCGCCGCGCGCTGTGGTCCCTGGAGGACGCCGCGCGCGAGCTCGCGCGCCTGGCGAACCGTGCGGACATCGCCTTCGTCGGGCGCGACGAGGCCGAGCGCCTCTGGGGCACCGCCACCCCCGCCGAGATCCGCGCCCACATCCCGGATGCGGGACTGCTCGTCGTGAAGGACGGCGACGTCGGCGCCACCGCGTTCGAGGGGTCGGCGGAGCCCGTGTTCGTCCCGGCGCCCCGCGTGGAGGTCGTGGAGCCGGTCGGTGCCGGAGACGCCTACGCGTCCGGCTTCCTGGTGGCGACGCTCGAAGGGACGGAGATGGCGGAGCGGCTGTCGGCCGGCCACGCCGCCGCCGCCCGGGTCCTCACGATCCCCCACGACATCCCGCCGCTGGCCTGATCGCGCCACGCACCGCACGCATCTCCCCTCGCAGACCGCCCGGCTCGCCGAAAGGCCGAGCCGGGCGTTCTGCGTCGAGAGCGAAAGAGCACCACGACGCGCCCGGCGCCGATGGCGCTCACCCGCCCCGCCCCCGCAGACCGCGGCCTCGCGTCAGGCGATGCGGTCGCCGCGGCGCCAGAACGACGCGTCGAAGCCGCTGAGCGGCTGCGGACGGTCCTTGCCGGTGAGACCGTAGGGGTCGAGTCCGTCGAACAGGTCGCGGGGATCGATCTCGAGGACGCCGGCGATCTTGAGCACCGTGGCCAGACGCGGATTCCCCTCGCCCTTCTCGATCTTGCGGAGGTTCGACGGGTCCAGTTCGCACGCGGCGGCGAGTCCGTTGACCGTGAGCAGACTGCGCACCCGCAGCTGCGCGATCCGCTCCCCGAGCACGATGCGGGGATCACGGGAGGCGGTGGTCACCCTTCCTTGGTAATCGCCCCGGGCGAGAAGACGAAGGTTTGCTTCCGATAGGTTAACGCCACGGGGTTTTAACCGCACATCCACGACCCCGTTCGACCGCGCCGCCGAACCGGGAGCGAAGCCGTATGCCGACCGAGGACCTCCCCGTCTCCCCGGCTTTCGCGCCCGAGGAGACGGGCGACACCCCCTTCGACGCGCTGCTGGACGAGCTCCGGGCCATGGCCGACTCGCGACGCGTCCAGGGTGCCTACCTCGAGGAGCTCGTCCGCCACTACCTGCGGCTCGATCCCCTGAGATCCGGGCAGTTCCGCCGGGTCTGGCTGTGGCGGGACTGGCCGGGGCGCGACGGGCGCGGGGACCCCGGGATCGACCTCGTCGCGGAGACGACCGACGGAGACCTCCTCGCCATCCAGGTCAGGTTCTTCGCCGCGGACCACCGGATGCGCACGTCCGACCTGGACTCCTTCTTCGAGGCCGTCGGCCGAGAGCCCTTCGCCGGCGGGATCGTCGTCGACACGACGTCCGGGCGATGGTCGACGAACGCCGAGGACGCGCTGAAGAACCGCACCGCGCGGATCAGCCGGATCACGCTCCAGGAGCTGCGCCACAGCCAGATCGACTGGTCCACCTACCGCCTGACCGCCCCGGAACGGGCGCCGCGGCTCCATGGCCGTCAACAGTTGCGCCCTCATCAGCACGAAGCCGTCCAAGCGACGCTTCGCGCGTTCACGGAGGACCGCCTCGACCGCGGCACGCTCGTCATGGCCTGCGGCACGGGCAAGACCTTCACCGCGCTGAAGATCGCCGAGCGCTACACCCGAGAACACGGCGGCGGCCGGTCCATGGTGCTGTTCGCGGTGCCGTCGCTGGCGCTCCTGCAGCAGGCCCTGGAGGAGTGGTCCCGCGAGCACGACCCGGACATGCCGTTCCGCGCGTTCGCGGTCGGATCGGATCCGCGGCTCGGGCGCGTCGCCAACGGCGATCTCACGAGCGTGGCCCTGGAGGACCTGGCCGCCCCCGCGACGACGGACGGGGCGATGCTGTTCCGGCTCCTCGACGATGTCGACCTGTCGGAGGGCATGACGGTGGTCTTCTCGACCTACCAGTCGATCCAAGCCGTCAGCGACGCACAGGGCCTCGGCGTCCCCGCCTTCGACCTGGTGATCTGCGACGAGGCCCACCGCACGACGGGTGTCCGCCTCGCAGAGGACGAGGACCCCTCCGAGTTCGTGAAGATCCACGATCCGCGGATCATCGACGCCGAACGACGCCTCTCCATGACGGCGACCCCGCGCATCTACGCCCCGGAGGCGAAGAGCCAGGCCCGGCAGCGGGACGTCGAGCTCGTCTCGATGGACGACGAGACGCTGTTCGGCCCCGTCGTGTACCGACTCGGCTTCGGCGAGGCGGTGGAGCGGGGACTGCTGACCGACTACAAGGTCCTCGTTCTCGGGGTGAGCGAGGGCCAGGTCGCCCGGTCGTTCGTCGAGCACCTCCGGCTCGAATCCCACGAGCTCCCCCTCACCGACGTGGCCAAGCTCATCGGCTGCTGGAGCGCGCTGGCCCAGCGGCCGTCCGGCCATCTCACCGACGGGTTCGGCGGGGACATCGCCCCCATGCGCCGCGCGGTGGCGTTCACGCGGGACATCAAGACCTCGCGAAAGGTCGAGCAGGACTTCCCGCACCTGGTCCGCGCCCACCTCCAGGCCCGCCTGAACGACGACCCGACCGACGATCTCGGCGTCGAGTGCCGCCACGTCGACGGCACCATGAACGCGATCGAGCGCGGGGCGCTTTTGCAGTGGCTGCGCGAGGATCCGGGGATCGAGCGTCCGGGACCGCCGACCGCGCGCGTCCTGACGAACGCCCGCTGCCTCAGCGAGGGCGTCGACGTCCCCGGCCTCGACGCCGTGCTGTTCCTGAGCGCGCGCAAGTCGCAGGTCGATGTGGTGCAGGCCGTCGGACGGGTGATGCGTCGCGCCGAAGGGAAGACCTGCGGCTACATCGTCCTCCCCGTCGCGATCCCGGAGCAGATCTCCGGCGAGGAGGCCCTGAAGGACAATGAGCGTTACCGGGTCGTCTGGCAGGTCCTCCAGGCGCTTCGCTCCCACGACGAGCGGTTGGACGCCCAGATCAACCGGATGGGCCTGACCGGCCGCTCCCCCGAGACGGTGGTCGTCGCTCATGTCGACCTGGCTGCATCGTCATCCCCCACGCGGGCCCCCGGGGAGATCGGGGCGGTCGATCACGACCCGGACGCCGCCGGCCGCGTAGCGCGCACGAGGACGGCGGCCGTCTCCCCCGCCCTCCCGCTGTTCGGCGCGGACGACTGGAAGAATGCGGTCTACGCCACGCTCGTGAAGAAGGTCGGCGACCGGCTGTACTGGGACGACTGGGCGGACGACGTCTCCGGAATCGCGCAGACGTACGTCACACTCATCGGCGCGCACCTGGACGCCTCCGCGGGCGACCGCGGGCGCTTCCAGGCCTTCCTCCGAGCGCTCCGGGCCACCGTCAATCCCGAGATCGCCGAGCACGAGGCGATCGAGCTGCTCGCGCAGCACCTGATCACGATGCCCGTCTTCGACGCCATGTTCCCCGACGACTCGTTCACCCGCGCGAACCCCGTGTCGCTGACGATGCAGGAGGTGATCGACTCTTTCTCCGAGAACGCGGCGTTCGCCCGTGAACGGGAGCCGCTCGAGTCCTTCTACTCCGGAATCACGGACCACATCCGCCGTCTCCCGGACTTCACCTCCAAGCAGCGCCTCCTCGTCACGCTCTACGACCGGTTCTTCGCGAAGGCGTTCCCGAAGCTCGCCGACCGGATGGGCATCGTCTTCACCCCGGTCGACGTCGTGGACTACATCCTCCGGTCGGCCGACGACGCGTTCCGGGCCGCCTTCGACCGCGGCCTGGGCGACCGGGGCGTGCGGATCCTCGATCCCTTCACCGGGACCGGCACGTTCCTCACCCGCCTCCTCCAGCTCGGCCTCGTCCCGCCGGAGAACCTCGCGTACAAGTACCGTCACGACCTCTTCGCGAACGAGGTCGTGCTGCTCAGCTACTACATCGCCGCCGTCAACCTCGAGAGCGTGTTCCGCGAGCTGACCGGCACGACGCCGGACGCCGGGGAGGCGGCCTTTCCCGGCATCAGCCTCACCGACACCTTCGCGATGGACGAACGCGACCACGAGCTGGCCGGCGGGGTGTTCCCCGAGAACACCGAGCGCCTCGAACGGCAGCGCCGCGCGCCGATCGACGTGATCGTCATGAACCCGCCCTACTCGGTCGGGCAGCGCAGCGCCAACGACGACAACCAGAACGCCCGCTACCCCGCCCTCGACGCGAGGATCGAGGAGACCTACGCGAAACGCTCCACGGCGACCCTGAAGAACTCGCTCTACGACTCGTACTTCCGCGCGCTCCGGTGGGCCACCGACCGCATCGGCGACGAGGGCGTGATCGCGTTCGTGTCCAATTCGGGGTTCGTCGACGGCAACACCGCGGACGGGGTGCGGCTCGCCTTCGGGGACGAGTTCAGCGACGTCTTCCTCTACGACCTGCGCGGCGGCATCCGCGGCCGGGTCGGCGACGCGGCGCGCAACGAGGGCGGCAACGTCTTCGACATCATGACCGGCGTCGTGATCGCCGTCCTCGTCAAGCGCGCCGGTCACGTCGGCCCCGCCCGGATCCGTTACCGCAGCATGGGCGACGCGATGACCCGTGAGCAGAAGCTCGACGCACTGCGCACCGAGGCGTCCCTCCGCGGATCCGAGTTCCGCGAGATCCTCCCCAACGCCGCCGGCGACTGGCTCAACCAGCGCGACGAGCGCTTCGGCGCCTTCCGCGCGCTGTCCGGGCCGGACGGGGTGTTCGCGCTGTCCTCGAACGGGCTCAAGACCAACCGGGACGCGTGGTGCGTCAACTTCGACCGGACGCTGCTGCGCGCCAACGTCCGCCGGCACGTCGACTTCCTGAACGGCGAACGGCGAAGGGTCCGGTCCCTCGCCGCCGGCGGCACCCGCCCGCGGACGCTCGTCACCCGCGACCCGCGCCGGGGCAGCTGGGACCGGGTCAACCTCGGCGACGTCGACCGCGACCGGGAGACGGCCCATTCCGATGCGGGCTACCGGGAGGGCGTGTACCGCCCGTTCGTCCGCACCCCGATCTACTTCGATCCCACGCAGCGAATGAACAACTGCACCTACCAGCTCCCCCGGCTCTTCCCGACCCCGGCGCACCCCAACCGCGCCATCGCGGTCAATGCCCGCGGCGCGGACGTCCCGCTGATGGTCGACGCGATCCCGGACCTCCACGTCGTCGGCGACGCCCAGGTCTTCGCGCGCTGGCGCTGGGAGCCGCTCGCCGCACCCACCGGCCTCGACCTCGGCGCCCTGGACGGCCTCGATCCGACGGAGGACGAGGTCGTGGTGGACGGGTACCGGCGCGTCGACAACATCACCGACGAGACGCTCGCCCGGTATCGGCGCGTCTACGAGGACGACGAGCTGACGAAGGGCGACGTGTTCTCCGCGGTGTACGCGATCCTGCACCATCCCGAGTACCGCGCCCGCTACGAGGCGGATCTGAAGCGCGTGCTGCCGCGGATCCCGGTCGTGGCCGACATCCGCGCGTACGTCCGCACCGGCGAGGCGCTGGCGGCGCTGCACCTCGGGTACGAGGCGGCGGACGGGTTCCCGCTGGCCGAGGTCTGGGCGATCGACGCCCCCACCGACGACGACGCCGCGCGGTACGCGATCGATCGGATGACCTGGACGACGCGCCGCGACCGCAGCGCGATCCGCTACAACGCCTTCCTGACCCTCACCGGCATCCCGGAGGAGGCGCACGAGTACCGGATCGGCGGACGCAGTCCCCTCGAGTGGATCCTGGACCGTTACCGCGTCCGCGTCGACGCGCAGACCGGCATCGTGAACGATCCCAACGCCTGGCTGCGCGATCGCGCCGATCCGCGATACGTCGTGCGCCTCATCGGGTCCCTCGTCACGCTGTCGATGCAGACGCGGCTCCTCATCGCGGGCCTGCCGCCGTTCGAGGTGCTCGACGCCTGAGCGGATCCCGGCGCACTCGGTCGTCGGGCGAGAAGCGCAGCGACGGGGCGCCCCTCCGTCGGATCCGCGCGTTTCGACTCGCTCCGCTCGCTCAACGACCGAAACCCACCGGTCGTTGAGCGAGGAGCGCAGCGGCGGGGCGCCCCCGCCGTCGGATCCGCGCGTTTCGACTCGCTCCGCTCGCTCAACCACCGAAACCCACCGGTCGTTGAGCGAGGAGCGCAGCGACGAGACGAAACGCCCCGCCGACGGACTACTTGGAGTTGAAGTCGAACGCCTTCAGCAGCTCTTCGACGGCCTGATCGCGCTGGGGGCCGCCCTCGTCGAACATGTGGGAGACGTGCGTGCGGAGGTGGTTCTCCAGCAGGAGGCGGTTGAGGGACTCGAGCGAACGCTGGATGGCGCGGGACTGCGTGATGATGTCCATGCAGTACTCCTCGCCCTCGATCATCCGCGTCACCCCGCGCAGTTGGCCCTCCAGGATGCTGGCGCGGTGCAGGGCGCGCTTCTTGATGTCTTCGATCACGCTCCGAGCGTAGACCGGATCCGGCCGGGAACGGGTCGATCCCCCGCCGGACCGATGATGTCGGCGGACGTCGGCTCACGGCGCAGGGGCCTCCCCGGGCACGCGGACCGCGCGTCCGGAGTCGGCAGGACGAGGGTGGCAGGATAGCGACCATGGTGACCGCACCGCCCGCCCTGCTCTCCGAGGCCGACCGCGAGCGCCTGCGGTCGCTGCGGCGTATGAAGGCCGTGGCCCTCGTCGCGCTGCTCGTGATGGCCGTCGCCTTCGTCGTCGCGTTCTGGCTCCAGAACCGGTACCCGTGGCTGGCCTACGTCCGTGCCGCGGCCGAGGGCGGCATGGTCGGAGCCCTCGCCGACTGGTTCGCCGTCACCGCGCTGTTCCGGCGTCCGCTGGGCCTCCCGATTCCGCACACGGCGATCATCCCCAACCGCAAGGACGAGATCGGGCGCTCCCTGGGCGAGTTCGTCGAGACGAACTTCCTCGCCGCCGAGGTGGTGCGCACGAAGCTCGACGAGACCGACATCGCCGCGCGGCTCGGCGAGTGGCTGGGCCAGGAGCGGCATGCCGAACGCGTGGCCGCGGAGGGCGCGACCGTCGCCGCGGCCGTGCTCCGCGCGCTCAGCGACGACGACGTGCGCGACCTGATCGCCGACCTCGCCCGCGAGCACCTGGTCCAGCCGGAGTGGGGCCCGGCCGCGGGCGGGTGGCTGGAGAAGGTCGTGCAGAGCCGTGCCCACCACGGCGCCGTGGACCTCGCGGTCGACAGCCTGGAGACATGGCTCGCGGCCAACCGCGACACGTTCGAGGGGCTGATCTCGCGGCGCCTGCCGTCCTGGGTCCCGCGCGTCGCCCAACGGCTCGTGGACGAGGCGGCCTACAACGAGGCGCTCAAGTTCGTGCGCGCCGTCCAGGCCGATCCCGCCCATCCCGCCCGGCACGCGATCGATCGCTACCTCGCCCGCCTCGCCGACAACCTCCAGCACGATGCGGCGACCCGCGCACGGCTCGAGAACGCCAAGGCGACGGTGTTCGACAGCCCGAAGGTCGCCGCCCTCGCCGCCGAGGCCTGGACCACCGCCAAGAACGGCCTGCTGACCGCGCTCGCGGACGAGGACAGCGGCCTGCGCCGCCGCGCGGTCGCCGCCCTCGCCGACGTCGGCCGTCGCCTCTCCACCGACACCGCCCTGCAGGCACGCGTCGACGGGTGGGTGACCGACGCCGCCGTCTTCCTCGTCGACCGCTACCGGCACGACATCGCGTCGATCATCACGGACACCGTCGAGCGCTGGGATCCGGCCGAGACGACCGAGAAGATCGAGCTGATGGTCGGCCGGGACCTCCAGTACATCCGCCTGAACGGCACGGTGGTCGGGGCGCTCGCGGGGCTGGCCATCTTCACCGTCGCCCACGCCCTGATCCCGGGCGTCTGACTCGAACGGAGCCGCCATGGCCCTCTCCCACGATCCCCTCTGGCCGCGCGGCGGCGACTGGCCCGCCCCCGACGGCCCGGCCGACGCCGTGCTCCTCGGCGTGCCCACCTGGCGCACGTCGCTGTCCCCCACCGGCGCGCATGCGACGCCGGCGGCGATCCGCGAGGCCCTGCGCCGCTACAGCCCGACCGTGATGGGCCCGCCGGTGCAGGACCTGGACGCTCTCCTCCGCATCGCCGACGCCGGCGACGTGACCGAGCCCGACGGCGACGACGGCGTCGCCCGGACGGTGGACCGGGTACGGGCGCTGGCCGAGACGGCGCGCCTCGTCATCGCCCTCGGCGGCGACAACTCCCTGACGTACGCGGTCGCCCGGGGCGCGGGCGCGTCGGGACTCATCACGATCGACGCGCACTTCGACCTCCGCGACGGCGTCTCCAACGGCTCGCCCGTGCGCCGCCTCGTCGAGGACGCGCCCGAGCGGGAGCGGATCGATCCGCGGCGGATCGTGCAGATCGGCATCGCAGACTTCGCCAACTCCGCCGCGTACGCCGCCCGCGCCGCCGACTGGGGCATCCGGGTCATCACGATCGACGAGGTGCGCCGCCGCGGGATCGACGACGTCGTGGCCGAGGCCGTCGAGATCGCGGGGGCGGGCGCGGATCCGCGCGTCCACCTCGACATCGACGTCGACGCCTGTGACCGGGCCGCGACGCCCGGCTGCCCGGCGAGCGTCCCCGGCGGGTTCGCCGCGTGGGAGCTGCGGGCCCTCGTCCGGGCGATCGTCGCGGATCCGCGGGTCGTGAGCGCGGACCTCGCCGAGGTCGACGCCACCGCCGACGCCGAGGACGGGCGCACCGTGCGTCTCGCCGCGCTCGGCGTCCTGGAGCTGCTCGCCGCGCTCGCCGCCCGCGGCTGAGCCGGGGTCTGTTCCGGGGGTTCGGGGTCCGTTCTGGGGCTTCCGGGCCCCACGACGCGCCCCGAATCAGCGAAACGCGCCCCGAATCCGTCAGCCGTCCCGACCTGCGACCGCCTCCGGGATGGGGACGCCTCCGGTGTTGAACCGGATCGTGCGCCGCACGGTGGACGGATCGGCGAGCACCGCGGCGACGACGGCCGCGACGTCCGCCCGCGGCACCTCTCCCGAGCTCGTCGCCGTCGCGTCGATCCGTCCGGTCGGCGCGGCGTCGGTGAGCCGGCTCGGCCCGAGCACGGTCCAGTCGAGCGCCGTTGCCCGCAGATGCTCGTCCGCGGCCGCCTTCGCCTCGGCATAGGCGTGGAACGAGTGCTCCGGGGGACGCCGTGATCCGGCGAGGATCCGAAGTACGACACCATCACGTAGCGGCCGACACCGGCGTCCGCCGCCGCGTCCATCGAGCGGATCGCCGCGTCGTGGTCCACGGCCCGGGTGCGCGCCGGGTCTCCCCCGCCCGCGCCGGCCGACCACACGACCGCGTCGTGTCCGGCGATGAGGGCGGCGAGCGCGCCGCGGTCTTCGCGCTCCACGTCGAAGACGACCGGGTCGGCCCCGGCGCGGCGGACGTCCTCCGCCTGGGCGGCGTCGCGGATCACGGCCGTCACCTCGTCTCCGCGCGCGGCCAGCAGGGGCTCGAGGAGAAGGGCGATCTTGCCGTGGCCGCCGATGAGGAGGATGCGTGTCATGCCGTCCACGCTACGCCGAGGATCCGGCACGCGGGCCGGTCGAGCCGGGTCAGGATACGCACGTGCCCCCGCGTCCGCCAGCCCCTCGGCCCCCGGTGCTCCCCGCGTGAGGGTGGGGTGATCCCGACAGAGAGGATCGATCATGGAGGACAAGCCCGCCCGGGCGATGAAGGACGAGAACTACAACCTCGTCTGCGTCCTGGAGGCGTCGCTGCGCAACGCCTGGAAGATGCAGACGTACATCGAGGACGCGGAGCAGGCCGGCGACGCGGAGCTCGCCGAGTGGTTCCGCAAGGTGCAGCACAACAGCCTCAAGGCCGGCGAGCAGGGCAAGCGCATGCTCCGTGCCCGGCTGGAGGAGGTCGAGGAGGTCCCGGCATGAGCGGGGCGGTCGACGCCGCGGCGGGATCGACGACGACGGCGGTCTGCGAGGTCTGCGGCAACGTCTACGACAGGTCGTTCACCGTGACCCAGGCCGGCCGCACGCGCACGTTCGACAGCTTCGAGTGCGCGATCCACGCCATGGCTCCGACGTGCGCCCACTGCGGGTGCCGCGTGATCGGCCACGGCGTGGAGGCGGACGGCGTCGTCTACTGCTGCGCGCACTGCGCGCGCGGCCACGGCGAGGAGTCCCTGCGCGACCGTGCGTGACCCCGGCTCGGGGCCGGTTCTGGGGCGTTCCGGCCCCGTATCGCGCCCCGATCCCCCGGAGGGCGCCCCAAACGCGCGCGGATCCGGGATCAGACGGGGAGGCCGTCCTTCCACACGCGGTGCACGAGCGGGACACCGGGCCGATAGGCCAGGTGCACGCGGGTCGGCGCGTCCAGGAGGACGAGGTCGGCGCGGGCGCCCGGTGCGATGCGGCCGACGTCCTCCCGGCGCAGGGCCGCGGCACCGCCCGCCGTGGCCGCCCACACCGCCTCCGCCACCGTCATCCGCATGTCGCGCACAGCGACGGCGATGCAGAACGGCATCGAGGACGTGAAGCTGGATCCCGGGTTGGTGTCGCAGGCCAGGGCGACCGTCACGCCGGCGTCGATGAGCCGCCGCGCATCCGGGTATGGCTGGCGCGTGGAGAACTCCACGCCCGGGAGGAGCGTGAGGACCGTGTCCGACCCCGCGAGCGCCGCGATGTCGTCGTCGGTCAGGAACGTGCCGTGGTCGACGGATGCGGCGCCGAGCTCGACCGCGAGACGCACGCCGTCCCCGGGGCCGAGCTGGCTGGCGTGGAGCCGAGGGCGCAGCCCTCGGGCGATCCCGGCCTCCAGGATCCGGCGCGACTGGGCGACCGTGAAGGCGCCCGTCTCGCAGAACACGTCGATCCACCGCGCATGCGGAGCGCAGGCGTCGAGCATCGGCCCCGTCACGAGATCGACATACGCGTCCGGGTCGTCCGCGTACTCGGCCGGCACCACGTGCGCCCCGAGGAACGTGACCTCCTCGGTCGCCTCGGCCGCCAGCCGCACGAGCCGCTCCTCGGTCGCGACATCCAGGCCGTATCCGCTCTTGACCTCCACCGTCGTGGTGCCCTGGGCGTGCATCTCGTCGAGGAGGCCGCGCAGCCGGGCGCGCAGTTCGTCGTCCGTGGCCGCGCGTGTGGCGGCGACGGTGGACCGGATGCCGCCCGCGGCATACTTCTGACCCGCCATCCGCGCCTCGAACTCCGCAGCGCGATCCCCGCCGAACACGAGGTGGCTGTGGCTGTCGACGAAGCCGGGGATCACGGCACGCCCTGCGGCGTCCACGGTCTCCTCGGCCTCGCGCGGCGCGGGTGCGTCACCGGTCGTCCCGACCCAGCGGATCCGCCCGTCCTTGACGAGCACCGCCGCATCGTGCAGGGTCCCCGTCGGGTCCGCCGCCGCCCGCCGCGGGTCGTTGGTCGTCAGCTCCCCGATGTTCGTGATCAGCGTGCGCACGGTGCCATCCTCCCTCTGTGTGATGCCGAGTGGTCAGTTTCTGCGGGTTGGGGCCGCCCGAACCCACAGAAACTGACCACTCGATGGGGGAACGCGCGAGTCACAGGCCCATCGGGACCGTGAGACCGCGCTCGCGGGCGATGTCCTTGGCGTGCTCGTAGCCCGCGTCGACGTGCCGCATGACCCCGGTGCCCGGATCGTTCGTCAGCACACGCTCGAGCTTCTGCGCGGCGAGCTCGGATCCGTCGGCGACGGTGACCTGACCGGCGTGGATCGACCGACCGATCCCGACGCCGCCGCCGTGATGCAGCGACACCCACGACGCCCCCGACGCCGTGTTCAGCAGCGCGTTCAGCAGCGGCCAGTCGGCGATCGCGTCCGAGCCGTCCTTCATCGCCTCCGTCTCGCGGTAGGGAGACGCGACGGAGCCGGAGTCGAGGTGATCGCGGCCGATGACGATCGGAGCCGACAGCTCCCCCGAGGCGACCATCTCGTTGAACCTCAGCCCGGCCAGGTGGCGCTCCTTGTAGCCCAGCCAGCAGATCCGTGCGGGCAGCCCCTCGAAACGGACCTTCTCCCCCGCCTTCTCCAGCCAGCGGTGCAGCGCCGTGTCCTCGGGGAAGAGCTCCGCGATCGCGCGGTCGGTCCTGCGGATGTCCTCGGGATCCCCGGAGAGCGCCGCCCACCGGAACGGCCCGCGCCCCTCCTCGAACTGCGGACGGATGTAGGCCGGGACGAACCCCGGGAAGGCGAAGGCGCGATCGAAGCCGCCCAGCTGCGCCTCGGCGCGGATCGAGTTGCCGTAGTCGAACACCGCGGCCCCACCGTCCTGGAACGCGACCATGGCCTCGACGTGCGCGGCCATCGAGGCGCGGGCCCGGGCCGTGAACCCCTCGGGGTCGCGCTCGGCCTCCGCCCGCCATTGCGAGAACGGGATCCCCACGGGCAGGTACGCCAGCGGGTCGTGGGCGCTCGTCTGGTCGGTGACGATGTCGATCGGCACGCGGCGACGATGCAGCTCCGGGAACACCTCCGCGGCGTTGCCGACGACGCCGACCGAGAGGGCCTCGCCGGCCTCCTTCGCGGCGACGACCCGCGCGATGGCGGCATCGAGGTCGGTCGTGTACTCGTCGAGGTAGCCGTGCTCCACGCGGCGGGCCAGGCGCGACTCGTCGACGTCGACGATGAGCACCGTGCCCTCGTTGAGGGTGACGGCGAGCGGCTGCGCGCCGCCCATGCCGCCGGCGCCCCCGGTGAGCGTCAGCGTGCCGCGCAGCGAGTCGCGACCGAGCGACCGGGCGACGGCGGCGAACGTCTCGTACGTGCCCTGGAGGATCCCCTGGGTGCCGATGTAGATCCAGGATCCCGCCGTCATCTGGCCGTACATCATGAGCCCGAGCTCCTCCAGGCGGCGGAACTCCGGCCAGGTCGCCCAGTCGCCCACGAGGTTCGAGTTCGCGATGAGCACCCGCGGCGCCCACTCGTGGGTGCGGAAGACCCCCACGGGCTTGCCGGACTGCACGAGCAGCGTCTCGTCCGGCTCCAGCTCGTCCAGGGTCCGGACGATCGCGTCGTAGGCGGCCCAGCTGCGCGCCGCACGCCCCGTCCCGCCGTACACGACGAGGTCCTCGGGATGCTCGGCGACCTCGGGATCGAGGTTGTTCATCAGCATGCGCTTGGCAGCCTCCGCGCCCCAGCTCTTCGCAGTGCGCTGGTTGCCGCGGGGGGCGCGGACCGGCGGACGTGCGCCGGTCGAGGACGGGTCAGACATTCGCGTGCTCCTTCGCAGTGCGGGCGACGGCCCCCGAGCGGACGAGCTCGGTCACCGCCTCCATGTCGGGAGAGAGGAAGTGGTCGGGACCCGGCCCCGCGGCGACCGTGCGCACGAGGTCGCGGACCGCGCCGGTGGCGGGTCCCGCCTCCAGCGGCGCGCGCAGGTCCAGCGCGCGGGCGCCGGTGATGATCTCGACGGCGAGGACCCGGGCCAGCCCGTCGATCGCCCGGCGGAGCTTTCGCGCCGCGGCCCAGCCCATCGAGACGTGGTCCTCCTGCATCGCCGAGGAGGGGATCGAGTCCACCGAGGCGGGGACGGCGAGGCGTTTGAGCTCGGAGACGATGCCGGCGGCGGCGTACTGGGCGATCATGAGGCCGGAGTCCACGCCGACCTCGTGGGCGAGGAAGGGCGGGAGGCCGTGGTTGCGCGCCGGGTCGAGGGCGCGGTCGGTCCGGCGCTCGGACACGGACGCCACGTCCGCGACGGAAATCGCGAGGAAGTCCAGGACCGCCGCCACCGGGGCGCCGTGGAAGTTGCCGTTCGACTCGATGCGCCCGTCCGCGGTCACGACGGGGTTGTCCACGACGCTCGCGAGCTCCCGCTCGGCGATGGAGGCGGCGTGGGCCATCGTGTCGCGGGCCGCGCCGTGCACCTGCGGCGAGCACCGCAGTGAGTAGGCGTCCTGCACGCGTCCGTCCTCCGGGCCCTTGTGGCTCGCGACCATGGGCGAGGACCCGAGGAAGGCGCGGAGGTTCGCGGCGGAGGCCGCTTGCCCGACCTGCGGGCGCAGGGCCATGAGGTCCGCGGCGAAGACCGCGTCGGTGCCGAGCTGCGACTCGATGGACATGGCCGCGGCGAGGTCGGCCGTCGTGATCAGGGTGTCCAGGTCGTGGAGGGCGAGCAGGAGCATCCCGAGCATGCCGTCCGTGCCGTTGATGAGGGCGAGCCCCTCCTTCTCCACGAGGACGAGCGGCTCGATCCCGGCCTCTGCGAGCGCGTCGGCCGCCGGGCGGACGGCACCGTCCGCTCCCCGCACCTCGCCCTCCCCCATGGCTGCGAGAGCGATGTGCGCGAGCGGGGCGAGGTCGCCGGAGCAGCCGAGGGACCCGTACTCGCGGACGATCGGCGTGATCCCGGCATTGAGCATGGCCGCGTAGGCGTCGACGACCTCCGGCCGCACCCCCGTGTGGCCGGAGGCGAGGGTCTGCAGGCGCAGCAGCTGCAGCGCCCGCACGACCTCGGTCTCGACCTCGGGACCGGTGCCGGCGGCGTGCGAGCGGATGAGGCTCGCCTGGAGCTGACGGCGCCGCTCGGGCGCGATGAAGGTCGTGGCCAACGCGCCGAAGCCCGTGGAGACGCCGTAGTGCGGACGGGGATCCGCGGCCATCGCGTCGATGACCCCGCGCGCGGCGGCCACGCGGGCGCGCGCCTCGGGCGCGATCTCGACACGGGCGCTGTCGCGGGCGACGGCGACGACGGCGGCGGGAGTCAGCGTCGCGGCGCCGACGAGGACGGGAGAGGGATCCGGCATGCCTCGATTCCACACCGCGCGCCTTCCGCGCGGTCGATCGCTGTGGCAACCTTTGTCTGTGATCCCAGACAATCGTCCGCAGGTCCCGGCGGCCGACCAGACGCTGCGGATCCTGCGCCATCTGGCCCGGCGGCCGGGGCCGGTGGCGGCGTCGGCCCTGGCCCGCGATCTGTCGATCCCCCGCTCGACGGTCTACCACCTCCTCGCGACGCTGGAGGATCACGGGTTCGTCGTGCATCTGCCGCAGGAGCGCCGCTGGGGCCTCGGCACCGCGGCCTTCGAGCTGGCCGGCGGCTATGCCCGCCAGGAGCCCCTGGCTCGGCTCGGGCGTCCGGTCGTCGCGGGTCTGGCGGACCGGATCGGCGAGAGCGCGCACCTGGCGGTGATGACCGGGCGGGACGTCCTCTACATCGTCGAGGAGCGGGCGGCCCGGCGCCCGGCGCTGGTGACGGACGTGGGCGTCCGGCTGCCCGCCCATCTCACCGCCACCGGACGGGCCATGCTCGCCGCGCTCCCCGCGGCGCAGGTGCGGGCGCTGTACCCCGACGCCTCCGCGTTCGCGGACCGCACCGGGCGCGGCCCGACCCGGCCCGTCGAGCTGCGTGAGGTGCTGCGGGAGGTCCGCCGTGCCGGGCACGCGACCGAGGACGGGGAGGTGAC
>NZ_BCRA01000040.1 GCF_001552355.1 Microbacterium resistens NBRC 103078
CGGGACCGCTCCGGCGTCCGCCGCGCTCCCGGGCTCGGGGTCCGGGATGCCCGCGCCGTTCTCCGGATCGGTCGCGTCGCCCTGCATGTCAGCCCCCTGTGGATCCCGCGTCGGTCACGCCGACGTTCGTGCGATGGAAGTTCTGGAACGACCGCGACGCCGTCGGTCCGCGCTGCCCCTGGTAGCGGTTGCCGTACGGACCGGACCCGTACGGGTTCTCGGCCGGGGAGGTCAGCTGGAAGAAGCAGAGCTGACCGATCTTCATCCCCGGCCAGAGCTTGATCGGGAGCGTGGCGACGTTCGCGAGCTCCAGCGTGACGTGCCCGCGGAAGCCGGGATCGATGAACCCTGCCGTCGAATGCGTGATGAGGCCGAGGCGCCCGAGCGACGACTTGCCCTCCAGCCGCGCCGCGACGTCGTCGGCGAGGGAGACCTGCTCGAACGTGGCGCCCAGGGCAAACTCCCCCGGGTGGAGGATGAACGGCTCATCCGGATCGACCTCGATGAGCCGGGTCAGCTCGGGCTGGTCGGCGGACGGGTCGATGAACGGGTACTTGTGGTTGTCGAACAGCCGGAAGTAGCGGTCCAGGCGCACATCGATGCTGGACGGCTGGATCATCGACGGCTCGAGCGGGTCGAGCCCGATTCTTCCCTCGTCCAGGCCGGCACGGATATCCCGATCGGAGAGCAGCACGTTTTCAGCGTAGCGGCCCGCTCCGACGCTCGCCTGCAGACCTGTCGCCGTGCCCGCGCCCTTCCGGCGTCGCGAGGCGCGGAGCCGCGGTGTCACCGGGTGGGCGCGGCGTTTGTTATGCTGGCCAGACGCCGCAAGGCTCCGGGGCTGTAGTTCAATGGCAGAACTTCTGCTTCCCAAGCAGACAGCGCGGGTTCGATTCCCGTCAGCCCCTCCACATGTGAGTTCTCAACGCCGTTGAGACTATCTCGACCCGGATGAGACTGCCGTCCGTCCCACTGGTCGATCGCACGCACCACGCGCGCGGGCGAGCCGACGGCGACCACGCCGGCAGGGATGTCCTTGGCGACCACCGATCCGGCGGCGATCACCGAGTCGTCCCCGATGGTGATGCCTCCCTGATCCTGGAACCGGCATCCGGACTTGATGAAGACGCGCTTTGCCCCCCCTCGTCCACCCCGCCGGCGGTTCCGTGGTGGATGTGCCAATTGTTGCGGCATCCGGGCTCGAACGAGACGTTGCTCACCGGCACGCTGCCACCGGTCAGCGGGGCGAGGAAGCTCTGCCCGACGAAGTACTGGGCGTAGGCGTCGTTGGGTTCCCGAGCGGAAAGATCTGCTCGAATCCGTCGTCGGTGATGACGGTTCCCTCTGTCAGCGGTCGACGTATGCCATGTGCTCGGCGTTGTACCGGTCGCCGTGCACGCCGATGCGCCGGACCAGTGCGTCGAGATCCGCGCGCTCGTCGGCGGACAGCGCGACCTGCGTCGCCGCCGCGTTCTCGCGGATGCGGGTGGTGCGGCGAGTTCCCGGGATCGGGACGATCCACGGCTGCTGCGCCAGCAGCCAGGCCAGCGCGACCTGTCCCGGCGTCGCATCCTTCGCCTCCGCCATCCGCCTCACGTGATCGACGACAGCCTGATTCGCGGCGAGGTTCTCGGCCTCGAACCGCGGCACCCTGCTGCGGATGTCGCCCGGCGCGAACTCCTTGGACGCGTCGACAGTCCCGGTGAGGAAGCCTTTCCCGAGCGGGCTGAACGGCACGAAGCCGATGCCGAGCTCCGCGAGCGTCGGCATCACTTCCGCCTCGGGGTCGCGGGTCCACAGTGAGTACTCGCTCTGCACGGCCGTGACCGGCTGCACGGCATGGGCGGCGCGGATCGTGGCGGCGGATGCCTCGGAGAGGCCGAAGTGGCGCACCTTGCCCTCCGCGATGAGCTCGCCGACTGTGCCGGCGACATCCTCGATGGGCACGGCAGGGTCGACGCGATGCTGGTAGAACAGGTCGATCACGTCCGTGCGCAGGCGCCCGAGCGACGCATCGGCGACGCGGCGGATCTGCTCAGGACGGCTGTCCAGTCCCGCCATCCGCCCGTCCTGGATGTCCCAGCCGAACTTCGTGGCGATGATCACCTGGTCTCGGATCGGCTCCAGCGCCTCGCCGACGAGCTCCTCGTTGACGTAGGGACCGTACACCTCGGCCGTGTCGAAGAACGTGACGCCCTCGTCGACGGCGGAGCGCAGCACTGCGATCATGTCGTCACGGTCGCCGGGATTGGGGCCGTAGCTCTGCGACATGCCCATCGCGCCGAGCCCGATGGCGGAGACCTGAAGGCCCTGACCGAGAGTCCTGGTGTGCATGCTCACTCCTTCGTCATGGTGGATTCACTGCGTGCCGCTTCACGCGGCGTCTCCGCGGATGTGGCGGCGAGGCTGGCCAGCAGGTTCAGCCGCTCCTGGCTCGCCGAACCCGCCTCAGCCGTGTAGATGAGGAACGACAGGCCCGGCTCCGCCGTCAGCTCCAGCCCCTCGTATGAGAGCGTGAGTTCGCCGACGGCGTGGTGGTGAAACTGCTTCGTCCCCGACCCGTGGCGGCGCACATCGTGCGCGCCCCACCGGGTGCGGAAGGCGTCCGAGCGGGTGGAGAGCTCCCCGACCAGATCCTGCAGCAGCTTGTCGCGCGGGTCGTGACCCGCCTCGGTGCGCAGGATCGCCACCGTGATGTCCGCGGCTTTCTCCCAATCCGGATAGAAGACCTGCGCCCGCTGGTCGAGGAAGCAGTATCGGGCGAGGTTGCCCTGCCCGGGCCCGTCGAAGACCTCATCGTAGAACGCGCGACCCAGCGGGTTGGTCGCGAGAACATCCATGCGTCCGTTGCGCACGAATGCGGGACCCTCGGTGATGACCTCGAGCGCCCGGATCAATCCCTCCCGCGCCGCCCAGGCCTTCGGCTTGCGCCGTCGCACCGGCCGAGCGCCACCATTCGCCGTGCGGGCGAGGTCGAAGAGGTGCTCACGTTCGGCGTCATCGAGCTGTAGGGCGCGGGCGACCGCCTCGAGCACCGCATCCGAAACCCCGACGAGATTGCCCCGCTCGATCTTCGCGTAGTACTCCGGGCTCACGTCCGCGAGCATCGCCACCTCGCTGCGCCGCAACCCCGCCACGCGCCGGTGCCCGGTGGCGGTCAGCCCGGCCGCCTCGGGGCTCACCTTGGCGCGGCGCGACATGAGGAACTCCCGCGCTTCAGTCCGTGCATCCATGCCTCAAACGTAAGTCGGCCCGAGTCCGTCAGGGAGACCCCACTGGTACACCCCTCGCGAGAGACTCCCTCAACGCGACCGGCGGGTGTGGGATCGCACTGTCCGATGAACAGCAGAGGAGAACGACCATGAGCGACGAACGGAGCACAGGCTGGAGCGGCGGGAAGAACGCCTTCGGCGACTTCGCACCGGCGATGGTGCACTACACCGACCGCGTCCTCTTCGACGAGGTCTGGGAACGGCAGGAACTGTCCAAACGCGACCGGTCGCTGATCACCGTCGCCGCCCTCACCGCGATGGGCAAGCCCGACCAACTGGCCTTCCACCTCGCCTTCGCCCGGCAGAACGGCGTCACCGACATCGAGCTCGAGGAAGCCCTGCTGCACCTCGCCTTCTACGCCGGATGGCCTAACGGCATGGCCGCGACCGGCGTGCTGAAGGACGTCATCGAGCGCGATTGATCGACTGTCTGAACCGTTCCGCCATGCGTGCGATCACCGTATTCAGCCCACCAAAAGGCCGACCGACGCAAGTCTCACGTATCCGCTGTGATCTCAAACAGATGGAGAACTCACACCACAGGTTCGTCTCCTGCTCTCACACTGCGTCACCTCGTCAGAGCGCCGCGATCGCGGCGTAGGTGATCGCGCGCGAGGGCGCCGTCAGGTCGATCGTCCCCAGGAGGACTTTCGAGGAGCCGTCGTCCGCCTCGAAGCTCCAGGAGAGCACCAGTGTGGAGCCGACGGACGCCAGATCCGGGACCCCCATCTCGGTGGAGCCGGAGATCGGGATCCCTCCCATGGTCCCGAGCGCGATGCTGCGGAAGACCGGCGATGCGGTGTTCTTCGCGTGAAACTGGCTGCGGTCGCCGATCCACAGCGCCATGCGGCAGGAACCGTACCGCTCCACGATCAACGCGTAGACCGTTTCCCCGACGATCTCGACAGGCAGCGGGCTGTATGCGAACCCCTCCGGAGCGTTCCATCGCGCGAAGCCCGAGCCGTCCGGGTTCATGGAGTAGAACTGCGTGGGCGCGCCGGAGGCCTTCTGCGTCCGCAGTCCCCCGACGACCCTCCCCGCGACGGGATCCCACGTGATGGTCGGTTCGCAGTAGGTCACCGGCGGATAGGCGGTGTTCCCGTCGCCCACGACGTCGAAGAAGGCCACGCTCGCCACCGGGTCCGCCGGATCGAACGTCAGGAACCCCAGCCGTGAGGACCCGGCGAAGTGGAAGCCGGACATCATCCGGTCTCCGACGAGTTCGAGGTCGTGGAAGAGCTCCGGGACGAAGCCGCCCTGCTGCACGGCGTCGAGCACGACCCTGGACGCCCAGGAGACGCCGCCGTCGACCGAGGAATAGAGGGTGTGCCGGGTCGTCCCGACCGCGTTGGTGGCGCCACGGCTGCGAATGATGGCCCAGAGCGTGTTCCCGGCGTCGACCCCCAGCGCGAAGCAGTCCGTCCCGCGTGCATTCGACTCTCCGGGCACGATGACCACCGGCGTGGACCACGTCGCCCCGAGGTCGTCCGAGAAGGTGACCAGCGGCTTGGTGTCGGTCGCCCCGTGACCGCTCGACCGGTTGTACCCCTGGTAGATCCGCCCCGTGCTCGACACGCCGGTCTTTCCCTGCGGCCACGCGTTCGTCGGAAAGGACGTGGCAGGCGACACGCGTCTCACCGCCATGGTCAGGGGCGTGACGGACAACACCGCTCCGTTCGCCGTCTCCGAGCCGACCGCTGCCTCCGCTGCGGACGGGGCGAGCACCGAGGCTCCGGAGAGGGCAGCGCCGAGCGCGGCCGCGGACGCGAGTCCGAGCACGTGACGACGGGACAGTTCCTGCTTCGAGACAGTCATCTTCGACCTCCGGGAAGGGGCATCGACAGCGTCGACGCGGACGGCGCCGCTATCGGCGCCGAGGATCAGGGAACGAAACGGCGGCCCTCCCGGGCGGACCGGGTGGGGTCAGCGCGGGTCGAGGGCGGCGACGCGCCGGCGCAGGTCGTCGAAATGCTCTCGCATCCGGCGAACCGCCAGCTCTTCGTCCCGCGCGATCAGCGCATCGATGATGCGCTGGTGGACGACGCCGCGGTCGGAGGCGGGAGCAGGCATCCGCTCCCCGGCCTCGCGGCTGAGCTCGCCGAACAGATGCCAGAACAGGTCGATGAGGTTGTCCACGAGCGGGTTGCGGAGACCGGAGTACAGCGTGCGGTGGAACTCCTCGTCGAGATCGCGGAAATCCTCGCCCCGGGAGTCGCGTGCGACCATCTCCGCAGCGATCTCGGCACAGCGTCCGAGCTCTTCCCCCGGGTCGGCGCGCACCACGGCCGACATCAGTCCGACCTCCATCGACTCCCGTGCGACCAGGACCTCCCGCAGGGCCGCGCCCGAGCCGGCGACGCCGTAGGGGAGCTGGTCGATGATCGGCCGGAACGAGAACTCGGACACGAACAGCCCGTTCCCGTGCTGCGCCTCGATCACCCCGAGCGTCTGCAGGCTGCGCGAGGCCTCGCGGAGGGACAGCCGACTGACGCCCAGCTCTGCCGCGAGCTCCGCCTCACTGGGGAGCCTGTCCCCCGGGGCGAGATCGTGCTCTCGGATGTAGTCGCGGAGCCGGCGCTGCGCAACGACATAGATCGGTCCTCCGGATCTCATGCTCAGACGCTACCTCTCAGGCCGCGCTCACGGCTGACGCGCGCTCGGACGCCGCAGCGATCTCCTCGCGCAGCGCCGGCACCAGGGCGTCGATCACGGTTCGCTCCTCCGCGCTCACCGGGCCCCACACACCGCGCGCCGGTCCGACGTCCGGTCCGAGGCGGTTCATGAGCTCCTTCACGAAACCGGGCCCGGTCGCCACCCGCGCGATGTCGCGGAAGGGACGGTGCAGATCGTACGCGCGAGCCGTCTCCCCCGCGTCGAAGGCGTCCACGACCGCGTGACCGATGGGAGCCAGGGCGTTGTAGAGGCTGCCGATCGCCGATTCCGCGCCGCAGGCGAGCGCCGCAGGGAGCAGCTCGTCGCGGCCGAAATAGACGTCGATGTCCGGCCGGTCCTTCCGGATCGCGTCCAGCTCCATCAGGTCCTCATCCGTGAACTTCACGGCGCTCAGCGCGGGGACCTCGCCCGCGGCCGCACGCAGGATCTCGCTCGGTCGCTGCGTGGATCCGGTCATCGAGGGGATCTGGTAGTAGCAGAACGGGACGCCACTGGCCGCCGCGCTCACCTCCGCAAGCCAACGCACGGTGTGCGCGACGCTCGACGGCTGCCCGTAGTAGGGGGCGACACTGGAGATGAGGTCGACGCCCAGGCCCGCAGCATGCGCGGCGAGCTCCTTCGTGGGCTCGAGCGGAAGCCCCCCGACCTGAACCCCGAGGGCGAAGCCGTCGGGGCGGGCCGAAGCCCATGCCTCGAGGATGGCCATCCGCTCGTCGACGGTGAGGAACGGGAACTCCCCGCTCGTGCCGTTCACGAACGCGCCGCGCACCCCGATGGAGCGCAGATGCTCCGCCTGCTCCGGGACCCGGGAGACGTCGACGCGTCCCGCGTCGTCGTACGGGGCCAACGAGGCCGCCCAGAATTCGAACCGGCTCATGAGCCATCCTTTCTTCGCGTGACTGGTCACGCCTTCGTGGCGCCGTCGGTCAGCCCGGCGACGATGTACCGCTGGAGGAAAATGAACGCCGCGATCACCGGGAGAGCGACGACGGCCGAGACCGCCATGAGGTCGTTCCATCGCACGCCGAACTCGTTCGTGATCTCGGCGAGCACGATCGTGATGGGCTGGATGCTCTCGCTGGTGGCAAGGGAGAGCCCGAAGACGAACTCCCCCCAGGCGCCGAGGAAGCTGATGACGGCGACCGTGATGATCCCCGGCATCGAGATCGGCAGCGCGATCCGCAGGAACGAGGTGAGCTCGTTGCAGCCGTCCATCTTGGCCGCCTCCACCACCTCGGCGGGCACGCTGAGGAAGTAGGGGCGCATAATCGTGATCGCCAGGGGGACCGCCAACGCGCAGTTGGCGATGATCAACCCGAGGTAGGAGTTGACGAGGCCTGCGCTGCTGAAGAGCACGAACATCGGCAACGCAAGGTTGACGGACGGCACCATCTGCACGATGAGCATGAGCATCATCACGACGCCGATCCCGCGTACGCGCAGCTTCGCGAGGCCGTACGCGGCGGGCAGCGCGAGCGCCAAGGTCACCAGCGTGGTGCCGATCGCGATGATCGCGCTGTTCGTCAGCCCCCGCGCGATGTCGGGGTCCCGGAACACGGCCGTGGCATAGGACTCGACGGTGGCGGGGAGGGGGATGAGGTCCGGTGGGACCCGGAACACGGCGTCGTTGGTCTTGAGGGACGTGACCACCATCCAGTAGACGGGCACGAGATAGATGACGGTCACGAGGACGCCGAGGCCGGCCAGCCACCGCCGCACAGCGCGATCGCGTCCGGATCCGGTCGCCCTCCGGGCCGGGGTCAGGAGTGCCTGTGTGACGGTCACGAGTCGTTCTCCTTGCGCAGGGACCGGAAGTAGGCGACGGACAGCACGACCGGCACGATCATCAGCACCGTGGTCGCGACGGCCGCCGTATCGAAACGGGAGAACTCGAAGGCCTCGTTGTAGGCGTAGACGGGAAGGGTGGCAGTGGCGCCTCCCGGGCCACCCGCCGTCATGAGGAAGATCGTGTCGAACGTCTTGAAGGTGTAGATGAAGATGAGCAGCAAGGACGCGAGAGCCACAGGGCGCAGCTGGGGCAGAGTGACGTAGCGGAACTGCTGCCACGGCGAGGCCCCGTCGATGCGCGCGGCCTCGTACAGCGTGCCGGGGATCGCCTCGAGCCCCGCGGAGAGAAGGATCATGGCGAAGGGAGCGAAGCTCCAGGCCGTCGCGAGGATCACCGCCGCGATCGCCGTCACCGGCTGGCCGAGCCAGAACACGTCCCCGTCCACGATCCCGAGCGAACGCAGGACGGCGTTGAGGAGCCCGTAGCTGCCGTCGAGGAGCCACCGCCAGACGTTGGCGCTGACGACCGTGGGCAGCACCCAGGCGATCAGGATCAGCGCACGGAGCACGTTGCGTCCGCGGAAGGCGCGGCGCAGCAGCAGCGCGAGTCCGAGCCCGAGCAGGAAGGTGAGCGCGACGCTGCCGGCGGCATACAGGATCGAGATCCCGAACGCGTACCAGAACCGCGGGCGGCCGAACTGGTCGACGTAGTTGTCGATCCCGACCCACTGGGCTCCGCCCTGCACCACCTCGCGGAGCCCGACGTCGAAGAAGCTCTGCAGAACGCTGTACAGCAGCGGGTAGACGACGGTCGCCCCCACGAACAGCACGGCGGGGAGGACGAACAGCGCTGGCGCGGCGAGCCGTCGGACGGCGCCCCTCCGGCGCCGGACGGGAGCCGGAGGAGAGGCGACGCGCGGTCGCGCGGCAGGGCGGGGCGGGGCGGACACCGACACGCTCAGTTCCCCAGTGCCTCGTCGATCCCGGCCTGTGCGGTCTTCGCCGCCTCTGCGGGGGCTGCCGCACCGCTGACGACCGCCTGCAGCGCTTGCTGGAGCAGCGACAGCGCCTCGTTCGACCGGGAGGCCAGTTCGCCGTTCGGAGCCCAGGCGTGGACGAGCTGGTCGGCGAACGTCGCGCGGATCGGGTCGGTCACGGCGCCGGGGACGTCGTCCCGCGCGGGCAGCTTGTTCCGCGCGGGCAGGTACTTCTCCAGGACCTCGGGCCTCTGCATCCACTCGATGAGCTCCCACGCCGCGTCGGCGTCCCCGCTGCCCGCGCCGATCGTGAGGTTCTCCGCGGACAGGTAGGTCGCCTCGGTCGCGTCCCGAGGCAGCGGAGCGACGTTCCAGACCATGTCCGGGGCGTTGTCTCGCACGACGTTGATCGCGCTCGCGGAGTTGATGGCCATGCCCGCCTCGCCATTGGTGAACGCCGCCATGGCGTCGTCCTCGTTCCAGGTGAGGAAACCCGGCGAAAGGGCTCCGGACGCGGTCATCCGCTGGACCGACTCGAGCGCGGCGACGCCGGCCTCGCCGCCGACGTCAGCGAGGTCGCCCCCGGCGGCGAGGGTGCGCAGCAGGATGCCCGTGGCGCCCTCGGCCCCTTCGATCCCCGACATGGCCATGCCGTAGGACGCGGCGCCGCTCTCGGTGATCCTGGCGGCGGCGGCCTCCAGCTCATCCCAGGTGGTGGGCACGGACACGCCCGCCTTCGCGAGGATGTCCTCGTTGTAGTACAGCGCGTAGACATCCGCCAGATGCGGGATGCCGTAGGTCACGCCGTCCACCTGCCCGGACTCCCACCCGGTCTCGTAGTACGCGTCCTTCTCGCCCCACGCCTCGACGCGGGAGTCGAGATCCTCGATGATCCCGGCCTCGGCCATCTGCGCCGTGTCGAACGCGTTGATCAGCGCGATGTCGGGAAGTTCGCCCGCAGCGGCCGCCTGCTGGAGCGTGCGGTTGAAGTCGTCGTAGGGGATGAACCGGGCCTCGACCTCGACGCCCGTCTCCGCGGTGTAGTCGTCGAGGATCGCGGTGAGCGCGTCGCCGTGCGGAGAGCCGTAGTAGTGCCAGAAGGTGACGACCCCGTCGCCCTCGCCGCCGGCCGCCGCTCCCCCGCCGCCGAGGCTGCCGCATGCTGCGAGGGACATCGTGGTCGTCAACGCCAGCGCCGTGACGGCGGATCGGCGAAGAGCTCGTGTTCGGGTCATGCGGTCCTCCAGGTGTGTTTCGTCATCGGAACTCGGGACCGCCTCAGTAGATCAGATATCTGATAACTCGTCAAGAGTCGCGGGTTCCCGCACGGCCCGGCCGGTTCGTATGCTGAGAGTCGACGTTTCTGACGATTCGGGGAACGGCGGTCCTGTGCCACCGTGGGGGGCCGCGAGGTGTGCGCCGCGCGCACGGTGGCAAGGGGAGACATGTATCGGATCGCGGTCATCGAGGACCATCTGCTGCAGCGCAAGTACGCGATGGCGTTGATCAACGCACAGTCCGACATGTCCGTGGTGTACGACGGGGAGGACCTCCCGTCCTTCATGACCTGGCTGGAGTCGACGGACCGGCTCGCACGGCCGAACCTGGTCCTGCTCGACCTCATGGTCGAGCGCGGGCCGCACGCGAAGCCGAAGACCGTCCGGCGTCTGCTCGCGACCGGGATGCGCGTGGTGCTCTTCTCCGCGCTCACCTCACCGCCTCTGGCACGGCGGATGATCCAGTTGGGCGTCCACGGCCTGATCGGAAAGCGCGACACGGAATCCAGCATCCTCGCGGCCCTGCGCGCGGTCCTCTCCGGACAGTGGTGGGTCTCACCGGAGCTCGCGGTGCTGATCGCGCAGGACCCGAACCAGCCCAAGCTCAGCGATCAGGAGGAGCGGGCCCTGATCCTGTACGCCTCCGGCCTCTCGATCGAGGCCGTCGCCTCCTCCATCGGCGTCCGGCCGGACACGGCCAAGAAGTACCTGCAGCGGGTCCGGAACAAGTACGCGGCCGTGGACCGGCCGCTGTCCTCCCGCGCGGAGTGGAGCAGGACCGCCGCGCGCGACGGGTACCTCACCCTCCACGACTGATCCGCAGGCCGGGCCCCCCGCGTGACCCCCGGCGGGGGTCAAATCGGCCGGAAGCGACCCCGCAGGGGTGTCAAAACGCCGGCACGGGAAGAACCCGAGGCGCCCGAGTCGTTGACTCGAGGGTGAGGGAGGCCACGGACGCCCTGCCATCACCGCGGAGATCGCGGGCATCGCAGGGCGTCAGCGATGCACGTCGGCGCACCGCGGTGATGTCGTACCGGTGATTCCGGATGCCTCCTTCTCGTCGGTCGGCGCCACGAGCCCTGGGGTCGGCTCGTGATCACGGGAGGAATCGCGTGCAGCATCGGACCGACGACCCCGCCACGCGGCGAGGTGCAGGAGTCGGGTTCGGATCGGCCATTTCCCCCCAGCGTCGATCCGGACCCGACCACGCCACGGCCACTCGCGCCGTGCCCGCGTGAGAGGATCCCCGCATGCCACGAGACACCGCATCACCGGGGAGGTCCCGCCGCGCCGCGCCGCGCTCGGACGCGGACCGCTGGCTCGGCTCGAGCCTCTCCGACGCCATGCGCCGTGCGCAGTTCCTCGGTCTGGTGATGGTGCAGTTCCTGCTGATGGCCGCCGCCCTCGCCTCCCGGGTGGCCGTGCCGAAGACCACCGTGGTCCTCGTCGCCGCGGCGGTCGCCGTCGCCGGGATCCTCGTCCTCGCCCTCCGCGCGCCGGCGTTGGTCCTCATCGTGCCCTACTATCTCGCCGTCGCGTTCTGGTTCGTCGTCGTTGTCGACCCGGACGATCCGCTCCTCGGCCTCCTGGTCCCGCTCACGGCATGGACGGTCATCCTCCCGATCATGCTGCGTCCTGGCGCGTGGCCGGTCGTGGCGGCCGCCGCGCTCACGGTCGGGTTCGGCGGCGTCATCCTGCTCGCCCACCCGGACTGGGACCGCGCCGTGCTGAGCGCATCGGTGGCCACGAACGTCGTGCTCGTCGCGACGAGCGTGCTGTTCGCGAACGCACTGCGCCGGATCGCCGGCGCCCTGGACCGGCAGCGGGAGGAGGCGGCCGACGAGGAGCTGCGCGCCGAACGCGCCGGGGCGCTGCGGGAGACGACCGCCGAGTACGTCCGCGTGCTGCACGACACGATCATCAACACCTTCGGCGCGCTCGCGCGCGATCGCACCCGCGGCATGGATCCGGAGGAGGCCCGGGAGCGATGCCGACGAGACCTGGAGCGCATCCGCGACTTCCAGCGCCACCAGGTCGGCCGCGAACCCCGCTTCAGCCTGACCGACCTCGACGACGAGGGCCTCCCCGTCCGCTGGTCGGGGATCTCGGGCGACGATCTCCGCCGCTTCCAGGCGCTGCTGCCCGCCCCGGTGCTCGACGCCGTCTACGGATGCGCGTCCGAGGCGGTCCGCAACGCGGCCAAGCACTCCGGAGCCGACCATGTCGCGATCGACGTCCGGTACGCGGACGACGAGCTGCGGATCGTCGTGTCGGACGACGGCTGCGGCTTCGATCGCACCCAGACCCCCTTGCGGGGGATCGCGTCCTCCCTGTTCGCACGGGGCCGGGCGCATGGGATCCGGGTGACGCTGCACAGTGCTCCCGGGGCGGGCACGACCGTGACCCTGGCCGTGCCGCTCAGCGCCCCCGGGCAGGACCCGGAGCCCGCCGGCCCGACGAGCGCGCCCCTGCAGACCTTCCTGCTGCGCACGGCCATGGCCTGGGTCGCCCAGGCCACCGCCATCGGACTCGCGCTGGAGACCATCCGCCCCCGGGAGGGCAGCCTGGCGGCCTACCTCCTGCTGGTCATGATCGTCACGAGCGGGGCCACGGTCTGGATCCGCTGCCGGGGCCTCGAGCCGGCACCGCGGTGGTTGGTCGCGCTGCTGCTCGCCGCGATCCCCGTGGCGAACGTGTGCGCGTTCGTCGCCGTGGACTACGGCGACGACGCGCCGTACCTGTTCCAGGGCATGTCGCTGACGGTCCTTCCCGTCCTGCTCCACGTCGCTCGCCCCTCGCTTCGAGCCTTCGTCGCGGCGCTCGTCACGCAGGTCCTCAGCGTCGCCATCATCGCGGCGACGGCGACGGTGGGGCACCCGGACGCGACGACGGAGATCGTCCTGCTCGCCGCACCGCCGTTCGTGCTCACGATCGTGTGCCACATCTTCTTCCGGCTGTTCCGCTCGATCGGCGCGCAGATCGCACACACCCGCCTGGCCGCGGAACGCTCCGCCCGAGAAGCAGCGAGGCTCGAGGCAGCGACGGAGGTGCAGGTCCAGTGGAGCGCCTCCGGCCTCCGGAAGCCGCTCGAGCTGCTGCAGGCACTCGTGGACGGCACTGTCTCACCCGCCGACCCCGAGACGCGCCGGCGATGCGGCGACGAGGAGACGTACCTCCGCCAGGTCAGCGCCGTGGCGCAGGACGCGACCCGGATGACCCGGTGGTTCACCCTCGCGCTCGCGGAGTCTCGCCTCAGGGAGGTGCGCCTGCACCTGCACTCGCCGGATCAGGTGCGGATCGACGACGCCCGGGCCGATCCCCTCGGTCGTCTCGTCCTCGACTGCATCGCGCAGAGTCGGCCCGGCAGCGAGCTCGTCGTGACGCTGCTCCCGCGCGGCGCCGATCTGCGGATGCTGCTCGTCGCGACCGGCGATCCCGAGCTCGCGGATCGCCTGGGCTCGTCCGCCTCGCGAACCCTGGACCTGGCGGTCGAGCGCTTCGCGGACCACACGCTCATCGAGGCGACGATGGCCGCACCGGCCCCCTCCCCGCGCTCCTGAGCCGACGCCCCGGGCCGGCGGCCAGCCGGCGCTGCACGGAGGTCTCGCGACGGCCGCGGCCTGACGGCACGGGGACGACACGGAGACGACACGGGGCGGAAGGGCGGGGAACCGCCCTTCCGCCCCGTGATCGGTCAGCGGGTGGACCGGCGTCGCGCCGCCATCAGGGTGAGCCCGGCGATGACCGCGAGACCGGCCGCGCCGGCCAGGGCGATCGGTGCCGCGGCACCGGTCACGGCGAGGTCGCCCCCGTGCCCGGGCTTCGGCGCCGACGGGCTCGGCGCCGAAGGAACCGGCGTCGGAGTCGGCGTCGACGGCACGCCCGGCGTCTCCCCCTCCTCGACCAGGACGGTCTGGGCCGGGTCGTCGATGTCCGTGTGCACGGCCACCGGCTCGCCATCGGGCTCCCCGGAAAGGCGCAGCTCCTCGAACGCCACGAGCGTCTCACCGGCATATCCGGCCGGCACCACGAACGTCACATCCACGGACCCGTTCGGCTCCGTCGGCACGAACGTCACCGACCCCGTGATGCCCGTCGCCGAGCCGTCCGACTTCCGCATCAGCTCACCCGTCAGGGTGTACTCCGTACCCGGAGTCAGGTTCTGATAGGCGACCGTGTCGATGACCGTCCCACCGTTCCACCCCAGCACCCGGTCGCCGTCCGCCGAGTCCGTCAGCGAGGTCCCGATCGCCGGCGCGGGGGCCTGCGGGGCCTCCTCGACCACGACGGTCTGCGCCGGGTCGTCGATGTCGCGGTGGTCGGCCACCGGCTCCCCGGAGACCTCCGGACCGACGAAGAGATCCTCGAACGCCACCAGCGTCTCGCCCGCGTACCCCTCGGGGACGACGAACGTCACATCCACCGTGCCCTCCGCCGCAGCCGGCACGAACGTGGTCGATCCGGTGATCCCCGTGCCGGACCCGTCCGACTTGCGCATCAGCTCACCGGAGACGGTGTAGGTCTCCCCGGGGGTCAGCCCCTCGTAGTGCACGGTGTCGACGACCGTCCCGCCGTTCCACGGCAGGATCCGGTCTCCGTCCGCGGAGTCGACGAGCGAGGTCCCGATCGCCGGCACGGCGCTTCCCGGCAGCGCGGCCCACGACACCGTGGCCTCCGCGTCGGTCGTCAGCGTGTCAGGGGCGATGAGCATCATCGACTGCGCGTGGTCCTCCGCCGTCGGGGTCTCGCCCGGCGTGGTCGGCACGGAGAGGATCATGCCCGAGCTGCTCGACCCGGTGACGCTCGCGGTGACGGTGGCGCTCCCCGCGACCGTGGCGGTGCGCAGGTCCAGGTAGAGCTCCTGCCCGTCGGTCACGCTGGACAGGTCGACGGGATTGCCGTCCGCGTCGGTCACCGCGACCTCCGGGTCGACGGTGACGGTCGCGGCCGGCTGGTCCGTGGACACGACGAACGGCCCGACCAGGGAGCCCGCGGTGTGCGGGCCGGCCGGTGCGCTGACCGAGACCGAGACGTCGAACTCACCCGGAGTCATGCCGGGACTCGCGTTCGCGGTGTTCACGAGGTACCAGTACGCAGCCTCGGAGTCCGGGGTCTCGAATGCCCACGGCGCGTCGAATGTCAGGTCCGTGTACCGCCAGATCGCGTACTGCGCCGCCTCGATCGCGTCGTTGCGGGCGATGTCGGGCACGCCCGCGGCGGCCCCGAACTCCTCCAGGCTCAGCGCCGGATAGCTGTGGGCGAGCACCCAGAGCACCTTGCCCTGGACCGCCGGGTCGGTGAAGTAGTTGCTGCCGAGATAGTCGCCGGGGTCGCTGGCGCCGCCGGTGACGCCGGTCTTGGCCGGCACGTCGTGCTCGATGCAGTACGCCCAGTAGTCGGGCTCCCCGGTCGGCGTCCCGCTCGACCAGATCGGGTACAGTCCCGTCCCGCCGTATCCCTGCTTGCCGCCGATGTACACGGAACTGCCCGGCACGATCTCCGCGGCCGCGGCCGCCGAGACAGCCGCCGGCGCGACGACCGCCCCGAGCGCCAGTGCCGCGGCGACGAGCCACCGCCCCATCCGCGTGATCCTTCGTCGTTGCACGACCACAGAAGCCCCCATCCCCATCATGAATCGCGCACGCGGCCCCCGCCGCGCGCGCCTGTAGGACCGATATTCTGGCATGACTTGAAGGCGTGTTCAACGTGTTGCCGGAAAATGCCCCCCGGGCGGGGTCGCGGCCGCCCCGTCAGTCGGCGAGGAGCGCCTCGACGAGCCGCTGCTCGGCCGATGCGAGGTGCGCGGCGAGGAGGCCCGCGGCACGCTCGCCCTCTCCGGCCGCGACGGCGTCGAGCATGGCGGCGTGCTGCGCGGCAATGGCGGCGGCGTCGAGCAGTCGCCGCCCCTGCACCTGCGCCATGCAGAGGCGCACCTCGTCCAGGACGCTGCGGTACATCCGTGCAGTGCGGTCACTGTCGAGCGCGTCGATGAGGGCGGCGTGGAAGCGCAGGTCCGGGTCGACCGTGGCGGGATCCGGGCCGGGTGGCATCGCCAGGATCTCCGCGTTCGCCGCGGCGGCCGCCGCGGGCACCGACCGGGTCTCGGCGAGCTCGCGCAGCGCCGCGCTCTCCAGACGCGTGCGGGTGCGATAGACGTCGCGCACGGTTTCCGGGTCGATCTCCGCGACGCGGGCGCTGCGATGGGCGGTGCGGACGAGCAGCCCGTTCGCGACGAGCTGCTCGATCGCCGCCTTCGCACTCGGACGGGCGACTCCGTACGCCTGGGACACGGCCGCCTCGGTCAACGGCGCGCCCGGGCGGATGTCGCCGTGGAGGATCCGCGCCCGCAGCTGTGCGGTGACGGCGTCCACGACGCCCACGACCCCGAGACCGGTCTCCGCGATGCTCGTCACCGTTCCAGCCTACCGACGCTCGCGCGAGTCGGTACACTTGTCTGACAATCTTTCCCACCCGAGGAGCATCGTGGCCCCCGCACTCGCCGCCCCACTCGACACCGCACTGCTCGCCCCGGGCACCGAGGTCCAGGTCCGCTCCATCGATCGCTTCTCCCGGGCGCACGACGCATCTCACTATCTGCTCGTGCCCGACGCCGTGCTCTCCCCGACCGACGCGGAGGGCGTGGCCCGCGCGTTCGACGCCGTGCGCGCCGCGGGGCGCACCCTGACGTTCCGCTCCGGAGGCACGAGCCTGTCCGGCCAGGGCGTCAGCGGCGACGTCCTCGTCGACACCCGCTCTCACTTCCGCCGGATCACGGTCGAGGACGCCGGAGCGTCCGTACGGGTGGGACCGGGCGCGACGGTGCGACAGGTGAACACGCGCCTCGCCCGCCACGGACGCAAGCTCGGCCCGGATCCCGCGAGCGAGATCGCCTGCACGATCGGCGGCGTCGTCGCCAACAACTCCAGCGGCATGGCCTGCGGCATCGTCGAGAACTCCTACCGCACCATCGAGTCGCTGCTGCTCGTCCTCCCGAGCGGGACGATCCTCGACACCGGGGCGCCCGACGCGGAGGAGCGGCTGCGCAGGCAGGAGCCGGAGATCGCCGACGGGCTGCTCGCGCTGCGGGATCGCCTGCGCGCCTCCCCCGAGCAGGTCGCGTTCGTCCGGCAGCAGTTCTCGATGAAGAACACCATGGGCTACGGCATCAACGCACTGCTCGACTTCGACGATCCGGTGCGGATCCTGGAGCATCTCGTGATCGGTTCGGAGGGCACGCTCGCCTTCGTCGCGGAGGCACGCTTCCGCACGATCGAGGTCCGTCCGGCGATCGCGACGGGTCTGCTCGTGTTCGAGACGCTGTCGGATGCGATGGCGGCCCTCCCCGGTCTCACCGGCCTCGGTCTCGCGACGATCGAGCTCATGGACGCGGCCTCCCTCCGCGTGGCCCAGGGCCTCAGCGACGTGCCCGCCGCGATCGCGGACATCGCCGTCGACCAGCACGCCGCCCTGCTCGTCGAGATCCATGCGAAAGACACGGACGAGCTCGGCCGCGCATCGGCGGCGGCCCTCGTGCACATCGACGCGCTCCCCCTCGCCGTCGAGGCCTCCCTGACCACCGACGCCGCCGAGCGCGCCGCGCTCTGGCATGTGCGCAAGGGCCTCTACACGGCGGTGGCGGGGGCCCGGCCCTCCGGCACGACGGCGCTGCTCGAGGACATCGTCGTCCCGGTGGACCGGCTCCTGGCCACCTGCGAGCGACTGATCGAGCTGTTCGCCCTGCACGGCTACGAGGGGTCCGTCATCTTCGGGCACGCCAAGGACGGCAACGTGCACTTCCTGCTCAACGAGCGCTTCGACGACCCGGACAGCATCGCCCGCTATCGGCGGTTCACGGACGACCTCGTGGAGCTCGTGCTGTCCCAGCAGGGGTCGCTGAAGGCCGAGCACGGCACGGGCCGGATCATGGCGCCGTTCGTGCGCCGGCAGTACGGCGACGAGCTCACCGACCTCATGTGGGACATCAAACGGCTCATCGATCCGTCCGGGCTCCTCAATCCCGGCGTCGTCCTGTCCGAGGACCCCGACTCGTACCTGCGTGACCTCAAGCGAGTGCCGACGGTCGAGAACGAGGTCGATCGCTGCGTGGAGTGCGGCTACTGCGAGCCGACGTGCCCGAGCAAGGACCTCACGCTGACCCCGAGGCAGCGGATCGTGCTGCGCCGTGACATGGCCTGGGCCGAGGAGCAGGGCGACACCGAGCTGCTGCGGGACCTCCGCGCCGACTACGACTACGAGGGCGTCCAGACCTGTGCCGTGGACGGCATGTGCGGGGTCGCCTGTCCGGTCGACATCAACACCGGCGATCTCGTCCGCCGACTGCGCGCGGAGCAGGCGTCCGCCGTGGAGGACGGCCTGTGGGACGCCGCCGCGAGGGGCTGGGGCGCCGTGACGCGGCTGGGCTCCGCCGCCCTCACCGTCGCCGACGCCCTGCCCGCTCCCCTCGTCCGCGGGGCGACGAAGCTCGGGCGCGCCGTGCTGGGGGCGGACACCGTGCCCCTGTACGACGCGGGGCTCCCCCGTGGCGGCACACGGCCTCCGCGGCCCGGGGATCCGGCGGACGCCCGTGCGGTCTTCTTCGGCGCGTGCATCGGCACGATGTTCGGCGCGGAAGGCGACGGGGACGGCTCGCGCGACGCCCTCCGCACCCTGCTGGATCGCGCGGGCGTCCCCGTGGTCGTCCCGGAGGACGCGGGCGGTCTCTGCTGCGGCACCCCGTGGAAGTCGAAGGGGCATCTCGCCGGGTACGGCCGGATGACGGATCGGGTGCTCTCCGCACTGTGGGCCGCGAGCAGGGAGGGAGAGCTTCCGGTCGTCTGCGACGCGGCGTCCTGCACCGAGGGCCTGCACGTCATGCTCGCCCACGCGGTGGCCGAGCACCCGGAGTACGCGGGACTCGTCATCGAGGACGCGACGACGTTCGCCGCCCGGGAGCTGCTGCCTCGACTCGACGTCCCGGTGAAGCTCGATCGCATCGCCGTGCACCCGACGTGCTCGACGACGGCTCTCGGCGCCACCGGCGCGCTGACGCAGCTCGCGGCCGCCGTGGCCGACGACGTCTTCGTCCCCGAAGGATGGGGATGCTGCGCGTTCGCGGGCGACCGGGGCATGCTCCACCCGGAGCTCACGGCCTCGGCGACGGCCGTGGAGGCGGCCGAGATCCGCGACGCCGAGACCGAGCGCCCCTTCGACGCCTTCGTCTCGGCGAACCGCACGTGCGAGATCGGCATGACGCGGGCGACCGGCCACGGCTACCGTCACATCGTCGAGATCCTGGAGGAGCTCACCCGCCCCTGACGGCGGTGCTCATCGCACCGCCGGTCCGGCGAAGGCCGGGCGAGTGCGCATCAGCCACGCGGCTGCGGCGAGGGTCAGCACCCAGCCGATCACCTCGATGAGCAGGTGATCCGTCGCGTTCGGGACGGACTGCAGCAGATACACGCGGACGCTGTTGATCGCCCCGTGGGTGAGGACTGCCGGCCAGACGCTGCCGGAGCGCCACCGCAGCGCCAGCAGCAGCGGGGCCCACGGCAGCATGCCCGCGTAGTAGATCACGATGTCCCAGAGCGGCCGGTCCCCGATCACCGCGAGCACCGGGAGGTGCCAGACGATCCAGACGAGGCCGCTGATGACGGACAGCCGCCAGAACCCCCAGCTCGCGGCGCGGGTGGCCAGCCATCCGCGCCATCCGAACTCCTCGCCGATCGCGAACACCGACTGCATGAGGAAGACCGGGACGATCCACAGCGTCGCCGCCAGGATCTCGTCGAGCGGATTGAGCGGCCAGATCCCGGTCGCGAGGGCGATGGCCGTCTGGATCGCGGCGATCCCGGCGATGAGCCCGATCCCGATGCCCGCCCATCGGGGCGTGCCGCGCCACCCGGTGGCGAAGGTCTCGCGGAACGTCCCCGGCCGGCGGACGAGCCACAGGATGACCGCGGCGATCAGCGGGGTCAGCTGGAGGATCGGGGTGATCAGGTTGTTGAGGTCGGTCGGCACCAGCCGGAACACCATGGGCACGGACAGGGCGAAGCACAGCAGGATCGCGATCGCGAAGAACCAGACGACCTCGATGGTCGCGGCACGGGCGATGGGGCGCGCGGGGGACGGCGGCATGGGGTGTCCTCGGTTCGGGGAAGGGCCCGGGATCCCGCGCCCACTGCAATCTAGGCACCGCTCTCCGATGCCCGGAACGGGGGAAACCCGACGCCTGGGCACGGAAACCCGGAGTTCGCGGGAGCCCTTCGTGACGTGCACGGCGCCCGGGACAGCGGTTCAGCGGTCGCCGTCGGATGAGAGGAGCCCTCGGATCAACGACAGCGAGGCGCGCTCGGCGATCTCGGCGTCCGCAGGCGTGCGCTCCTCGCGCAGCACCCATTCGTCGATCGTCCGGAGCACCGCGAAGGCGGCGTCGGCGAGGAGGGACGCCGGCAGGTCCGCGCGCACGGCTCCCGTCTCCCTTCCGACGTCCAGCACGTCCCCGACCCATCCGCGGACCGCCGCGAGCAGCCGCGCCCGCTCCCCGGTGTCCTCGGGCGCACCGGGAAGGTAGAAGATCCGGCCGAGCGCACGGAGAGCCGGATCCGTCGCGGTCAGGGCCCCCGCGTCGTCGAGCACCGCACGCGCGGACCCCCAGAAGTCGGCCCGGAACGTCTCCGCCGACGGCGGGCGCCAGCGCTCGGAGACATCGTCGAGGAGGAGCGCGATGACGGCGTCGAAGAGCTCCGCCTTGGATCCGACGAAGTGGTAGAAGGAGCTCTTGCTCATCCCGACGGTCCGGATGATCCGATTGAGGGAGGCGCCGTCGTATCCCTGCGCGTCGAACTCCGCGAGAGTCGCCGCGATCAGGGCGTCACGGCGGTCGGGAGCGAGCGGCAGCGGTCCTGGCATGCCCCGAGCCTAGTGGACCGGGTGGTCCACTAGGCGTATCCTCGGATTGGACCACCCGGTCCAATCCGACTCGCCCGGGAGGCACCGTGTTCATCACCGCATCGCTCGACGACCAGCTCCACGCCCAGCGGGACGACCCGCTGCGGATCCTCATCGTGGGCGCCGGCGTCGCGGGCACCGCGCTCGCCCAGCTGCTCAGACGGCGAGGACTGCACCCCGCGCTGGTGGAACGCACGGCGCCGGGCGAGCACCCCGGGTACATGCTCGCACTGATGCCCAACGCGGATCCCGTCTTCCGAGATCTCGGCTCGACCGCGCTCTACCGAGAGCGCAGCGTGGCATTGCGCACGTTCGCCTTCCACTCGCACCGCGGACGCGTCCTCCGCCGGGACCCGCTCGGAGACCTGCTCTCGGCGCACGGCGACTACCGAGGCATCGACCGCGGGACACTGCTGGACGTCCTCACGGCGGACGGCTGCACCGTGACCCCCGGTCTCACTGTGGCCTCGTGCACGCCCGAGCGCGGCGGCCGCCGCGTGACCCTCGCGTCGGCGCCCGCGGAGGGCGCTGACGCCCCGCGCTCCGCCGTCCGAGCGGAGCGGTTCGACCTCGTGGTCGGCGCGGACGGCATCGGCTCCGCGCTACGGGCTCTGCTCCCGGTGCAGCCGATCGAGAGGACTCGGACAGGGTGGGGCGGATGGGTGCTCTGGAGCGAGGACGACGAGGACCCCCACACCGGCGACGAGCTCTGGGGGAACGGCTTCTTCCTCGGCGCCTACCCCGTCGGAGGCGGCACGGGGAGCCGGCGCGGGGTGTTCCTCGGCGGGCCGGCAGAGATCCGGGAGAAGGGTGCGGCCGTGTTCGCCCAGCGGGTCCGCCACGGCGTGCCCGCTCCGACGCCGCGCCTGGCAGCTGCCCTCGACGCGGCGGCCGCCGATCCGTCCCCCTACTGGTGGCGGCTGGAGGACGCGCGCGCCGCGGCGTGGACCGCCCCGGGCGCCATCCTCCTCGGGGACGCCGCCGCAGCCTTCCTGCCCACGGCGGGGATCGGCGCGGCGATGGCGCTGGAGTCCGCGTGGACGCTCTCTCGCGTCCTCCCCCACGCGGACCGACGCACGCTGCCGGCCGTTCTTGCCGCGTGGGAGCAGGAGCAGCGTCCTCGCGTCGAGTCGGCGCAGTCGAACTCGCGCCTGCTCGCGCGCGTGATGTTCCGACAGGGCCGCCTTCTCACGACGGTTCGCGAGACGGCACTGCGCCTGGCGAGCGCGCGCGCCGCGCTCGGCCCGATCGTCCGCCTCATGTCCGCGCGCCCGGAGCCGGCGGCGATGCTCACCAGGGCGGGCATCGCGCTCCCGGCCGGCGGCCCGGGAGCGGTGTGACCCCGGGGACGAGCGTGGGCGACGACGGCTCCTCACCCCCGCGGACGGGCGAAGTCCGGTCGCGTGCCGTAGCGCTCCAGCGTCTCGCGACTCAGCGATACCCCGAGGCCCGGTGCGCTCGGGATGGGCAGCATCCCGTCCGTGTCGAGCGTCCATCCGCCCTCGACGAGCGCATCGACGTACTCGGACCCGGTCTTGTACTCGACCAGGTCGGTGTGAGCAAGGGCTGAGGAGAGCTGCAGGTCGGCGGCGAGACCGATGGCTGTGTTCCAGCCGTGGGGGATCAGCCGGACCCCCGCGTCCTGGGCCGCCCAGCCGATTCGCCGGGACTCGCTGAGCCCGCCGCCCTTGGTGGTGTCGGGCTGGACGATGTCGAAGGCGCGGCGCGCGAGGTACGGGGCGAAGCTCTGCCGGCGCGTGAGCACCTCGCCGCCGCTGATGGGCACCGGTGAGCTCGCGCGGAGCTCGACGAACCCGTCGATGTCGTCCGGGGCCAACGCCTCCTCGAACCACGCCACGTCGTAGTCGGCGAGCATCCGCGCCGTCCGTTTCGCCCAGCTCAGTGAGCCGGGGAAGTACCCTTCGGATCCGCCCGCGTCCACCGCGAGCAGCGCGTCGCCGACCGCCTCCCTGGCCGCCGCGACCGTCCGCTCATCGGTGCGCGCGTCGACGCGCCCGAACTTCCACCAGCCGATCTTGAAGGCGCGGAACCCCTGAGCGGCGAGCGCGAGGAGGTTCTCGGTCATGGGGCCCTCCTCGTCCATGAGCACGGACGCGTACGGCCGCACCCGATCGCGGTACCGCCCGCCCAGGAGCGCCCCCACCGGCCGCCGCAGCGCCTGACCGGCGATGTCCCAGAGCGCGATGTCGATGGCGCTGGTGGCATGCGTCAGCGATCCGCCCCTGCCCATCCAGAACGCCGTCTGGTGCAGCGTCTCGGTGAGCCGCTCGACCTCCCGCGGGTCCTGCCCGTACAGGTGCGGAGCGAGCAGCTCGATCGCCCCACGAACGAGGCTCTCGCTGGTGAAGGCGCTGCCGATGCCGACGAGGCCCTCGTCCGTGTGGACCGCGACGAGGGTGTGGACGACGTCGTCCGGTTTCAGCTCGTTCGACCAGCCCCCCTCGGGCGTGGCCCCGCGCAGTCCGCATGTCTCGATGCCGGTGATCTTCATGAGCGCCTTTCCTCGGGATCGCCGTCGGTCACCGCCGACGTGAGTCATGACGATAGTCGATTGTCGACAATAAGCCAATTGTCGGCTAGCATCGGCGTCGGCGCGGAACGCCCGGCCCGGGAACGGCCGGCGCGATCGCCACGACGACGCGGCGTCGCGCGTGAGAACACCCACCCAGAGAAGGGCAGCACGATGAAGTACACCCGATGGATCACCGCCGGCGCGGCCGCCGTCCTCGCCGCAGCCGCGCTGACGGCCTGCACCTCCCCGACCACGTCCGCGACGAGTGCGGGCGAGAGCATCCTGACCAAGGTCCTCACCTCCAAGAAGCTCGTGGTCGGCGTCTTCGCGGATGCTCCGCCGTACGGGGTGCTCAGCAGCTCCGGCGAGTACGAGGGCTTCGACATCGACAAGGCGCAGGCCCTCGCGGACTCCCTGGGCGCCGAGATCGAGTTCGTGTCGACCACCAACGCGAACCGGATCCCGCTGCTGGAGACCGGCAAGGTGGACGTCGTCATCGCCGCCCTGACGAACCTCGACGAGCGGGCCCAGGTGGTCGCCATGACGCGCCCGTACGCCGCCGAGGGTCAGGTCGTGCTCGTGCCGAAGGGCAGCGACATCGACTCCTACGACGACCTGGCCGGGCGCACGGTCGCGGCCACCCGCGGCAGCGTGCCCGCGACGATCCTGGAGTCGCGCTTCCCCGAGGCGAAGGCGAGCCTGTTCGAGGCGGTCGCCGACTCGGTGCAGGCCCTGCGCAGCGCCAAGGTCGACGCGCTGATGGAGAGCCATTCCGTCGCGGCGGGGATCGTGGCCGAATCGGATGAGTTCACGATCGTGGACGCCCCCGAGCTCAGCCCCTCCGTGGTCTCCTTCGGCGTCAAGATGGGCGACCAGCTCTGGCTGAACTATCTGAACAACTTCCTCCTGAACTACAACATCAGCGACGCGGCGAACGACTCGTACAACGAGTGGCTCGGCACGGACGTCCCCGACCTGATCAAGTGACCCACGACGCCGGGTGGCGCGCGGCGCCACCCGGTCCGGAGGAAGAATGCAACTCTATTTCGGGGACCTCCTCCCCTACGCCGGCGTGCTGCTGGCCGGTCTCGGCGTCAGCATCCTGGTCACCCTCGCCGCGGTGGCGATCGGCAGCGTGCTCGGGATCCTCGTCCACCTCGCTCGCGCGTCGCACGTGGCACCCGCGCGCTGGCTGGGTGCGGCGTACATCGAGGTGATCCGCAACACACCGCTGCTGCTCCAGCTCTACCTCGTCTACTTCGCTCTCCCTTCGGTCGGGGTCAACCTGGACCCCGTCACCGCAGGGATCATCGCGCTGAGCGTGAACCACTCCGCGTACGTCGCCGAGATCTACCGCGCCGGATTCGCCTCCCTGCCGAAGGGCCTCGGCGAGGCCGCCGCCGCGCTGGGCCTCTCCCGCCGCACGACGTTCGTCCACGTGCTGCTCACCCCGGCCCTGCGCGCGGTCACGCCAGCGATGACCAACCAGGTGATCCTGCTGTTCCTGGCCTCGTCCATCGCCTCCGTCGTCGCCGTGCCCGAGCTCATGCACGTGATGATGGGCATCACCACGACCACGTTCCGCACGATCGAGACCTTCGTCGTCGGCGGGCTCATGTACTTCGCGGTCGCCTTCGTCATCGCGGCAGGATCCCGTGCCCTCGAATCCCGAGTCCGCTGGAAGGTGGCCTGATGTTCACTCCCCTCGACGGCCAGGACCTGTCGCTCATCCTCCAGGGGACGATCGTCACCCTGCAGATCTGCGCGCTCTCCGTCCTCTTCGGCGGCGCGCTGGGCCTGCTGTTCGGGATCGCCTCGACCGGCCCCGTCCGGGTCCTCCGGTGGATCGGCGCGATCTGGGTCGGCGCGATCCGCGGCGTCCCCGTCCTCCTCATCATCTTCTTCGTCTATTTCGGCCTGCCGCTGCTGTCCCCGGGGAGCAACGTCCCGGAGTACTGGGCCGCCGTCGTGGCGCTGTCGGTGTTCGCGTCGGCGTACGTCAGCGAGATCGTGCGCGGCAGCATCCAGGCGATCCCCCGAGGCCAGTTCGAGGCGGCGGAGGCGCTCGGCCTCTCCTACGTCTCGCGGCTGCGGTGGGTGATCCTCCCCCAGGCTGCCAAGATCATCGTCCCGCCCGGGATCGGCTTCCTCGTCATCCTCATCAAGGACAGCTCGCTCGTCGCCGTGATCGGCCTGATCGAGCTCACCAGGGCCGGGAACATCGTCGCGTCGCAGACCGGCCAGCCCATCTCCTCCTACCTCATCGTCGGAGCGGTGTACTTCGTCATCTGCTTCGCCCTCACCTCTCTCGCGCGCCGCTACGAGCGACGACTCAGCGTGCGCGTCGCGACGCCGAAGATCGGCGACGCCCTGACCCCGGCCAAAGGAGCCCGCCGATGATCACTGTCACTGACCTGCGTCTCAGCTTCGGGGACACCGAGGTCCTGCACGGCATCTCGTGCACGGTCGCCGAGAGCGAGGTCGTCTGCGTCATCGGCGCCTCGGGCTCGGGCAAGAGCACGCTGCTTCGCAGCATGAACGGCCTCGAGAAGCCGAGCCATGGCGCCATCGAGATCAACGGCCACCGTCTAGGTCCCGACGAGGCCAAGGCGGACCTGGAGGCCGTGCGGCGGGACGTCGGGATGGTGTTCCAGTCCTTCAACCTCTTCCCGCACCTCACGGTGGGCGACAACATCATGCTTGCCCCGCGCAAGGTCCTGGCGGTCTCCCGCGACGAGGCCCGCTCCCGCGCCGAGACTCTCCTGGAGAAGGTCGGTCTCCGCACCAAGATCGACGCCTACCCCGGCTCGCTCTCCGGCGGTCAGGCGCAGCGGGTGGCGATCGCCCGCGCACTGGCCATGCAGCCGCGGGTGATGCTCTTCGACGAGCCCACGTCCGCGCTGGACCCGGAGATCGTGGGCGAGGTCCTCGCCGTCATGCAGGAGCTCGCGGCCGAGGGCATGACCATGGTCGTCGTCACGCACGAGATGGGCTTCGCGCGCGAGGTGGCCGATCGCGTGATCTACATGGACCAGGGGCGCATCGTCGAGACCGGCGCCCCCGAGGCGCTGTTCGGCTCGCCTCGCGAGGAGCGCACCCGAGCCTTCCTGAGCAAGGTGCTCTGATGCTCGACACGCTCATCACCGGCGCCGACGTGCTCGACGGGACCGGCCGCCCCCCGCAGCGGCGCGACGTCGGCATCCTCGGCGACCGGATCGCGGTGCTCCCTCCCGGCAGCGGGACGGAGGCGGTGCGGATCGTCGACGCGGACGGCATGCTGCTCACGCCCGGCCTCATCGACCCGCACAGCCACAGCGACTGGTCGATCCTCGGCAACCGGGACGCGCTGAGCACCATCCATCAGGGCGTCACCACCGAGATCGTGGGCAACTGCGGCGTGACGTACGCGCCGGTCGCCGACCGCGACGCCGCCGCCACCCGTGCCGCGCTCGCCGCGTTCGGCTTCGAGGGCGGGGTGTCCTGGCGGGCCTTCGACGACTACCTCGCGCACGTGCACGGGGGCGGCACGGCGCAGAACCTGCTGTGGTTCGTCGGCCACACCGGACTGCGCCGGGCTGCCCGCGCGGACGCGGACGACACCGGCGTCGACCTCGACTCCGCCCTGGAGCGCCGGCTGCGGGAGGCCCTCGACGCCGGCGCGATCGGGATGTCGAGCGGGCTGGAGTACGGCGACGGACGCTTCGCGGACACCGCCGAGCTGCAGCGGCTCGCGCGCGTCCTCGGCGAGCGCGGGGCCATGTACGCCAGCCACATCCGCAACCGCGACAGCGCCCTCGCCGAGGCCGTCGACGAGTTCTTCGCCGTCGTGCGCGCCGGCGACGTGCGCGCACAGCTCTCCCACCTCAACGTGCGCCACGGCACCGGGGCGAAGGAGGACGCCTGGCTCCGCGCGGTCGATCGCCTGGGCAGGGAACGCGACCGCGGCACCGCCGTGCGCGCCGACATGACCCCGTACCCCGACGGGATCGGGCTCGCGACCGGGCTGCTGCCGGACTGGCTGCTGGCGGACGGCCCGATCGCGGCGGCGCGGCTCCTGCGGGACCCCGAGGTGCGCGCGCGGGTCCGCGCCGACGCGGACCGGTACTGGCGCTTCCTCCACCGGGGCGAATGGCATCGCGTCCGCCTGGGGGTGAGCCCGGCCACTCCGACCCTGGAGGGGCTGTCGTTCCCGGAGATCGCGGAGTCCACGGGGAAGGACGAATGGGACGCCCTGTTCGACGTCCTCGTCGCCGCCGGGGCCGACATGGGCGCCGTCCAGCTCCTGGGCGAGCTGTTCACCCCCGAGCACCTCGCGGAGGCCATCGGCCACGACGACTTCCTCCTGGGCGTGGACGCCTACACCAGCCGCCGGGACGGCCCGCTCGCGGCGCGGACCCGGCACCCCCTCTTCTCCTACGGGCACACGCACTACCTGTCTCACCACGTGCTGCGGACGGGGACGCTGAGCATGGCGACGGCGATCCACAAGATGACCGGAGCGGTCGCGGATCACTTCGGCATCCGCGACCGCGGCGTCGTGCGCGACGGAGCCATCGCCGACCTGGTCGTGTTCGATCCGGTCCGCCTCGCGTCCGTCGACACGTTCTCCGTGCCCGACGGCTATTCGGATGCGGCCCGCCACGTCTGGGTCAACGGCGTGCCGGCGGTGGCCGACGGGCTCCGCACGGCCCTGCGCCCCGGTCGGCGGTTGAGTGCGCGATGAGCAGGAATGTCGACAAAGTGCAATCGTGTTACGCTCCGGCCATGTCCGATCTGCACAGTCTTCCGCCCATCCCCGTCGCTTCTCGCCGAGAGGCCGTGGCGGATCGGCTGCGGGACGCCATCACCTCGGGCCAGCTCCAGCCCGGGCAGAAGCTCACCGAGATCGCCCTGTCCCAGCAACTCGGCACCAGCCGGGCCCCCGTCCGCGAGGCGCTGCGTCAGTTGGAACAGGAGGGCCTGGTCGTGTCCTACCCGTACCGGGGGACGGAGGTGCTCGGGGTCTCGCAGGAGGAGATCGAGAACGTCCTCGTCCCCGTGCGCATCTCGCTCGAGCAGTACGCCTTCCGCAAGGCCGTCCCGCTCCTGACGGAGGAGCGGCTGGCACAGCTGGAGACGATCATCGCCGACATGGAGAAGGCCGCGGCCGCCGGGGACGCGACGGCGCTCGCGGACCAGGACGTCCGGTTCCACGAGGCCGTCGTGACGTACTCCGCGCAACCGCACTGCCTGCAGATCTGGCGGTCGATCCAGCCGCGCGTCCGCGCGTACTTCCGCCGCGACGCCGGCTACTACCAGGACGCCTCCGAGATCGCCGCGCAGCACCGGGAGCTCCTCGCCGCCCTGCGCGCCGGCGACACCGAGGCGCTGGAGCAGGTCGTCGCCCACCACATCCGCACCCACTTCACGGAATCGGAGGCACCCCGGTCATGACGGACGTCGTCCTCGTCACCGGCGGCGCGAGCGGGATCGGTCGCGCCGTGGTCCGCGCGGCCGCCGCGCGCGGCGCCGCGATCGCGATCGTCGACGTGGACCCCGAGGCGGGGCGATCCGCCGGCGAGGAGGCCCTGTCCCTCGGCGCGGCCGGGATCGCGGTCCTCACCGCCGACACCGCGCGCGAGGAGGATGTGTCCGCCGCCGTGGTCGCCGCCGCCGAGCAGCTCGGACCACTCACCGGCGTCGTCGCCGCGGCGGGCATCGAGCGCAACGCCCGGCTCGGAGAGATCCCCGAGGACCTGTGGCGACGGGTCGTCGACGTCAATCTCACGGGGGTCTTCCACACGGTCCAGGAGGCCGCACGACGGTTCCGGGCCCAGCGCTCCCCGGGCGCGATCGTGTGCCTGTCCTCCCCGTCCGCGTTCACCGGGTTCGCCGGCGGGTCCAACGCCGCCTACGGCGCTTCGAAGGGCGGCGTGTCCGCACTGGTGCGCGCGGCGGCCATCGACCTCGCCGACGACGGGATCCGCGTGAACGCGGTGGTCCCCGGGGCCACGGACACGCCGATGCTCTACTTCGGGCTCAGCGGCGACGCTCTGGAGGCCGAGCGAGAGCGTCTCCGGGCGAGCGCCGAGGAGCAGATCCCGCTGCGGCGGATGGCGCGGCCGGACGAGATCGCCGAGGCCTGCCTGTGGCTGCTCTCGGACTCCGCCTCGTACGTCACGGGGAGTCACCTCGTGTGCGACGGCGGCCTGATGGCCCGGAGCGCGAATGACTTCTGACGTGCGGGACGACCGCGCCGGTCTCGGCGCACGGACCTGGGTCATCGCCGATGGATGCATCCCTCCCGGGAGCACCGGCGACGACCCCGCGCTGCAGAGCCACGAGAGCTTCTGCGTCCTGAACGCGGGCGATGAGGACGCGCAGATCATCGTCCTCGTGTACTTCGCCGACCGCGAGCCGGCGGGGCCCTACCGGCTCGTCGCGCCCGCCCGCCGCGCGTTCCACCAGCAGGTGAACCGACTCGACGACCCGGAACCGGTGCCGCCGGGCGTCGACTACTGCCTGGTGATCCGCTCGGACCGGCCGATCGTCGTGCAGCACACCCGGCTCGACTCGCGCCAGGCGGCCAACGCCCTGATGACGACGATCGCCTTTCCCGTCTCCCCCTGACCAAAGTGGTCGACAATCGACAAGAGGAGTTCCCCGTGACCCGCTCCCTCCCTCCTCGGCCGCACGGCGGTCGCCTCACTTCCCGCGTCGTCGTCATCTCCGTCGCGGCCGCCGTCGGCGGCTTCCTCTTCGGCTTCGACACCGCCGTCATCAACGGCGCCGTCCAAGCCATCGAGGACAACTTCGGCCTCTCCGCGGTGGGGCTCGGCGTCGTCGTCGCCGTCACGCTCGTCGGCGCGGCCCTGGGCTCACTGAGCGCCGGGAGCGTCGCGGATCGAATCGGACGACCGCGGACGATGGCGGTCGCGGGCGCCGTCTTCCTCGTCGCCGCGATCGGCTGCGGCCTCTCCCAAGGCCTGTGGGACCTGGCCCTGTGGCGCCTGCTCACCGGCTACGGGGTCGGCTTCGCCACGGTGATCGCGCCCCTGTACATCTCCGAGATCGCGCCGGCGGAGTTCCGTGGCCGGTTGTCGTCGATGCAGCAGATGGCGATCGTCCTCGGGATCTTCGCCGCACTGCTGTCCGACACCGGCATCGCGATGACGCTGGGCGGCGCCGACGCACAGCTGTTCCTCGGTCTCCCCGCGTGGCGCTGGATGTTCATCGCCGGCGTGGTGCCGGCGATCGTCTACCTCGTCGTGGCCTTCTCCGTCCCGGAGTCGCCCCGCCACCTCGTCGCCCGCGGCCGCAGCGACCAGGCGCACCGCGTCCTCGTGCGCCTCCTCGGAGTCTCCGAGGACCAGGCCCGACGGACCACGGAGGACATCGAGGCCACCCTGCGCGAGCGCCCGAGCGGGCGGCTGCGCGACGTGATCGACCGCCGGCGAGGCTTCCTCCCGCTCGTCTGGGTCGGGATCGGGATCGCGGCCCTGCAGGCGCTCGTCGGGATCGACGTCATCTTCTATTACTCCACCTCGCTGTGGCAGACGGTCGGGTTCGACGAGGAGGCGGCGTTCGGCCTGTCGGTGCTGAGCTCCTTCGTGAACGTCGTCGCGACCGTCGTCGCGATCCTGCTCATCGACCGCCTCGGTCGTCGCCGGCTCCTCCTGGCCGGATCGGTGGGGATGTTCGTCGCCCTCATCGTGGTGGCGATCGGGTTCTCCACCGCGACGATCGTCGACGGCGCCCCGGCCCTCCCGGGCCCCTGGGGCCCGGTCACCCTCATCGCGGCGAACCTCTTCGTCGTGTCGTTCGCGGTTTCCTGGGGCCCGGTCGTGTGGGTGCTCCTCGGCGAGATGTTCCCGAACCGGATCCGCGGCGTCGCGCTCTCGGTCTGCGCGTCGGCCAACTGGATCGCGGGCGTCGTCCTCAACTTCACGTTCCCGACCCTGCGCGACCTGTCGCTGCCGGGGAGCTACGCCGTGTACGCGGTCATGGCCCTGCTCTCCTGGCTCCTCGTGTACTTCTTCGTGCCGGAGACGAAGGGCAGGACGCTCGAGGAGATGCGCACCGAGGTCGTGCGCACCGCGGAGCGCAGCGGCCGGCGCGGCTGAGCCGCCGCCGGTCCGCCGCGGAGGGGCGGTCCGGGCGTAGCGTACGACGGGGAGGATCGGACGAGGAGGCCGTCATCGTGCGGATGAGCGTGGTGATCCCGGTGCGGGACGACGCGAGGATGCTCGACGCGTGCCTGCAGGCGCTGGCCGCGCAGAGCCGCCGGGCGGACGAGGTCGTCGTCGTGGACAACGCGAGCTCCGATGACGGCGCCGCCGTCGCGCGACGGCACGGCGCCCAGGTGGTCGCGGAGCCGGTCGTCGGCATCCCGCGGGCCGCGGCCACCGGCTACGACGCTGCGACCGGAGACGTCATCGCCCGGCTGGACGCCGACTCCGTGCCGGGGCCGGGGTGGCTCGCCGCGCTGGAGCGCGCCTTCGAGGGCGACCCGCCGCCGGACTTCGTCACCGGGGGCGCCCGGTTCTACGGCGCCTCCGCCGCGGTGCGGTGGGCGGGGCGCCACCTCTATATCGGCGGCATGTACGGCGTCCTCACCCCCTACCTCGGACACCCGCCTCTCTACGGATCGAACATGGCGATGCGCGCCGAGGCCTGGCGGACGCTGAGCGCCGAGGTGCACCGCGACGACCCGGGCATCCACGACGACCTCGACCTCTCGTTCCACATCCGACCGGACATGACGGTCCGCTACCTCCCCGACCTGATCGTCGACGTCTCGGCGCGCCCGTTCGACGGCTGGCCGTCTCTGCGCCGACGGCTCTCCCGCGTCGTGCCCACCCTGCGCCTGCATCCGTCCGGCGCACGCGCCATGCGGCACCGGCGAGCGCTGCGGGCGGCTCACGCCGCGCGGAGGTAGAGCTCCCGGAGGTCCAGGCACAGTTCGTGGGGCGTGGTCTCGCACGGGCTGTGGCCGGTGTCGTATGCCCGGATCTCCGCCCCGATCGCGCACGCGAAGCGCTCGTGCGCCGACAGCGGCCAGAGGTCGCGGCGACCCACCGCGACGAGCTTGGGCACGTCCAGGGCGCGCACCGCCGCACGCCGGTCGGGTGTGCGCATCATCAGCCCGATGATGTCGTCGACGCTGCGGCGGCTCGTCCGTGCGAACCGGGAGCGCACGAAGGCGAGTCGTCCGGGCGGCACCCGGTTCTTGTTCGTCATGATCCCCCAGATCATGAGCGACGCTCCGGTCCTCGGGCTCGCCAGCGGTGCCGCAGGCCCGAGCACCCGCATGCCGCGGAAGACGTTGCCGGATCCGGGCGGCGTCGTCAGCAGCGCCAGGGAGCGGATGAGCTCCGGATGACGGACGGCGACGAGCTGCGAGACGATCCCGGCGAAGGAGTAGCCGAGCAGGTGCGCGGGCGGGCCCGCCCGGAGGAACGCGACCAGGTCCTCCGCGAACAGCTCCTCGGTGAACGGCCGCCCCGGCGCGGGACCCGCCGCGGACGACTCCCATTGCCCGGCGAGGTCGAACGACTGCACGTGGTGGCCGGCGGACGCCAGGATCGGCATCATCCGGACGAAGTCCTCCTTCGACCCGGTGACGCCGGGGACCAGGACCACCCGCGGGGCCTGTGGATCGCCCATCGACACGACCGCCAGTTCACCGCTCGGTGCGGCGAACCGGCCGCGCACCGCATCCGGGGGCAGCTCCGTCCAGTCGATGTCCGCCAGGGCACGGTCGCGCTCTCTGGCGAGGAGCCGTTCGGCGTCCAGCGACGACGAGGTGGTCACGGGACACACGATATCCGCGCCGGACCGGGTCGGGGCGGAGCGCTGCCCGGTCGCGCTCAGACGGCGACGGCCACGCCCATGCGGCGCGGATCCCCGCAGGAGCGCATCTCTCCCGTGACGGGGTCGACGGTGATGCCGTCGAAGTTCCCCGTCATGGAGTTCCAGGGACCGATCTCGCGCGTCCACAGCCGGTTCCGACCAGCCCATCGACGGATGTCCTGCAGGATCGCGTCCGGGAAGCCGGACTCCAGGGTGGTCCCGGGAACCCAGCCTCGCGCGGGCTCGTGCGGGCGGGCGCCGAACCTGGGCTCGGCGACGCTCTGCTCGATCGGCATTCCGAAGTCCATCAGGTTGACGAGGTTCTGCAGCACGCAGGCGACCAGGGACACGGACGGAGACCCTGCGACGATCACCGGGGCGCCGTCGCGCAGCACCATGCTGGGCGCGAGGTAGATCGTGGCGCGCTCGCCGGGCTGAGGCATGACCCGCTGGAAGAAGGATCCGCCGCCGGCGAGCTGGAAGCCCTCGGCGAAGAGGCCGTTCACCCAGGGCGACGCCATGTGGGAGTGGGTCAGGGTGGCCACGTTGTGCGCCGCGTCGATGACCGAGAGGTGGATCGTCCCGGGGGTCGGCGGCGCCGTCCCCGCGGGCCCCGCGAGGGTGTCGAGGAGGGCGAAGCGCTGCCGGCCGTACTCCTTGGACAGCAGCACGTCCATGACCCGCGCGTCGTCGCGGAACCGCCGCTCCCGCGGGGCGGCGTAATACACCGCGTTGTGGGCGGCGATGAGCGCGGAGAGCGTCTCGGGCGAGGCGCTGGCCGGGCCGAGCGCGGCGAGGTCGAGGTTCTCCAGGATGTTGAACGCCTCGACCAGCTGAAGGCCGCCGTCATCCGGCGGAGCCGACCCGACGATCTCGAAGCCCCGGTATGTCCCGCGGACCGGGTCCGCCCACTCCGGCTCGTACGCGTGGAAGTCCTCGGGGGTGATCACGCCCCCGTCGGCGTCGCTCGCCGCGCAGAACGCGCGGGCGAAGTCGCCCAGGTAGTAGTCCATGCCCTCGTCGCGCAGCCGCTCCAGGGTCCGCGCCATGCGTTCCTGCCGCAGCTCCTGTCCCGGGCCGATGAGCGATCCGTCGCGGAAGTACATCTCCCGCGCCTGCGGATCGCGGCCCAGGTTCTGCCGGGCGTTGTACATCTCGCCGAACAGGTAGGGCGAGACCGCGAATCCCTCGCGGGCGATGTCGATGGCCGGGGCGAGCAGGCGGGCCACGGGCATCGTCCCGAACCGCTCGTGCGCGGCGGTGAAGGCCGGCCACCATCCGGGAACGGGCACGCCCCGGGCGCGGGTGAGGTCGGCTCCGCCGAAGTCCGGCAGGGGGGCGAGCGGCGCGTTGACGTTGCCCGACAAGTAGGCGGCGACCCCGGTCGACGCCTCGCGGTAGACGAGGGAGACCCCGCCGGTGATCGCCGTCATGTGCGGCTCGGTGACGAGCTGCGTCGCGGCGACGGCGAGCGCGGCATCGAGGGCGTTGCCCCCGTCGCGGAGCACCGCCGCCCCGGCCTCCACCGCGATCGGCTCGGAACTGACGACCATCCCGGCGGAGCCGGTCGCCACCTGCTTGACCCCGAACCGACCGGGCGTCGCGTACTCGGCTCTCATGACTCCTCCTCGTGCCCGCACGTCCGGACGTTCATCGCGGGTCGCCCGCTTCCCGGCGCGCGCGCTGGACCGCCGGGTCCGGCACGGGGATCGCGCCGAGCAGGGTGCGCGTGTACTCGTTCTCGGGATCGTGGATGACGTCCGCGGTGGGACCGTCCTCGACCACCCTGCCGTCCTTCATGACGAGCACGCGGTCCGAGATCGTCGAGACGACGTACAGGTCGTGGCTGATGAAGATGCAGGCGAAGTCGTGCTCCCGCTGGAGACGCGCGAGCAGTTCCAGCACGGTCACCTGCACGGTGACGTCCAGCGCCGAGGTCGGCTCATCGGCGATGAGCACGTCCGGCCGGTGGGAGACCGCCCTCGCGATGGCGACCCTCTGCCGCTGCCCGCCGGAGAGCTCGTGACGGCGCCGGTCGATCCAGTCCGGGTCGAGGTCGACGTCGGCGAGCAGGTCCCTCGCGCGGCGACGCAGCTCACGTGCGTCGCGCTCCGCGCCGCTGCGCCACAGGGGCTCGGTCACCACCCGCCACAGCGGGAGGCTGGGATCGAGCGACGAGGTCGGATCCTGGAACACGACGCCCAGTCGCGAGAGCGCCTTGCGCCGCCTCCGCCCCCGCAGCCCGACCAGCTCCGTGCCCGCCAGCGTGACCGACCCGCCGGTCACGGGGGCGAGGCCCAGGATCGCGCGGGCGATCGTGGACTTGCCGGACCCCGACTCCCCGACGATGCCGAGCGTCTCCCCCCGCGCCACCGTCAGGCGAGCGGACTGGACGGCGGCGCCGCGTCCTCCCCCGGCGTGCGGGGCGCGCAGACCCCGCCGCCGGTACTCCACGACGAGATCGCGCACCTCGATCGCGGGGCCGCGGTCCGCCGGGTCTTCGGACTCCCCCTCGGGCGGCGTCGCCTCGGCGCTCTCTGCGCCGTGCAGCACGCGCGCGGCGGCGAGCAGCGAACGGGTGTACTCGTGCTGGGGGTTCTCGAAGATCGAGAACACGTCACCCGCCTCGACGACGCGGCCGTGCCGCATGACCACCACGGCATCGGCGATGTCGGCGACGACCCCCATGTCGTGGGTGACGAAGACCATGCCCATGCGCTCCCGCTGCACGAGCTCACGGAACATCGACAGGAGGTTCCGCTGGGTGGTGACGTCGAGGGCGGTGGTCGGCTCGTCCGCGATCAGGAGCTTGGGCTCCCATGCCACGGCGCCGGCCGCCATGATCCGCTGCCGCTGCCCGCCGGAGAGCTGATGCGGGTAGCGGCGCAGCAGGTCGTCGTGACCGCCCAGGCCGACGAGGTCCAGCAGCTCCTGCGGCTCACGTCGGCGCCCGCGGCCGTGGCCCTCATGCGCGCCGATGGCCTCGGACAGGAAGTCGCCGACGGTGTGGAGCGGGTTCAGCGCGGTCATCGGCTCCTGGTACACGCAGGCGATCTCCGCTCCCCGGCGCCGGCGCATCTCCGCCTCCGTGGCCCCGATGAGCTCGACCCCGTCGAAGCGGATCGATCCGGCCCGCGAGATCCCGGGCGGAAGGAGGGCGGGGACGGCCATGGCCGTCATCGACTTGCCGGCGCCGGACTCGCCCACCAGGGCCACGACCTGACCACGCGCCACGGTGAACGAGACGCCGTGCACGATCGGCGTGCCGTCGACGGCGATCTCCAGGTCCGTGACCTCCAGCAGGATGTCGTCCTGTGCGTTCATGCGTTGACCCCCTGTCCGACCGGCGTGCCGGTGCCTCCCTGACCCAGCGGCGATCGCCCGGTCCGGCGGCGACGCGTGACGCCCCGCGGGTCGAGCAGATCGCGGACCCAGTCCGCGACGTACCCCAGCGAGACCAGCAGCGCGACGAGGACGATGCTCGGGATCAGGAGCTGCCACGGGCTCTGCATGAAGTACTGCTGTCCGGTCGCGATCATGAGGCCGAGCGACGGACGCGGCGGGGTGATCCCGAGTCCGAGGAAGCTCAGGCCCGACTCCAGGCCGACGGCGAACGCGAGGGTGAGGAACCCCTGCGCGAGCACGAGCGGCCCCACGCCCCGCAGCAGCGGTCCGCGGATGATCTGCCAGCGGGTCCCGCCGAACAGCTCCGCCGACTCCACGTACAGCGCCTGGCGCAGCGACAGCACCTCACCGTAGGTCAGCCGCGCGAAGCTCGGGAAGAAGGCGATCGTGCACACCGCCACCACGGTGAGGTCGCTGGCCCCGTACAGGGACACGATCAGCATCGCGAAGACGAGGTTGGGGAAGGCGAGGACGATGTCGACCGTCCGCATCAGCAGGAGGTCGGCGAGTCCGCGGAAGTACGCGGCCAGGATGCCGATCAGCGTGCCGAGGAGGGCGGCGAGAAGGGTCCCCGACGCGCAGACGATGATCTCCGTGCGCAGCCCGACGACGAGACGGGCGAAGGTGTCGCGGCCGAGATTGTCGGTTCCGAGCGGATGCCCCGGGGTTCCCACCGGCGCGAACGCGTTGGCCACGTCCTGCGCGAGCGGGTTCACCGGGCTGAGGATCGGGTAGACGAAGATGAACAGGACGACGAGCAGCATCACGCAGCTCGTCACGAAGAGTCCAGGACTGGACCTTCTCCACAGGGAACGGACGGCGGTCTTCATCGGGGTCACCCCTCCACTCGGGGGTCGAGGAATCGGTACAGGAGGTCCACGAGCAGGTTCGTCAGGATGAACACGACGGCGAAGAGGATCACGATCCCCTGCACCAGCGGATAGTCCCGCCCGTTGATGGCGTTCAGCAGGGTTCCGCCGATGCCCGGCCAGTTGAACACCTGCTCGATGAGCACCGTGGCGCCCAGGAGGCCGCCGAGCTGCAGGCCGGCGACGGTCACCACGGGGTTCAGCGCATTGCGGAAGACGTGACGCCGGAACACTCGTCCCGGCGCAAGCCCCATCCCCCTGGCCGTGCGCACCCAGTCCTCCCGCCGAACCGACAGGATCGACGTCCTCGTCACACGACCGACGATCGCGAGGAAGCCGAACGACAGCGCCAGGCTCGGCAGGAAGGCGTGGTAGAGGAACGGCCCGATGCCGTCCTCGGGCGCGCGGTACCCGAGGGAGGGGAACCAGCCGAGGCCGAGGCCGACGACGAGGGACAGGAAGATCGCGATCACGAAGCCCGGCGTGGACACCGCGACCGAGATGAGCCCGGACAGGACCCGGTCCAGGACGCTGCCCGGCCAGTTGCCCGAGAGCACCCCGAACGCGATGCCCACCGCGCCGCCGATCACCAGCGCCATGATCACGAGGACCACGGTGTTGCCCAGCGGAGCGGCGATGATCTCCGTCACCGGCGCCGAGTACTTGATCGAGTCTCCGAGGTCGCCCCGGATGAGGTCCGCCAGATACGTCACGTACTGCACCAGCAGCGGGCGGTCCAGCCCGAGCTCCTTCTCCAGGGCCGCGACGGCGGCGGGGTTGACGTCCCCGCCGCCGGCGCCTCCCTGGAGGATGATCGCCGCCGGCCCGCCCGGAACGGCGTGCAGCGCCAGGAAGACGGCCGTCACGACGCCCCAGACGGTGACGACACCGAGTCCGAGCCGAAGCAGTATGTAGCGAATCATTGAGAACCCATCCGATCCCTGGACGCCGTGGCGGCGCGACTCAGTTCGTGAGACGTGCCCCGGCCAGGCTGTACATCGAGGAGTAGACGATCGGCCCGCTGAGCATCTCGAAGCCCTCGAGGGCGTCCGAGTACGCGTAGGCGGCGGCGCCCTGGCCCCACGTCACGAAGGGCACGTCCTCGAGGTAGATCTCCCCGATCTCACGGTAGATCGCCTCGCGCTCCGGGCCGTCCGGGGTCTTCGCGCCCTCGTCCAGCAGTGCGGCGTAGAGGTTCTGGTCGATGCCGAAGCTGCGAACGAACGTCGGTCCGCCGATGAACGCGCCGGTGAGCGCCGACGGGTCGTTGATGGCGGCGGGCGGGCCGCCGATCATCAGGTCGTAGGACCCGCTGTTGCCCTTGGCGATCTGGTTGGCGTAGTCGCCGGTCTCGATCTCGACCGTGATGCCGATCTCCTCCAGATCGCTCTTGATGACCTGTGCGCGCTCGCTGTAGCCGAAGTACTGGGAGTTGGTGAGCAGGGTGAGGCTGAACCCGCCGTCGGGGTACCCGCCCTGAGCGAGCAGATCCTTCGCCTTGTCGACGTCCTGGGCGAAGTGGGACGCCTGCTCCTTGTCGAAGTACTCGCTGTCCTCCGGGATCGGCAGACCGCCGTTGGAGGTTCCGTAGCCGAGCGTCCCGACCTCGTTCAGCGCCTCCAGATCGAGCGCGTACGCGATGGCCTGCCTGACCTGCGGCACCGCCAGCGGCCCCTCGGTGAGGTTGAACTGGAGAGCCCCGTACAGACCGTGCGCCGTGTCGAGGGTGATGCCGTTCGCGTTCTCGAGCGTCGCGTAGTCGGCGGCGGGGACGTAGTCGATGAACTGCACCTGACCGCTGACGAGCGCCTTGACCCGCGTCTGCGCGTCGGCCATGAACGTCATGTCGATCTCGTCCAGCTGCACCGCATCGGCGTCGTAGTAGTTCGGGTCCGCCTCCAGCGTGTAGGAGACGCCCTTCTTGTACTCGGTCACCATGAACGGCCCGGCCCCGATCGGCGTCCCGTCGGCGGCGACGGCCTCCTCCGGCACGATCGCGTTGAGCGGGTTCGCGATGACTTTGGGCAGAGCCGTCTGCGGCTCCGTCAGACGGAGCACGACGGTGGTGTCGTCGGGGGTGTCGATCGCGGCGATGTTCGCGAAGGAGGTCTGGTCGGCGGCGCCGTTCTCCGGCACGGCCAGGAACTCGAACGTCCGCTTGACGTCCTCCGAGGTCAGCTCCTCGCCAGTGGAGAAGGCCAGTCCGTCCCGGAGCGTGAAGGTGTACGTCAGTCCGTCGTCGCTCACCTCGTAGTCCGACGCCAGGGCCGGCACGACCGCGCCGTCGGGCCCGTAGGAGAGGAGGCCTCGACGCACGAGCGTGATGAGCTGCCGGTTCGCCGAGCCCTGGTCGACACCGGTCTTGAAGCCGGGGGGCTCGGCCGAGAATCCGATCGAGAGGGTCTGATCGGCGGCCGCCTCCCCGCCGCCGGCCGCCGCGCCCTGATCGCTCGCGCAACCGGCGAGCCCCAGGGTGGCGGTCATGGTGGCGACGCCGGCGAGGGCGATCAGGCGCGCGCCGCGCCGGGACCGGCCTGCGGCGAGCCGTCGGGTGATGAGACTGTCCATAGCTGTGATTCCGTCCTTGAGGGCCCCGTGGGGCGTGAGGAAGAGCGTCGTCCTCGGCGGCGATGCCGAGCTCCTGGCACGGTCGCCTCGAGCCGTTCGGGTGCTCCGAGGCGTCCTGCCCGGTTCTGCGGTGAACCTCCTCCTCCTGTCTTCGTCGTTGGGAGAACTGCGAGAATCCGAACCGGTTTGGGAACGTTCCCTACCGGCTTCCGTCCCACTCTGACGCACGTTGGGAACGATGTCAATATCATGGGGGAAGATTTACCGTGCGGTGATCTGCGGCCGGGCCGGCGCGATCCCGTCCGCTACGATGCGATCGACCGAGGGGGAACCACGCATGGCGCACGGAGCAGTGACGATCATCGACGTCGCCCGGGCCGCGGGGGTGTCGAAGTCGGCGGCCGCACGCGTGCTCGCGCAGAACGGATCGGCGAGCGACGTCACCCGGAAGAAGGTCCTCGAGGCCGCGGATCGCCTGGGCTACCGGCCCAACCAGTTGGCCAGGGCCATGAAGTCCGGCGCCACGAACACGATCGGCATCGTCGTGCCGGACGTAGCGATCCCGTTCTTCTCCGCGGTCCTGCGAGGACTCACCGACACGGCCCGAGCGGCAGGCTTCGAGGTCCTGGTGAGCAACACCGACAACGACGCCGACATCGAGGCGCGGTCGCTGGAGCTGCTGGCCGAGCAGCGTGTCGACGGCATCGTCATCGCACCGGTGTTCCAGCCCGAGCCCTCGGCGCTGATCCGGCTGCAGAACGAGGGCATGCCCATCGTCCTCCTCGACCGCCGGATGCCCGGGCTGGAGGAGCTGCCGCTCGTCTCGATCGACCACGTCGACGCCACGGAGCAGGCTGTCCGCTCGCTCATCGAGCTGGGGCATCGCCGGATCGCTCTGCTGACCGAGGCGGTCCAGGTGCACTCCACCCTGGAGGCCTTCACCGAGGGTCCGGGCCAGGGCTCCGACGTGTCGCTGCTGCGTCCGTCCGCGCAACGCCTGATCGGCTATCTCCGGGCGCTGCGCCAGGCCGGGATCGCCATCGACGAGGACCTGATCATCCGCTCCGGCTACACCACGGAGCTCGCCCAGGAGGCGGTCGAGGCCTTCCTCGACCGCTCCCCCGACGTCACGGCCCTCCACGCCACCGACGCGGTGCTGAGCTCGGGCGCCTATCGGGGCATCCGCTCCCGCGGACTCCGCATCCCCGAGGACCTCTCCCTGATCGGCTTCGACGATCAGGACTGGACGACGATGGTGCAGCCGCCCGTCTCCGTGGTCGAGCAGCCGCGACAGCGCCTGGGGGCGACCGCCACCACGACCCTCGTCGGCATGATCCGCGGCGGGACGGCGGAGCCGCGGCGCCAGATGCTCGCTGCCGAGCTGCTGGTGCGCGGTTCCGCCGCCCCGCGGTGACACGGATCGTTCAGGCGCGATAGCGCCGCGCGGTGGCCTCCGAGACGCGGCCGTCGCGGACGTCCGCCTCCAGCGCGTGCTCCTCCCGTGCGGACGGGTCCCCGTAGCCGCCGGCGCCCGCGGTCTCGATCGAGGCCCATTGCCCGGGCTGCAGCACCGTGTATCCGTGGTCGATGGGGCGGGCGCCCTCGCTGAGCACGCATCGGGCCGAGGCGCCGGGGCCCCCGCCGAACACGCCCCACGGCTGCGAGCGCTGGCGGCTCGTGTCCAGCCAGAAGTGGACGTCCGCGGCCTCCGCCCGGATCCGCCGACGGATCCCCATCCCGCCGCGGTGCTCCCCGATGCCGCCGGAGTCCTCGATAAACTCGTAGGCCTCCACCATGAGCGGATACTCGGTCTCCAGGCTCTCCACCGGGAGGTTCGAGGTGTTGGTCATGTGGACCTGGACGCCGTCGAGGCCGTCCTTGTTGTGACGGGCGCCGCTTCCGCCGCCGATCGTCTCCAGGTAGACGAAGTCCCGACCCCGTGCCGGGTCGTGGCCGGAGAAGTGCACGCCGGTGTTCGCCCCGTTCGACGCCGCCGTGATGCGCTCCGGGACGGCCTCCGCGAGGGCCCCCTGGATGAGGTCCACGATCCGCTGACAGGTCTCGCTGCGGCCGTTGACCGCGGCGGGGGCCGAGCAGTTCACGATCGAGTTCTCCGGCGCCTCGATCGTCACCGGGCGGTACAGGCCCGCGTTCGGCGCGATGTCCGGATCGATCATCGTCTTGATCGTGTAATAAACCGCGGCGTAGAGACCGGTCCACACGACGTTGACGCTCGCCCGCACCTGCGGAGGGTTCCCGGCGAAGTCGAACAGCATCCGCTCGCCGCTGACGACGATGCGCACGCGGAGCACCAGCTCGTCGTCGAGCTCCGGGCAGTCGAAGCGGTCCTCGAAGGAGTACTCCCCGTCGGGGAACTCCGCGATCGCCGCACGGGTGCGTCGCTCGGTGTAGTCCAGGAGCTCCGCGCCGATCGCCTGGACGACCTCGGTGCCATGGCGCTCGCACAGTTCGCCGTAGCGTGTCACGGCCACCCGCAGCGCCGCCTCCTGCGCGCGCAGGTCCGCGATGCGCTCCTCCGGCACCTGGCAGTTCAGCAGGATCAGCTGGAGCAGCTCCTCCTGCCGCACGCCCTCCCGGACGAGGTGGACGGGCGGGATCCGGATGGCCTCCTGGAAGATGTGCGCGTGCCCCCGGTCGCCGAAGTCCGCGTGATGGGCCAGCGTGGCCGCCCAGGCGCGCAGCTCCCCGCCGACGAAGATCGGCGTGGCGAGGACGATGTCGGGAAGATGGGATCCGCCGCCGGTGTACGGGTCGTTGCCGATGAAGACGTCCCCGGGCCGGATCTGCTCCATCGGGTACTGCGCGCGCAGCGCGGCGACGATCCCCATCAACGAGCCCAGGTGCAGCGGCGAGCCGCCTTCGTCCTGGGCGATGGCCTGCCCCTCGGCGTCGAAGAGGCTCGCCGTGCAGTCGCGGCGCTCCTTGATGTTCGGCGAGTACGCCGCCTTCACCAGGGTCTCGCTCATCTCCTCGACGATCGTCGAGAGCGCTGAGCCCACGACCTCGACGAGCACCGCGTCCAATTCGATGGCGGTCATGACTGGTCTCCGATCTCCACGATGAGGTTCCGATAGGCGTCCACGCGGCAGACGTCGGACGGCAGCAGCACCGTCGTGGTGTCCATCTGCTCCACGATGGCGGGGCCCGTGACGACGTCGCCCGGGGTCAGACGGGCGCGGTCGTACACGGGGGTGTCGACGTAGCCCTCCGCGGGGTCGAAGCAGGTGCTGCGCGTGCCGATGATCGCCTTCTCCGGCTCCGAGGCGCGGATCTCGTCGCGTCGGACGTCCACGTGGGCCGCCGAGCCCGACGCTTCGAGACGGAACGTGACGACCTCCACGGTCGCGTCCTCCGAGCGATAGCCGTACACCCGCTCGTGGGCCTCGTGGAACAGCTCGACCACGGCGTCGACACCGTCGCGCGCGAACCGGTGCCCCGCAGGCACCTCCACCGCGAGCTCGAAGTTCTGGCCGCGGTAGCGGAGGTCCAGTCGGGGCCGCAGCGTGCGCCCGGCCTCCTCCACCTCCTCCTCGACGAACCAGGCCGCGGCGCGCTCGGTGAGCTCGTCGAAGACCTCGTCGACGTCCGCGGCCGTGGACTCGTCGACGCGGGTGATGTGGGTCCGCATGAAGTCCGTCTTCACATCGGTCATGAGCAGGCCGAGAGCCGACTGGGCGCCGGGGATCTCCGGGACGACCATGGTCTTCATGCCCAGCTCGCGCGCGAGGCGCGAGGCGTGCAGCGGACCGGCGCCACCGAACGGGACGAGGGCGTAGGCGCGGGGGTCGTATCCCCGCTGGACGCTGACGACGCGGATCGCCCTGGCCATGTTCGCCGTGACGACGCGCAGGATCCCGAGCGCGGTCTCCTCGACGGAGAGTCCCAGCGGCTCGGCCAGCCGGGCCACGGCCGCGACCGACGCCTCGCGGTCGATCTTCATCTGGCCGTTCAACAGGTAGTCCGGGTTGAGCATCCGAAGGACGACGTTCGCGTCGGTGACGGCCGCGTCGGTCCCGTTGCCGTAGCACGCGGGACCGGGGAAGGCCCCCGCGCTCTGCGGCCCGACGCGCAGGTGGTTTCCGCTGTCGATCCAGGCGAGGGACCCGCCGCCGGCGCCGACCGTGTGGATGTCCAGCATCGGCGAGCGCACGGGACGCCCGTCCAGCTCCATCCCGGCGGTGACCTTCGGCCGCCCCTCCTGAACGAGGGAGATGTCGGAGGACGTGCCGCCCATGTCGAAGGTGATGATGTCCTCGAAGCCGGCGGCCGCGCAGATCTGCGCGGCGCCCACGACGCCGGTGCTCGGCCCGGACAGGACCAGGCGCACCGGGAGGGCCTCGGCGGTCGAGAACGGGATCACGCCGCCGTTGCTCTGCGTCACGTGCGGCACGGCCGTCAGCCCTCGGTCGGCGAGGACGCCGCGGAGCCGAGCGAGGTAGTTCGCGACCACGGGACCGACATACGAGTTGGTCACCACCGTCGACAACCGCTCGTACTCGCGGAACTCCGGAAGGACGTCGCAGGAGAGCGAGACGTACACGTCCGGCATCTCCTCGCGGATGATCTCGCCGATGCGCCGCTCGTGGTCGGGGTTGAGGTAGCTGTAGAGCAGGCAGACGGCGATCGCGCCGACCCCCGCCCCCCGCAGCTCCCGGACCGCCCGGCGCACGTCGGCCTCGTCGAGCGGCGTCTCGACCGCTCCGGTGTGCCGCACCCGCTCGGTGACCTCCATCCGCAGGTGCCGAGGAACCTGCGGGGTCGGCTTGTCCGCCTGCGGGTCGTACATGCTCGGCCGGCGCCCTCGTCCGAGCTCCAGCAGATCGCGGAACCCGCGGGTCGTGATGAGGCCGGTGCGCGCGCCGCGCCCCGTCAGCAGCGCGTTGGTGCCGACGGTCGTCCCGTGCGCGAAGTAGCCCACCTCGCCGATCTCACGCCCGCCGATCTGATCGAGGATCTCCGTGACCCCCTGGACGATGGCCCGACCCGGGTCGTCCGGGGTGCTCGAGACCTTGCGCACGTGGACGCGTCCCGTCTCCTCGTCGAACGCGCAGACATCGGTGAAGGTTCCTCCCGTGTCCACTCCGATGCGAAGGGTCATGCCGTCACCGCTTCTTCCTGGTCGTCGTTGCTGTCGTCGGTCGAGTGGAGGCGCCGCACGGCCTCCGCGTCGAAGGGGATGCCGTGCTCGAACGCGCCGTTCACCTGGCACACCTGGGCGGCATGGGCGCTCGCCGCGACCAGCGTCGAGCGGATGCTGCGTCCGGTGCCCAGTCCCACCAGGACTCCGGCGATGAACGCGTCTCCCGCTCCGAGAGTGTCTCGCACATTCACCCGGTCCGCCTCCTGGTGGCGGATGCCCTCGGCGGATCCGAGGAGCGCGCCCGCCGCCCCCATCGTGACGAGCGCATGCTCGGCGCCGGCGTCGAGGGCGCGCGCCACGAGCGCCCTCGCCTCGGGTTCCGCCAGGTGGCCGCCCGAGAAGCTGGCGAGGTGGAGGTGCCGCAGGTACGGGAGGACGGACGCCTCGTCGAATCGGCTGCCGAAGTCGAAGGAGACCCGCGTCCGCGCCGCCATCTCCGGGATGCGATCGAGCAGCGGCCCCGCGTAGCCCGAGTGCACGACGTCGAACGCCGCCATGGCCTCCAGCTGCGCGGAGTCCAGGTCGAACAGCGCCGTGGTCCGATCCGAGCGCAGGAAGACGCGATCGTTGCCGATCAGCTCCACGTCCGCGGTGGCGTTGGGGGCGTGGACCACCCGCGTGAGGGCGGTGTCGACGTGCTCCGCCTCGAGGGCCCGCAGGATCTGGCGGCCTGCGGCATCGTCCCCCAGGACCCCGAGGTAGCCGGCCCGCGCACCGAGCCGAGCGGCGAACACCGCGACGTTCACCGCGTTCCCGCCCGGGTACATCATCGCCTGATGCAGGTATCGATCGGCGACGTTGTCACCGGCACCGAGGACTCTCATCGGTCGCTCCCGCCCCGCTCAGTAGGCGATCTTGTACATGTAGCGACGCTGGGAGGTGTCGTGCCCCCGCCGAGCGGCCACATGGTCGAGCACGCGCCGCTCCGCGCTCATCAGGGCGAGGACGCTCAGGTCCGGACGCGCCGCCGCGGGGATGCCCGGAAGGCTGAAGCCCGCCGTGTCGACGGCGGCCGAGTTGCGCGTGCGGGCCTCGGCGAAGCGGACGACGCGCTCGCCGAGCGCGCGGCTGTCGTCCTCGGCCACCAGCGTCACGACGGTGGTGTCCTCGAGGATCATCTCCAGCGGGCCGTGGAAGAAGTCCCCCGCGTTGATGGCGGCGGAGTTCATCCAGCTCATCTCCTGGAAGTAGCACCAGGCCATCATCTTCGCCATGCCGTACGCCGGCCCGCCGCCGACGATGTAGCTGAGGGGCGCGATGGGGGCGGCGAGGAGGTCGGCGACGCGCTCCCCCGCGTCCGCGACCTCGTCCTTCACCGCGCGGAGCGCGCCGGGCAGCGCCGGGATGCCGGCACGGAGGTCGGCGGCCTTCTCCGGCGCGCCGTACGCCTCCAGCAGAGCCGCCGCGATCTGCTCGTTGTGCACGAGCTTGGGCTCGGTGATCGAGATGGTGTCCGGATAGTCGAGGTGGACGTCGCCGATCCGCGACAGCCCGTTGTCCCCCTGACGGGAGATGCCCGCGACGAGCGCGCCGCGCGCCTTCGCGAACTCCGCGGCGGCGACGGTCTCGGGCGTGTTGCCGGAGTGCGAGGCCGCGACGACGAGCGCCTTCTCGTCCAGCCCCACCGGAGCGCGGGAGGTGAGCTCGGCGCTGGTGATCCGCTGGGTGACCAGCTCGGGCGCGTATCGGTCGAGCAGGTCGAACGCGGGGTAGGTGCCGAAGTGCGATCCGCCGCAACCGACGAGGTAGACGCGCTCGACACCGCGCTCGACCGCGCGCGCCACCAGGGACCGCGCCTTGCCGTCCTGGTCGATCGCATGCTGCACGCACGCCTCGAAGTCGTCCGGAACCGGGATCAAGTCGCTCATCGCCATCGCTTTCTCTGCGTCGGATCGCCCTGCGGGCCAAGAATGTGGAACGTTCCCACACAGGTACTCTGACGCAGATTGGGAACGGTGTCAATAGTGGCGAGGACAACGATCCCGACTCGACTCGGCGAGTCGGGCAATCCCGCAGGCCGGCAGACTCGCGGCGGAAACGGCGTCAGGCCGGGACGACCGGCGTCCAGGCGTCGTCGTCCGCGGCGGGCCCTGCGGTGGCGGATCCGTCGAACCGGTCGATCCGGAACCGTTCCAGCACCGGGGAGGCCGCCCCGGTGTCGATCTCCTCGGCGAGCAGCTCGCCGAGGATGAGCCCGAGCGTGGCGCCCGAGTGGGTGAACAGCACCGACAGCCCCGGCACGACGGGCACCGCGCCCACGACGGGGTCGCCGTCCGCCGGGATCGGCTTCGGGCCGGCCGCGACGCGCCTCGCCCGGAGGCTCTCCGTCCGCGCGAGGACGCGGGACGCTTCGTCGAGGAGCCCCGTCACGGTCTCCGCGGGCACCGTCCACGTCCCGTCCTCGGAGCGGCGCACGGTCCGCGCCGCCCACCCCGAGTCGAGCGCGAGGCCTCCGTCGGGAAGGGGGCGGACGGCCACGCGCGGGGTGTTCATGACCATCCGCACGCGCTCGGCCAGCGGCGCGGTGTGCACGATGCACGACGGGACCGTGGCCTCCGGCAGCGCGACGCCGACCGTCGCGAGCAGGGCGGGCGTGGCCGCTCCGGCGGCGAGGA
>NZ_BCRA01000041.1 GCF_001552355.1 Microbacterium resistens NBRC 103078
GGCCGACGTCGCCGCGGCGGGCGCCTGGATCCACGGCCGCGCCGGGCGATCCGCCTCGGGGACCGGTCCCGGCGCCGTCGGCCACCCGATCGTCGCGCTGGACGTGGCGGAGGCGATCCCCGCCGTGGTCGAGGACCTGCTCACATGACCGGCGGGACGGGGCGGACGATGGCGGGCCGGCGACCGCGGACGGTGCTGTGGAGCGCCTTCCTCGCCGCGCACGCGCTTGTCGCGGTGCTGGGATGGATCCTGCCCAGCATGCCGATGGGCGACGTGGTGCTCGTCTACGAGCCCTGGTCCCGCAGCGCGCTGACCGGCGGATCCATCGTCGGGGTGACCGAGCCCTGGGTCTATCCGCAACTCGCCCTCCTGCCGATGCTCGCCGCCCAGGGGATCGCGACGCTGCTGGCCCCGGTGGCGGGCGCGGCGAGCTACCTCGTCGCATGGGCGGTGCTCGTCACGATCCTGGACGCCGTCGCGTTCGGCGTGCTGCTGGGCACCGGGAGGTCGAGTGCGCGGCGTCGTGCGGCCTGGTTCTGGATCCTCGCGATGACGCTGCTCGGCCCCATCGCCGTGTACCGGATCGACGCGATCACGGTGCCGGTGACCGTGCTGGCGGTGTTGCTCCTGAGCGCCCGCCCTGCCGTGGCCTCGGCCCTGCTCACGATCGGCGCGTGGATCAAGATCTGGCCCGGAGCGGTGCTCGTGGCCGCCGTCGCGCTCCTGCGCTCGCGAGCACGGATGATCGCTTCCGCCGCCGGTGTCACCGCCCTCGTCGTCGGGACGCTCGTGCTGCTGGGCGGATCGCCGTACCTCTTCGGCTTCCTCACCGAGCAGACGGGGCGCGGGCTCCAGATCGAGGCCGTCGCAGCGACGCCGTTCCTGTGGCTCGCCGTGACGGGTGCCGCCCGGATCGAGTACAGCCGAGAGATCCTCACCTTCCAGATCGTCGCGCCCGGCGCGGACGCGGTCTCCTCGGTGCTCACCCCGCTCATGGCCGTCGTCGCCCTGGCCGTCGCCGGGCTGGTCGTCCTGAGGCTGCGTGCGGGCGCCGGCGTCCGCCGACTCCTCGGTCCGGCCGCCCTGGCTCTCACGGTCGTGCTGATCGTCTGCAACAAAGTCGGATCGCCGCAGTTCCAGACCTGGCTGATCGCCCCGGTCGTCCTCTGGCTGCTGCTCGACCGGCGGCGGGCTCTGCTGCCGGCGCTGCTGGTGCTGGCGGCGAGCCTCCTGACCCAGGCCGTCTACCCGATCACCTACGACGGCCTCCTGAGGGCTCAGGCCCTTCCGGTCCTTCTCCTCACCGTGCGGAACCTCGTGGTCGTGGTCGCCGGCGTCGTCTCCGTCCGCCGCCTGCTGGCGGTTCCCGTTCCCGCGGCGAAGCCCGTCCCCGCCCGCTCCGCCTGAGTCCTCGCCCACCCATCGATCCCTGGAGGTCACCATGCTCATCGCCTTCTCCGTCGCCCCGTCCGGCTCGCCTGCGAGCGGGGTCGACCGCCCCGACGGGTCGGTGCACGACGCCGTCGCGGCGGCCGTGTCCGTCGTCCGCGCCTCCGGGCTGCCGCACCGGACGACCTCGATGTTCACGGAGGTCGAGGGGGAGTGGGACGAGGTGATGGACGTCGTCAAGCGCGCCACCGACGCGGTCATGCCGTTCGGGTCCCGCGTCTCCCTCGTCCTCAAAGCGGACATCCGCCCCGGCTACACGGGCGAGCTGGACGCGAAGATCGAGCGCCTGGAGCAGGCGATCGACGAGATCGAGGGCTAAGGGCTCGACCGTCGTCTCCATGACGGTCAGCGGGCGTTCTTGGCCGCCGCCTCTGCGCCCCCGACGACGGGCACCGAGCCGGTCGGGATGATCCGGACCTCGGCGCCGCCCGCGTCGATCAGCTTCCCGCCGACGTAGTAGTCGCCGTCCTCCAACGCGGCCAGCTCCTCCTCCCTGACCATCCGCACCGGAGCGGCGTTGAACACCGACCCGTTCTTGGAATTGCCCCACGTCAGGTGGTTGAACAGGAGGTTGAGGAGGATCGCGGTGACCGCCGCCGAGCTGATCCCGGAGTGGAAGATCGTGCTGAACCAGGTCGGGAACTGGTCGTAGAAGGTCGGCGCCGCGATCGGCAGCACCCCCATGCCGAGCGAGGCGGCCACGATCACGAGGTTCATGTTGCCGCGGTAGTCCACCTTCGAGAGCGTCCGGATGCCGCTTGCCGCGACGGTTCCGAACAGCACGATGCCCGCGCCGCCCAGCACCGCGGTCGGGACGGCGGCCACGACACGGCCCAGCACCGGAAGCAGCCCCAGGACGATCAGGATCACCCCGCCCGCCGTCACGACGAAGCGGCTCTTGATCCCGGTGATCGCCACGAGTCCGACGTTCTGCGCGAACGCGCTCTGCGGGAACGAGTTGAGGACCGGGGAGACGATGGTCGAGAGCATGTCGGCGCGCAGGCCGTTGCCGATGCGCTTGGCGTCGACCTTGGTGCCGACGATCTCGCCCACGGCGAGGATGTCCGCGGTCGTCTCGGTGAGGATGACCAGGATCACGATCAGCATGGACACGATCGCGGCGATGTCGAAGGTCGGCATCCCGAAGGCGAAGAAGGTCGGGAAGGCGAAGATCGGTCCCTCGCCCACCCGGGAGAAGTCGGCCATCCCGAGCGGGACCGACACGAGCGTGCCGATGACGATCGCGAGCAGCACCGACAGGCGGGAGATCGCGGCGTTGCCGAGCTTGGACAGCAGCAGCACGATCGCCAGCGTCAGGCCGGCGAGCCCGATGTGGCCGAGGCTGCCGTAGTCGGGCGCGGCACGGTTTCCTCCCATCGCCCAGTTCGCTGCGACGGGGAGCAGCGAGATGCCGATCGCGGTGATCACGACGCCCGTGACCACCGGCGGGAAGAACCGGATGACCTTCGAGAAGACCGGGGTGATGAGGAAGCCGATGGCGCCCGCCACGATGACGGCTCCGAAGACCGCCTGGATCCCGCCGCCGTTGACGATCGCGGTCATGGTCGCCACGCTCGCGAACGAGACGCCCTGCACGAGGGGCAGCTGCGCGCCGAAGAAGGGGACGCCGACGGTCTGCAGAACGGTGGCGAGGCCGCCGACGAACAGGCAGCACGCGACGAGCAGACCGATGTCGGCAGGGGAGAGGCCGGCGGCGGATCCGACGATCAGGGGCGGGGCGATGATCCCGCCGTACATCGTCAGCACGTGCTGGAAGCCATAGGCGAAGGAGGTGGCGAGCGGCAGGCGCTCGTCCTCCGGCCGAGGGGCGTGGACGGCGCCCTGCGCGTCGCGTCTGCTCGTCCTCTTCCGGGCGCGAGCCTTGCCGGTGGCACGGTCCTGGGCGCTCATGCCGTTCGTCCCTGGCATCGGGCGGTGTCGATCTCAAGCGTCATTGCTTGCTCCTCGTCTCATTACTTCCATAGAATGGAAAAGAACTTCCGCTGAGTGAACTCCAGTGAAGCGCGTGGTATACCGTTTGTCAACCCCGGCATCCCGTCTTGCCGCTGTCCGAGGCGGGACAGGCCTAGAGTGAGGCCATGCGCGCCGATGCCCCGTCGGAGATCCTGCCCATCGCGGGCACGGCGGTGATCCTCCGGAAGACGGATCGCGGACCCGCCGTACTGCTGCTTCGTCGTCCCGATCGCGGATCCTTCGCGGGCGGATGGGTGTTCCCGGGCGGACGCGTCGAGGAGTCGGATCGGCGCGGCGGCGGAACCGAGCGCGACCATGCGGCGCGGGCGGCGGTGCGCGAGACCGCCGAGGAGGTCGGCCTGCGACTGGGCGCGGTGTCGCCGATCTCCTGCTGGACGCCGCCGATCCAGGCGCAGCCCCGAATCCGCACCTGGTTCTTCCAGGCGGAGGATCCCGGCGGAGCGATCGTCGCCTCTCCGGACGAGGTCGCCGAGACGGCCTGGCTCACGCCGCACGACGCCCTCGCCGCGCATGCGGACGGATCCCTCCGGCTCTTCCCGCCGACGTGGGTCACCCTGCACCGGTTGCGCGGCGCGGAAACGGTCGACGGGCGTGACTCGGCGCCGCCCCTCCGCTTCTCGACGCGCGTGCTCGACGGATCCGTGTTGGTGTGGGAGGGCGACGACGCCCACGACCTGGCGCCGGCGCCCGGCGGCCGGCACCGGCTGGAGATGGCGACGCTGCCCTGGCGCTACACCGGCCCCTGAGCCGGCCGATCCTCCGTCCGGGCGCCGGTACACTGAACCGGTGAAACCCTCGACTCTCTCGAGGGGTGCGGCGACGAGGGCGCTCCTCTCCCTCGCCGTCGGCAGCTTCGGCATCGGCATGACCGAGTTCGTCGCGATGGGCCTCCTGCCCGACATCGCGCAGGACCTCCTTCCCTCCCTCTGGGCGCAGAGCCCCGAGGAGGCGATCGGTCGCGCCGGGATCCTCGTATCCCTCTACGCCCTCGGCGTCGTGCTCGGCGCGCCCACGATCGCCGGCGTCGTCGCCCGGTATCCGAGACACCGGGTGATGATCGGGCTCGCCGTCGCGCTGATGATCGGCAACGGCCTCGCCGTGGTTCTGCCGACCTTCGAGACCGTCGGGATCGCCCGCTTCCTCGCGGGACTGCCGCACGGCGCCTACTTCGGCATCGGCGCGCTCGTCGCCGCCGACGTGCTCGGCCCCGGGAAACGCGCGCAGGGCGTCGCGTTCATCCTCACCGGTCTCACCGTGGCGAACGTCGTCGGGGTCCCTGCCGGGACGTTCCTGGGGCAGCACCTGGGGTGGCGCAGCGCGTTCCTGGTCGTCACGGTCGTCTTCGCGCTCGCGGTCCTCTGCATCGCGCTCTTCGTCCCGGACCATGCCGGCGACCCCGGCCGCACCTTCCGTTCGGAGCTGCGGGTCTTCGGCCGCCCGCAGGTGTGGTTCGCTCTCGCCACCGGGGCCATCGGCTTCGGCGGCTTCTTCGCCGTGTACAGCTACATCGCGCCGCTGGTGACGGAGCACGCCGGCGCGCCGCCCTGGATGGTGCCCGTCACCCTGGTGGTGTTCGGCGTGGGGATGACCGTCGGCAACCTGCTGGGCGGGCATCTCGCGGACCGGGCGCTCGCCCGGACCCTGCTCGGCGGACTCGTGCTGATGGGCGGTGCGCTGGTGCTCCTGGCGCTGCTGTCCTTCACGATCTGGCTCCTCGTGCCGCTCGCGTTCGCGGTGGGTCTCCTGTCGTCCGTTCTCGGACCCGCCATCCAGACCCGTCTGATGGACGTGGCGGGGGACAACCAGTCGATCGCCGCAGCCCTGAACCACTCCGCCCTGAACATCGGCAACAGCCTCGGCGCCTTCCTCGGCGGCCTCGTGATCGCGGCCGGCTGGGGCTACGCCGCTCCGGCCTGGGTGGGCGCCGCGCTCGCAGCGGGCGGGCTGCTCGTCGCGCTCGCCGCGTACCGGGCGGAACGGCGGGAACTCGTAGCCGTCGCCTGATCGATCGCCCCGATCCGGGCCCGACCGTGAGGCGCCGTCAGGCGTCCAGGAGCCGTCGGAGGTGGATCCCGACCTCGTCGGTCTCGATGAGGAAGCCGTCGTGACCGAAGTCGCTCGCGAGCACCACCGCCTGGTTCCCGTCGAGGGTGTTCCGGATCCCGCGCGCGATCCGATGCTGTCCGTCGACGGGGAAGAGCCGGTCCGTGTCGATGCCGAGGACGAGCGTCGTCGCCGTGACGCGGGCGAGCGCGTCCTCCACGCCGCCGCGGCCGCGGCCGACGTCGTGCGAGTTCATCGCCTCGACCAGGGTCAGGTAGCTGTTCGCGTCGAAGCGCCGGGTGAACTTGTTTCCGTGGAAGTCGAGGTAGCTCTCCACCGCGAAGCGCCCGCCCCGTCCGAGCGGTGAGACGTCCGACTGCCAGGAGCGCTGGAAACGCTGGTTCAGCTCGACCGGGCTCCGGTAGTTCAGCAGTGCCATCCGGCGGGCCAGCGCGAGACCGCGGTGCGGGCCCTCGCCGACCGGTGCGTCGTAGTACTCGCCCCCGGCGAAGCGCGGATCCATCCGCACCGTCTCCAACTGGACGAAGTTCGAGGCGAGCTGGTCGGCCGTCGTCACCGGGGGAGAGGAGAGGATCGCGAGACGCTCGACGCGATCGGGGAAGCCCGCGGCCCACTCGAGCGCGTGCATCCCGCCCATCGACCCGCCGATCACGGCGCCCCATCGCTCGATCCCGAGGGCATCGGCGAGGCGGACCTGCGCGGCGACCTGGTCGCGGATCGTGAGGTACGGGAACCGCGACGCCCACTCGTACCCGTCGGGCGCGATGCTCGCGGGGCCGGTGGACCCCTGGCACCCGCCGAGCATGTTCGGCGCGACGACGAACCAGCGATCGGTGTCGATCGGTGCGCCCGGACCGACGACGTCTCCCCACCAGCCGCTCGTGGGGTGCCCCGGGCCCGCGTCGCCGACGACGTGGCTGTCTCCGGTGAGGGCATGCAGGACCAGGACGGCGTTGTCGCGTGCGGCGTTCAGCTCGCCCCAGGTCTCGTACGCGAGGCGGATCGCCGGCAGCTCCTCGCCGCCCTCGGTGCGGAAGGCGCCGAACGCCGCGAACCGCCGGTCGCCGGGGGTGTCTCCGTCCCGCCAGGCTCCGGTCGCCGGGGGGCGTGCCCGCAGCAGACGCGCGTCCGCATCCGACACCCGCGCCGAGGGCACGGTGTCTTCCGAGGTGGTCTGCCAGTCCATGCCCTCCATTCTCCCGTGCCCCGCCCCGCTCCGCCCGCACGTTACGCCCTCCCTCCCTCCCTCCCTCCTCCCTGTCCTTTTTCGTGCCGAGACCCCCTCGGAGCGCCGAGACCCCCTCGCAGATACGCGTTTTCAAGGGGGTCTGGACGACGCGAGGGGGTCTCGACGACCTGACGGGGAGGAAGGAGAGGAAGGAAGGGGAGGAGGGGAGAGGGAAGCGGGGAGAGGAAAGAGGGGAGAGGGGTCAGGCGGGCGGGCGGACGCCGAAGGCGCGGAGACGCGCGCCGAGCAGCTCCGGCGTGCGGATGTGCTCGAACCCCCACCGGACGACGCGCCACCCGGTCACCCCGCGGACGTCATCCTCCCGCTGCTTCTCGGCGAGAAGGGCTTGGGCCGTGGTCCGCTCGCCCCGAAGGGCCGGGTCGTGGTACTTGCCGAGCCCATCGAACTCTCCGAAGGCGGCGGATCTGGGAAAGCCGAAGTCCATCCAGTAGTCCTTCCCCGTCTCCCCGCGAACGTGCACCTGGAGAGGGACGGCGCCGTATCCCAGGTCGTGGAGCAGGAGTCGGCTCACGCTCTCCCCGGGCAGCTGCGCGCGTCCGTCGGCGAAGGCGAGGACCCAGCGGGCGCGACGGATCCCGCGACCGTGCTCGGCGGCGGCCCGGGCCAGCAGGCGGCCGCGCCAGGCGTCTGCGCGCTCCTGGTCCTGGACGTGGTGATCGACCGCCTCACGGCGAAGGGCCGCGTCTGCGGCCGCGACCGCGGCGTCGGGGCGGAGCGAGCGGGCGAGGTCGAGCACCGTGCGGTCGAGGGAGGTGCAGCGGATCCCGTCGACACGCACGATCTCCGCCGGAGCGATGGCGACGTCGTGCATCATCACGCCGGCTCGGGACCGCGAGTGCCGGGCGTCGGCGATGACGGTGTGCACGTGGCCGGGCGCCGTGCGATACAGCGGGAGGCCGTGCAGCACCGCGGCGGACGGCCCCCAGAACACCGGATCCTCGGCGTTGCGGTGGGCGGCCAGGACTTCGAGCAGATGGCGCCCCTCGTTCCACAGGCCGTCCCACGTGGACGCCGCCACGTACTGGCCTCGTCGGACGCGGAGGAGCTCCCCGGACTCGACGAGCGCACCGAGTTCGCGCTCGGTGCGGCCCGCATCCAGGAGGCGGACGCGGGGGATGAGCAGGCTCTTGGCATGGGCGAGGTCGATCTCCGACGGCATGCGAGCACACTCCACCGCGCGGCGGCCCCGGCGGTGCCGGTCCCCAGGATCGGTGGAGAACCTCCGGCCGCCGGCCGCCGAAGAGGACGAGGCGGATCCTTCTCCCGAAACCCCCTCGTGCCGTCGAAACCCCCTCGTGCACACCGATGTGAGAGGGGGTTTCGGCGACGAGAGGGGGTCTCGGCGCAAAGGGAAGGGGAGGGAAGGGGGAGACGGAAGGGGAAGGGAGAGGCGGAGGGGGGGAGACGGAAGGGCCCCGGATCGTGGATCCGGGGCCCTTCCGTCTCTGAGGAGGAGCGTGTCAGGCGCGGGCGGCCTCGGAGACCGTGCGTGCGGCGGCGAGGGCCTGCTCGAGGTCCGCCTTCAGGTCCTCGATGTTCTCCAGACCGACCGACAGGCGCACCAGGCCCGGCGTGACCCCGGCGGAGAGCTGCTGCTCCGGCGTGAGCTGCGCGTGGGTGGTCGAGGCGGGGTGGATGACGAGCGAGCGCACGTCCCCGATGTTGGCGAGGTGGCTGAAGAGCGACAGGCTGTTCACGAACTCGCGACCGGCCTCCACGCCGCCCTTGAGCTCGAACGACAGCACCGCGCCGACGCCCTTGGGCGCGTACCGGTTCGCCGTGGCGTACCAGGGCGAGGTCGGCAGGCCGGAGTAGTTCACGGCCGCGACGTCGTCGCGCGCGTCCAGCCACTCGGCGATCTCCTGCGCGTTCTGCACGTGGCGCTCCACGCGCAGCGACAGCGTCTCGATGCCCTGGATCAGGTTCCAGGCGCTCTGCGGCGCGATCGCCGATCCCAGGTCGCGCAGCAGCTGCACGCGCGCCTTGATGATGTAGGCGAGGCCGTCGCCGACCGCCGTGGTGTAGGACGCCCCGTGGTAGGACGGGTCCGGCTCGGTGAGCCCGGGGAACTTCTCCACGTTCTGCGACCACGCGAAGGAGCCGCCGTCGATGACGGCGCCGCCGATCGTGGTGCCGTGCCCGCCGAGGAACTTGGTCACGGAGTGGACGATGATGTCCGCGCCGTGCTCGAACGGGCGGATCAGGTACGGCGTCGCGATCGTGTTGTCGACGATGAGCGGCACGCCGTTGTCGTGCGCGATGTCGGCGACGGTTCGGATGTCGAGGACGTTGATCTTCGGGTTGCCGATGGTCTCCGCGAAGAACAGCTTGGTGTTCGGGCGGACAGCGCGGCGCCACTCCTCCGGGTCGTCCTGGTTCTCGACGAAGGTGACCTCGATCCCGAGCTTGGCGAGGGTGTACTTGAAGAGGTTGTAGGTGCCGCCGTAGATGGAGCTGGACGAGACGAAGTGGTCGCCGGCCTGCGCGATGTTCAGGATGGCGAAGGTCGACGCCGCCTGGCCGCTGGAGAGCACGAGGGCGCCGGTGCCGCCTTCCAGCGCCGCCAGGCGCTGCTCGAGGACGTCCTGCGTCGGGTTCTGGATGCGGGTGTAGATGTTGCCGAACTCCGCGAGGGCGAAAAGGTTCGCGGCGTGGTCGGCGTTGTCGAACACGTACGAGGTGGTCTGGTAGATCGGCGTGGCGCGCGCCTTGGTGACCGGGTCCGGAGCGGCGCCGGCGTGGATCTGCTTGGTCTCGAAACGCCAGTTGTCGATGTCGGACATGGTCTCCCCTTGCTCGTGGCCGCCGTGACGACGGTCGGATGCGGATGCGGATGCGGATGCGGATGCGGATGCGGATCGGGCGAGCCGCGATGTTGACCCCGACACTACGGATCCCGCGCGTTGTCAACAACGCGCGGGAAATGTGACGTAACAGGAAAAGCGACGACGCTGGCCCGGTGACGGGCGCGGCCGAGGATTCGTCGTACGGTGGGAGCCATGGTGAACAGGCGAGCGGTGGTGACCGGAGCGAGCACGGGAATCGGCGATGCAGCCGTCCGCGCTCTGCGGGCGAGCGGGTGGGACGTCGTCGGGGTGGCCCGGCGCGAGGAGCGTCTGCAGGCGCTCGCGGAGGAGACCGGGGCCGCCGCGTTCGCGGCGGACCTGACGGACGCGGACGACGTGTCGGCGCTCGCCGCCCACCTCGCCGACACGGGACCGGTGCACGCCCTCGTACACGTCGCCGGCGGGGCCCGCGGGACCGATCGCGTCGAGGACGGATCCCCCGAGGACTGGCTCTGGATGTACGAGGCCAACGTGCTGTCCGGGCAGCGTCTCGTCGCCGCGCTGCTGCCTCAGCTCCGTTCCGCAGCCGCAGAGGACGGGCACGCCGACGTGCTGTTCGTCACCTCGACGGCGGCGCAGGCGGCCTACCCCGGCGGAGCCGGCTACAACGCGGCCAAGGCCGGCGAGTCGATGCTCGTGCACGCCCTCCGCCTGGAGCTGCACGGGGAGCCCATCCGGGTCGTCGAGATCGCCCCGGGCCTCGTGCACACCCCCGAGTTCACCCTCAACCGCCTGGGCGGGGACGTCGCCGCCGCCGAGGCGGTCTACGCCGGGATCGACGCCCCGCTGGTCGCGGACGACGTGGCCGACGTCATCGCGTACGCGCTGAACGCCCCCGGCCACGTGAACCTCGACCTCGTGACGATGCGCCCGGTGGCGCAGGCCGCCCACTACCTCCTCGCGCGCGGCCCGTTGCGGCCCCGCCGGGAGGACTGAACCCATGCCGCAGACCCTTGCCGAGCTCGCGGAGAGCGGGCAGCTGGATCCGGGGTGGGCGGAGGCGCTCGCCCCCGCGGGAGGCCTCATCGCCGAGCTGGGCGACCGGCTGCGCGCGGAGAACGCGGCCGGGCGCGGCTATCTCCCTGCGGGACCCCACGTCCTCCGCGCGTTCTCCCGTCCGCTCCAGGACGTCCGCGTGCTCATCGTCGGCCAGGACCCGTACCCGACCCCCGGGCACCCCATCGGGCTGTCCTTCGCGGTCGAGCGATCCGTGCGGCCGCTGCCCCGGAGCCTCACGAACATCTATCGCGAGCTGGAGAGCGATCTCGGGATCCCCTCGGCCGCGCACGGAGACCTCTCGGCGTGGAGCGATCAGGGTGTGATGCTGCTGAACCGCGTCCTGACGGTACGGCCCGGCACGCCCGCCTCCCATCGTGGGTGGGGATGGGAGAAGGTCACCGAGCTCGCGATCCGCACGCTGGTCGCGAGGGAGGCGCCCCTGGTCGCGATCCTGTGGGGTCGCGACGCGGAGGGGCTTCGTCCGATGCTGGGGGACACCCCGGTGATCGCTTCGCCGCACCCGTCCCCGCTGTCCGCCAGCCGCGGGTTCTTCGGCTCCCGCCCGTTCTCCCGGGCCAACGCGCTGCTCGCCGAGCTCGGCGCGGGTCCCGTGGACTGGCGGATCCCGTGAGCGACCGCACCGCCCCGGCCGCGGGCGTCGAGATCCGGCCCGCCGTCGCCGGCGACCTCCCTGCGGTCCGCGACATCTACAACCACTACGTGCGAGAGAGCACCGTCACGTTCGACGAGACCGAGACGACGCTCGCGGACTGGGAGACGAAGGCGGCCGTGCTCGCCGCGGCCGGCCTGCCGTTCCTCGTGGCCGAGGACACAGGGCCCGAGGCGGAGGACCGGGCGGACCGCGTGATCGGGTACGCCCTGCTCCAGCACTGGCGTCCCAAGTCGGCGTATCGCTTCTCCGTCGAGGACTCGATCTACCTCCGGCCCGGCGCCGGAGGGCGCGGGCTCGGGCGCGTCCTGCTGTCGGCCCTGTTGGACGCCGGGACGGCCGCCGGGCTCCGTGAAGTGATCGCCGTCATCGAGCCGACCGCCGCGGCGGGATCCATCGCCCTGCATCGACGGTTCGGGTTCGAGGAGGCGGGCCGGCTGGAGCGGGTCGGGGTGAAGTTCGGTCGGTCGCTGGACGTGCTGTTCCTGCAGAAGTCCCTCTGACGCGGCCTCGCGCGGACGGCAGGCCGGGGAGTCAGGCGCCCGCCGCAGCTGCCCCGGGATCGTCGGACGAGGGGATCACCGGGATCGCCGCGAGCAGCTGTCGCGTGTAGTCCGCAGCGGGTCTGCGCAGGACGTCGTCGGTCGGTCCCTGCTCCACGATCCGGCCGTCCTTCATCACGGCGACGGCGTCGCAGAGGTTCTGCACCACGCCGATGTCGTGCGAGACGAGGATGAGGGTCAGTCCCTCGGCGCGCAGCTCGGACAGCAGCGCCAGGATCTGCGCGCGCACCGTGACGTCGAGCGCCGAGAGCGGCTCGTCACCCACCAGGATGCGGGGCCGGTGGGCGATCGCGCGGGCCAGGGCGATCCGCTGGCGCTGCCCGCCGGAGAACTCGTGCGGATACCGCTCCGCCGCATCCGGGTCGAGTCCGACCTGCGTCAGGACCTCGGCGACGCGCGCCGCGTGATCTCCGTCGATGTCCAGGGCGCGCAGCGGCTCGGACACGATCCGCGCGATGCTCTGTCGCGGATCGAGCGAGGCGTAGGGATCCTGGAACACCAGGCCCGTCAGGCGCCGCAGCCAGTGCAGATCCCGGGCGGAGGAGCGGGCGTCCACGGGACGACCGGCGATCTGCACGGAGCCGGTCGTCGGGCGATCGAGGGCCAGCAGCAGCCGGACGAGGGTCGACTTCCCCGATCCGGACTCGCCGATGAGGCCGAGCGCGGACCCCTCGGCGACGTCGAGGTCGACGCCGTCCAGGGCCGTGGTCGTGCGTCGGGGCTCGCCGAGGGAGCGGCGGGGGACCGGGAAGGAGCGGCCGAGGCCGCGTGCGCGGATCAGGGCGGTCATGGCTGCTCCCCTTCGCCCTGCGCGCCTGTCTCCGGACGCCAGAGCGTGGCGGTCGCGTCACGCAGCAGCCCCTGGGTGACCGCGGACGCCGGGGCGCTCAGCAGGGTGTCGACGGGCCCTTCCTCGACCACCCGGCCGTCCTCCAGGACCACGCCATGGGTCGCGACCTGGGCGAGCACCGCCAGGTCATGGGTGATGAACACGAGCGACATCCCTTCCGAGGCGACAAGGGAGAGCAGCAGCGTCAGGATCTCCGCCTGGATCGTCACGTCCAGCGCGGTCGTCGGCTCGTCGGCGATCAGCAGGCGCGGACGGGCGGCCAGCGCCATGGCGATCGCGACCCGCTGCCGCTGCCCCCCGGAGAGCTGATGGGGATAGCGGTCGACGATCGACGCGGGGTCGGGAAGGCGGACGCGCTCCGCCTCGGCGATCGCCCTCGACCGCGCCGCGCGGCGTCCGATCCGCTCGTGGATCCGGACGCTCTCGGCGATCTGGCGCCCGACGGTGCGGATCGGGTTCAGCGCCGTGCGGGGCTCCTGGAACACGATCCCGATCTCGTCGCCGCGCACCGCGGCGAGCTCGCGGTCGGGCAGGCCGAGGATCTCCCGCCCCCGCCAGCGCACGGAACCGGTGGCGATCGCGCCCTCGGGGAGCAGGCCGAGCACGGCGAGCGCGGTCAGGGACTTGCCGGACCCGGACTCGCCGATGAGACCGACCCGCGCGCCGTCGGGGACGCTGAAGCTGACGCCGTCCACGACGCGGCGGCCGTCGATGTCGATGCGCAGATCCGAGACCTCGAGGCTCACGCGACCACCTCCGGGACGTGCGAGCGCGCGGCGGCGGCACGCGGATTCTGTCGCAGGGTCGGATCCGTCGCGTCACGCAGGCCGTCGCCGAGGAGGTTGAGCGCGAGCACGGTCAGCGTGATCGCGAGCCCTGGCCAGACCACCGACAGCGGATGGACGGCGATGTACCGCTGCAGGTCCGCCAGGAGGACCCCCCAGGACGGATCCACGACCGAGGCGCCGAAGCCCAGGTAGGACAGTCCGGCCTCGGCGAGCACGGCGACGGCCATCGACCACGACAACTGCACGATGAAGACCGGGGCCACGTTGGGAAGCAGGTGCTGCACCAGGCTCTGCAGTGGAGTGAGGCCCGAGGCGCGACCGGCGAGCACGAAGTCGCTCTGCTGCACCCGACGCAGTTCCGGGCGGGTGACGCGGGCGATGTTCACACCGAAGCCGAGGCCGACGGCCCATACGACCACCCACAGCGAACCGCCCCACACCGCCGAGATCATCATCGCGATGATGAGCACCGGGAACGCGATCAGGATGTCGACGAGGACTGCGACGGTCTCCCGGATCGCGCGGGTCGTGAGTGCTCCGAGTGCCCCGAGGAGGACGCCGACCACGGTGGCCACGAGGCCCGCTCCCACCGCGACGAGCACCGTGGTTCGGCTTCCCGCCATGATCAGGCTGAGGATGTCGCGCCCGGTGCCGTCGGTGCCGAGGAGGTGGGGCCATCCGGGCCCCTGCCACCGGGCCGCGACGTCGGTGGCGCGGGGGTCGAACGGCGTCCACAGGAGCGAGGTGAGCGCGAGGACGGCGATGATCGCGACGACCACGAGACCGAACCGGCCTCCCGCCGTGGTCCAGATCCGGCGCACTCCGCGCCTCCGGGTGACCGGTCGAGCCGTGTCGGTCATGCGGCCTCCCTCTGCCGGGGATCCACGAGGTGGTGGACGAGATCGACCAGGAAGCCGATGACGAGGACGAACCCGGTGAGCACGAGCAGTTCGCTCTGCACCTTCACCAGGTCCCGGGTGCCGACGTCGGCGACGAGCATCCGGCCGATCCCCGGCAGCGTGAAGAGCTGTTCGATCACGACCGATCCCACGACGATCCCGGCCACCTGGAGCCCGAGGACGGTGACGATGGAGAGGCCGACCGCCGGGATCCCGTGGCGCACGAGCGCGCGGGAGCGGGTGAGCCCCTTGGCCGCGGCGGTGCGGACGAAGTCCTGGGACGCGGCCTGGAGCGTCGCGCTGCGGACGAAGCGCAGCAGCATGGCGCCCTCCACGACGCCGATCGTCAGCGCGGGCAGGATCAGCGCGCGGAGCGCAGCGTCCGGCCGCGCCCATCCGTCCCGCGGGAAGCCCTGCGCGGGCAGCCAGCCCAGCCACACGGCGAAGACGACGACGAGCATCATCCCGGCCCACACCACCGGCACCGCGGCGACCGCCTGAGCCGCCACGTTGACGGCAGCGCCTGCACGGCGGCCGCGGAGCAGCGCGGCCAGGATCCCGAGCGGGATCGCGATCAGCAGGGCGATGAGCAGCGCCAGGATGCCCAGCGGGACCGTGACCTGCGCCTTGGCCGCGATCTCCGCCGCCACCGAGGCACCGCTCAGCTGCGAGGTCCCGAGGTCGCCGCGCAGGACCCCGCCGATCCACTCGCCGTACTGGACGAACAGCGGCCGATCGAGGCCCAGGGCCTCACGGAGCGCCGCCACCTGCGCGGGGGTGGCCTTGTCCCCGGCGATGAGCTGGGCGACGTCCCCGGGGAAGACCCGCAGAGCGAGGAAGATGACGATGCTCGCCACGAGGAGCCCTGCGATCAGCAGGGCCCCTCGGATGAGCGCGTAGCGGAGCACGGCGGGAGATCGGGCGGATCAGTCCGCGAGGGTGACGCCGCGCAGGTCCAGGCGCGAGTTGATGGAGTCCTCCGGGAACCCGCTCACACCGGGAACGAATGCGGTGATCGTCGCACCGTTGTACAGCCAGTCCGCGGCATGGTCCTCGGAGACCAGGCGCGCGGCCTGGGCCAGCAGCTCGTTCGAGGTCTTCTCGTCCAGGGCGGCGAGCGCGTCGGCGTACAGCTTCTGGACCTCGGGGTTGTCGTAACCGAAGTAGTACTCGGGGTTGGCGAAGTTGCCGAAGTCGCGGGGCTCCACGTGCAGCACGAAGCTCAGGTCGTAGTCGTGGTTCTTGTACACGTCCTCGAGCCACGCGGGGAACTCGACCGAGTTCACGGTGAGGTCGACCCCCACCTTCTTGAAGTCGGAGACGAGCACCTGGGGAACCGTCGTGCCGTAGAAGTTCGGGATCGTGAGCGTCAGATCCAGCTTCTCGTGGCCGGCCTCGGCGAGGAGCTGCTTGGCCTTCTCGGGATCGTGCGGGGCGACGGAGGAAAGGTCCTCGTAGCCCGGGTCGAGCTCGGGGATCGGACCGTAGAGGGTCTGCCCCGCACCCACGGCCTCCACGAGCGCGTCGTGATCGATCGCCAGCCGCAGCGCCTCGCGGACGCGGACGTCGTCCAGCGGCGGCTTCGCGTTGTTGAACGCGAGGGTGGCCTTGTCCGTGGTGCGACCGGTGGTCAGGGTGAACTGGCCGCTCTTCTCCAGCTGCGGCGCGAGGTTCGGATCCACCGCCGTGAGCACGTCGAGCGATCCGTCGAGCGCCGCGTTCACGCCGGCGGTGAAGTCCGGGATGTAGTCGAACACGACCTCGGCGACGCCGGCCTTCTCGCCCCAGTAGTCCTCGTACCGGGTGAAGGTGATGGAGCTGCCCTTGCGCCAGGTGTCGAGGGTGAACGGCCCTGTGCCGTTCTCGGCGTCCTTGAGGTCGGTGGTGTCCCCGTTCTGGAACACCAGCCCGGCGACACCGGTCAGCGAAAAGAGGAAGTTCTGGTTCGGGGCCGAGAGCGTGATGACCACCGTATCGAGGTCGGGTCCTGCGATCTGCGCGACACCGGCGAGCTCGGCGTGGCCCTGGAGGGACTCGTCGTCCTTGACGGCCTGCAGCGACGACACCACGTCCACCGAGGTGAGCGGGTCGCCGTTGTGGAAGGTGATGCCCTCGTTGAGGGTGAAGGTGTACGTGAGGCCGTCCTCGGAGACCGAGTACTCGGAGGCGAGACGCTCGGTGATCTGGTTGTCGGGCGTCCGGGTCACCAGGCCCTCGTAGATGTTGTCGACGAGGATCTGCTCGAGCGCGGCGCCGCTCGTGCGCCGGATGTCGAGGTTGGTCGGCTCCAGCACCAGGCCGACGTTCAGCGTGGCGCCGGCATCCGGTTCACCGGTGCCGGAGCCGGACGGCGCCGCGCACGCGCTGAGCGCGAGCGCGGCGGCGGCGAGGCCGGTGATCAGGACGAGACCCGTGGAACGGCGGCTCATGGGAGTTCCTCTCGGAGGGCGGCGGTAGCCGGTGTCGGGGTGCAGGGGAGGGACGGGACGAAGCGGGGTGTGTGCGGGGGACGCCGGGTCACGGACGGGCGGCGGTGCGGTCGACGGCGGTGCGGACCAGCGCGGCCAGCGCGGCCGGGGCGGTCTCCTGGACGTTGTGGGACGCGTCCTGCTCGACGACGCGTGCTCCGGGGATCCGCGCGGCGAACGCGGCGGCGTCGGACTCCGTGACGAATCCCTGCGACGCGCGCACGAGGGTGAGCGGAGCCGTGACGGCGGCGAGGTCTTCCCAGCCGTCCTCCCCGAGGGCGGGGGCTGCTGCCGAGGCGTCCGTCCCTGTGGCCGGCGCGGCGAGGAGCTGAGCGGCGAGACGGGCGAAGTGGTGCTTCCACTCGACACGGCCGTCGGCGCGGACGCGGGTGTTGAGGTACACGCCGCGTTCGGTGTCCTCCCGGCTTCCGCCCAGGCCGAACGCCATCGCCCGGTCCACGAGCTCGTCGCGGGACGCGGCGTCCGTCTGCTCGTAGAACGTCCTCAGCACCGCCGGTCCGGCGTTCGTGTCGACGTCGGGGGTGATGTCGACGACGATCACCTCCCGTACGAGATCGGGGTGCGAGGCCGCGAGGGCGGCGGCGGTGAGGCCGCCGAGCGACTGTCCGACGACGACCTGCGGCGTCCGCGTCCACGCATCGAGCGCGACGGCGACGTCGGCGGCGAGCGTGCGGGCGGAGTAGTCGAGGTCGTCGCGCCAGGAGGAATCGCCGTGGCCGGCGAGATCGATCGCGATCGCCGGTTTCCCGAGTGCCAGGATGGTCGCGTCCCACGTGTGCGCGTTGAGCCCGGCACCGTGGAGGAAGGTGACTTCGGGGGCGTCGTCCCCGAAGCGGAGCGCGCTGAGGATGCGCCCGTCCGGGAGGGGGAGCGACGGCCGCGCCACCGACGGGACGCTCGCCCCGAGCGTGCGGGCCTGGGCGTCGAGGAAGGAGAACTCGGTGGTCTCGGTGGGCACGCCCTCATTGTGCTCCCCCCGGAGCCCGCGAGCGAAATGTGAGAGCAAAGTGCGAAGAGAATACCTGTTCCCACCTTCACTATGAGCGTTAGGATGTGAACATGGTTGTCGATCTGATTTTCGATGTGACGAACAATGTCGTTCCGCATCGGTCCCGGTGCGGGCGCGGGCGGGTACGCTGAGGCCATGAGCGAGAAGCGTGTGCACCTGTCCCGGACCGAGCCGACGGCCTATCAGGCACTGGACGCCTTCTCGAACACGGTCGGGGACATCTGCCGGGCCAACGGCATCGACGACCGGCTGAAGGAGCTGGTCCTCATCCACTGCTCCCAGCTCAACGGCTGTGCGTACTGTGCACGGATCCACGTCGACCGGGCTCTGGCCGCCGGCGTCGACGTCGACACGCTCACGCAGCTGCCGACCTGGCGCGAGTCGGGCGTCTTCTCCGACCGCGAGCGCGCGGCTCTCGAGCTCGCCGAGGCGTTCACCTTCATCCACGACGAGGGGATCCCCGACGACGTGTATGACCGCGTGGGAAGCGTCTTCACGGAGAAGGAGTACGCGGCCCTCAGCTGGGCCTGCGTCTCGATCAACGCGTTCAACCGGATCGTCATCGCCGGGCGGTACCCGGTTCCTCCGCGCGAGGCGCGGTGACCGTCCTCGACGTCCCCGGCGCCGCGAACGTCCGCGACGTCGGCGGGATCCCTGCCGGAGCCTCCCGGATCCGGCAGGGAATGCTCCTGCGCTCCGGGCACCTCTCCGGTCTGACGGCGCACGGGCGGGCGATCCTGCGCGATCGTGTGCGCCGCGTCGTCGACCTCCGCGACGACGACGAGGTCCGCTACCAGCCGTCCGCGCTCGTCGAGGTGCCGGTCACGCGCGTTCCGCTCTTCCATGGATCGGTCGCCTCCCTATTCGTGGAGGACGTGAGCCTGCCGACGATGTACCGCCGCCTCGTCGACGACGCCGCGGCGCGGATGGTCGAGGTGGCTCGTCTGCTCGCCGACGGGGAGCCGACGCTCGTGCACTGCACGGCGGGGAAGGACCGTACCGGCGTGAGCGTGGCGCTCGCCCTGTCCGCGGTGGGAGCGGACCGCGAGGCGGTGATCGCCGACTACGCGCTGACGGAGACGCTCATGCCGCCGGAGCACGTGCGGATGGTCGCCGAGCGGCTCCGTGCGCATCACCCGGACGCCCGCCACGCTCTCGCCCTGGCCACGGCGTCGCCGGCGCCGGTGATGCGCGACCTGCTCGTCCACGTGGACGAGCGCTACGGATCCGCTGCGGACTACCTGCTGGCCGCGGGGCTGACCCGCCGCGAGCTCGAGGCCCTGGGCGCCGCGCTGGTCGAGTGACCGAGGGACGAGGTCGAGCAAGGTAAGGCAACCCTTCTTCGGGTGCTAAGCTGAAGGCACGATGACTCCCCGCACTGCCCTCGCCACGAAGCCCCGCGCCCAGCGCCGGGCGTCTCGTCGCCCTCAGGTCCAGCACCTGATCACGGCCGACGAGCACTCCCTCGTGGAGCTGGAGGCGCTGCTGGCCACTCTGCCGCTGTGCACGACGGGGCGGATCTTCGTCGAGGTGCCGGACGCGGACTCCATCGTGCTTCTGTCCGCACCGCCGCGGATGACGATCTCCTGGCTGCCCCGTGCATCCCGCTCGGGCGCTCCGGGAACCGGACGCCGTTGCGCTCCGGGAGCCGCCGTCTCCCGTGCGGCGATCGCCTGGGCGGATGAGATGCTCTGCGTCGGCGACACGGATGCCGCCGCCTCGCTTCCCACGCGCATCACCCTGCTCGGCGGGTTCGTCGGCACGGCCGACATCGTGGATCACCTCACCGGGCGCCTCGGCGTCGAGCGGGCGGCCATCGACGCGCCGGAGCGCTTCTCCCGGCTGGTCTGAGCTCGGACGACTCAGTCGTTGCGAGCGCGCCGCGGCAGGTAGTTCCCGTCCTCCAGGCCGGCTTCGATCTCGAAGCGGTTGCGCAGCGGGTCTCTCCCGGCGAAGAGGTACAGCACCGGCATGAGGAACCCGTAGCGGAGCCACTGGGTGCGGTGCACGGCCTCGTGGCGCAGCAAACGCTCGTCCGGCTCGGCGTCGCCGGTCAGGAAGCAGCCGCCGACGCACACGCCGCCGCGGGCGAAGGTCCACGAGGGCATGCCGCGGAAGACCCACAGGCCCCCGCGCCGTTCCACGGGGCCGGTGCTCCACAGGCCGCCCCACACCCACCCGACGGCCGTGCCCCAGAGGTAGCCGAGCCGGCTGAGCGGGGAGCGCAGCAGGACCGAGGGGATCCTCGCGTCGAATCGGCGCCCGCGCGCGAGGACGTCCGCCGCCTCTCGGCGCACCGAGTCCGGATCGGTCCGCGTCACGCGAGTGCGCCGATCAGTCGGAGGATCGCGCCCATGTCGTCGACCGCGGCCAGCGGCGACCGCGGAGCGAATCCGGCGATCGTCGCCCCGGCGAGGGGGAGCTGCGCGCGCAGGCCGCGCAGGGCCGCGACGAGGTCGGCGACCGCGAGGCCGAAGGGGGCGGGATGGGAGATCCCGGCGAGCTCGGCGGGGTCGATCACGTCCACGTCCACGTGGACGTAGACGCGGGATGCTCCGGTGTCGGCGACCGCCTGGGCGAGGGCACTGGCGTCCTCCAGCGTCGAGAGCTCGGTGATCCCGGAATCGTCGAGGAACCGGCGTTCCGGTTCGTCGATCGCCCGCGCTCCGACGAGCACGATGCGCTCGGGAGCGATGCCCGAACGCGCGGGAAGCGGGGAAGTCGCGTCGCCGAGGATCGCGCGGAGGGACATGCCGGAGAACGCCCCGGACGGGGAGGACGACGGCGTGTGGAGGTCGGGGTGCGCATCGCACCAGACGATCGCGACGTCGTCCAGGCCGCCGGGCAGGGCGTCGACGGCGGCGACCGAGACGCTGCAGTCGCCGCCGATGACGATCGTCGGCTCGTCGGCGGTCCCGGATCCCGGCTGGGTCAGGACGTCCCGCATGAGCTCCTGGGTCCGGCGCAGGCTGCTCAGCCGGTGCACGGCCGTGCCCTGAGCGTCACCGGCCTCCAGAGGGACGTCGAGGAGGGTGGTGGCCGCCCGAGGGAGGTCCCCGGCGATGGCGGCGGCTCCGTCCGTGAGGAGCATGGCGCGGGGAGCGGGGGAGCCCTGCCACTGCGGGACGACGAGGAAACGGGACATGATCCTTCTCCCTGGATCGAAGCGGGGAGGGCCCCTGTCGGGAGCCCTCCCCGTCGTGGGTGCGGCGGAGGACCTCAGTCCTCGATCGCGGCCTGCGGCTTGGGCGCGCCGCCGGCCTTCAGCTCGGCCAGGCGCGCCTCCACCTCGGTGAGCTCGCCGAGGTCCTCGAGGCTCTCGAACTGCGCGTCGATCGACGAGGCGGCGATCTCGGCCTTGCCCTGGGCGATCGCCTCCTGACGACGGATCTTGTCCTCGAAACGGCCCAGCTCGCTGGTCGGGTCCAGGACGTTGATGGAGCCCACGGCCTCCTGCACCTTGGTCTGCGCCTCGGCGACCTTGGCGCGGGCGAGCAGCTCGCTGCGCTTGTTCTTCAGCTCCTCGAGCTTCTGCTTCATGCCGTTGAGGCCGCTCTTGAGCTTGTCGACGATCTCCGTCTGCGACGCGATCTGCGGCTCGGCGGCCTTCGCCTCGCGCTCCGAGCTGATCTGGCGCTGCAGGGCCACCTTGGCGAGGTTGTCGAACTTGTCCGCGTCTGCGGCGCTGCCCGAGGAGCGCAGCTCGTCGGCCTTGCGGCTGGCGGCGAGGGCCTTGTTGCCCCACTCCGCCGCGGCCTGGACGTCCTCTTCGTGGTCCCGCTCCAGCAGGCGCAGGTTGCCGATCGTCTCGGCGATGGCCGACTCGGCGTCGGCGATGTTGTTGGTGTAGTCGCGCACGAGCTGGTCGAGCATCTTCTGCGGGTCCTCGGCCGAGTCGAGGAGCGCGTTGATGTTCGCCTTCACCAGGGTCGAGATGCGACCGAAGATCGACTGCTTGGTCATGGGCGTTTCCTTTCGCATTGCGGTTCGTGCTTGTGGGTCAGGGACAGGACAGGGTCAGAATCGGCCTCCGCTGGATCCGGAGTGGCTGCCGCCGCCTCCTCCGCCGAAGCCGCCGACGGAGAAGCCTCCGCCGCCTCCGCCGCCTCCGCCGAAGAAGCCGCCGCTGCTTCCGCTGCTGCCGCCCCCGCCGAAGAGTCCGCCGCCGCCACCGCCGCCCCAGCCTCCGCCGCCGCGGTTTCCCGAGGCGCGGCCGATGAGAATGCCGCCGAGAAGAGCGCCGAGGGTGTCGTCGTTTCCGCGCCCGCCGCCACCGCCCCACGGGCCGTCGTCCCAGGCGTTGACGTCCTGCTGCGCCTGTCGGAGCGCCTCGGTGGCGAGGCTGTCGGCGCGCTGAGCCAGCGCCAAGGCCGCGACCGGGTCCCCGTCGGCGGCGCTGCGGGCCTGGTCGCGGACGGTCTGGGCCTCGGCGAGCCGGGTGCGGGCCGCCGAGCTGATCGCGCCGCGGCGGCTGCGGATGAAACCGTCGGCGGACGCGATCTGCGCGTCGGCACGCTGGATCGTGCTGCCGAGCACACTGCGCGCGTGCGCGATCTTCGCCTGCTCGTCGCGGACATGCTGGATGACGGCGTCGAGTGCGTCGTTCGCGGCGTCGAGCACGCGCAGAGCCGTGAGCGGGTCGCGCCCGGAGGAGCCGAGCAGCGCCTGGGCCTGTGCGACCTGGCCTCGGGCCACGTCCATCGCACGGGCCACGGACCCGTCCGCGTCCGGCAGGCTCTGTGCCGTCTGCAGATCCTGCTGGATCTCGGCGAGGAGGCCGGTGGTGCCGTCGTCGGCGGTCTTGAGGTCCGTCGCGAGGCGCTCGACCGCGTCCTCCAATTGCGTCGCCTGCTGCACCGCGCCCTCGGCGGCACGGATCGACACGGCGGCGTCGCCCGTCTCGCCGGCCGTGATCTGCTGCTCCGCGGCCTGGATCTGCTGGTCCGTGAAGGACAGACGCGAGCGTGCCTGTGCGGGGTTGTCGGTGACAGCGGAGACGGCCGTCGCGGCATAGGTGGCCGTCAGGGTCGCGAGGATCTGCTCCGCACGGTCGATCTCCGCCCCCGCGGCGGCGCGGAGGCGGCGGACGTTCTCCAGCGCCTCGGGCGCGTTCTGCTCGAGCTTCCGCAGCGCGTCGAAGTCGGCCTTGCGCTCCTCCAGGACCTGGGTCGACTCCGAGCAGAGCTGGATGATCCGCTGGTTCCACTCCAGCCGCTGGGCGTCCGTGTCGGGGATCTCGTCGTCGAGCTTCTGCTTCAGGGAGAACGCCTCGTCCAGGTTCTTTCGCGAGGTCTGCAGAGCCGTCAAGAACTCGCCGATGACCTCGTCGCCGAACTGTGCCCTGGCGTACTCCATCTCCTGCTCGCTCATGCGGACCACGTCGTCGGTCCGGACGAGCGCGACGCCGGCCTGCTGGGCGAGGTCGGCGATTTCCTGCTCCTTGCGGGCGCGCTCCGCAGCCCGTCGGCGAGCGCGGCGGACGAGGACCACGATCACGATGATGACGACAGCGACGAGGGCGACGATGCCGATGATCGCCCAGGTCGTCGCCGCGCGGGCCGGAGCATCGACCAGCATGTCCTGCACCTTGTCGGCGCCGGCGGTGACGGCGCCGGCCCAGTCGCTTTCCCGAAGCGCCGGGAGCATCGCGTCGGTGATCTTCTCGCGGTCGGCGACCGAGATCGGGCCGTCCCGCGTCGGGCCGGCGATGGCGAACGTCCGCCCCTCGGTCGCGATCCCGACGAGGTACTGGCGGGAGTTGAAGCCGTTGCCGTTCGCCGTCGCGGCCACCCAGTCGACGTTGTCGGACGGGTTCGTGAACTCCGGGACGAAGACGACGAAGAGCTCGGCGCCGGCCTGGTCAGCCAGTTCGGCCAGCCGCGCCTCCGCGGCGTCCTCCTGCGCGGGCGTGAGCACGCCGCTGACGTCGGTGACGTGCCCCTCGTCCAGGCGCCCGGGATCGGTGGCCGACGCCGCGGACGCGAACGTCCCCGACACGAGGAATGCCAGCACCAGGCCGACCACGATCGTCCAGCGCGCCCGCATGCTCGCTCCCTCCGCGGAGCCGTGCGGCTCCGGTTGCGAGTCTATTCACAGGCCTCCGACAGCGGGTAGCGGACTCGAGCGCTCTCAGCGAACGCATCGTCGCCGCCGACGCCCCCGGGGCCCGTCTCCGCGTGGGCGGCCAGGGAAAGCCCCGGTGCGAACCTAGGCTGGTCGGGATGGACGACAGGTACGGATCGGACGTCCTTGCCGCTGGCTGGCGGGACAAGGGCGCGAAGAAGGCGACGGACGTCGCGGCGGAGAAGGACCTCGTCGTCGAGGTCGCGGTCGACGGGTTCTGCGGGGCGATCACCCGGGTCGAGGGCGGCCTGGTCGAGCTCGAGGACTGGAAGGGGCGCCGGCGGGCGTTCCCCCTCGGCGGCGGCTTCCTGATCGACGGCGAGCCCGTCCGGCTCGTGATGCCGGCGGCGAAGGCATCGGGACCGAAGCGCACGGCGTCGGGCTCGTTCGCCGTCGCCGACCAGCGCGCCCGCGCCGCGCTGCCCAGCCGCATCCTCGTCGAAGGGCGCCACGACGCCGAACTGGTCGAGAAGGTGTGGGGGGACGACCTCCGGGTGGAGGGCGTCGTCGTCGAGTACCTGCAGGGAATCGATCTGCTCGACGACCTCCTCGCCGCCGAGCCGCCGAGTCGATCCCGCCGCTACGGCGTGCTGGTGGACCACCTGGTGGCCGGGTCGAAGGAGTCGCGCATCGTCGACCGCATCCTGCAGGGCCCGCACGGCGCGCACCTGCGGATCGTCGGGCATCCCTACATCGACGTCTGGCAGTGCGTGACGCCCGCGGCGATGGGCATCCGCGCCTGGCCGCAGATCCCTCGGGGCACGGACTGGAAGACCGGGATCTGCCATGCGTTCGGCTGGCCCGCCGAGACGCAGGCCGACATCGCGCACGCGTGGAAGCGGATCCTGTCGAGAGTTTCCAGCTACCGTGACCTGGAGCCCTCCCTGCTCGGCCGGGTGGAGGAGCTCATCGACTTCGTCACCGAGCCGACCGGCTGAGCCCGCGTCTGCGCCCGGATACCCTGGAGGGATGCCAGAGCCCCGCACCTTCCGCGATGAACCGGTCTCCTTCGTGCGCCGGAGCGGGCGGATGTCCGAGGCGCAGGAGCGTGCGTTCGCGGAGCTGTCCGCGCAATACCTCATCGACGTGCCGCGCGACGTCGCCTGGACGTCGGTGCACCCGGATGCCCGACTGGACCCCGCCGAGCGCTACGGGCGAGCGGCCGCGCTGATCGTCGAGGTCGGGTCGGGGCAGGGGCATGCGATCGTCGCCGCGGCGTCGGCGCGGCCGGACACCGACTTCCTCGCCGTCGAGGTGTTCCGGGCGGGGCTCGCCCGCACCATGCTCGACGCCGACCGCGCCGGGGTGCGCAACCTCCGTCTCGTCGAGGCCAACGCGCCCGAGGTGCTGTCCTCCTTCCTCCCCGAGGCGGCGGCGGACGAGGCGTGGGTCTTCTTCCCCGATCCGTGGCACAAGAAGCGCCACACGAAGCGTCGTCTCGTGCGACCGGGGTTCGGCCGGATCGCCGGGCACGCGCTGCGCGACGGCGGACTGCTGCGTCTGGCCACGGACTGGGAGGACTACGCCCTGCAGATGCGCGAGGTCCTCGACGCGGAGCCCGAGTTCGTGCGCGCCTTCGACGGTGAATGGGCCGAGCGTTTCGACGGCCGGGTGATGACGGCGTTCGAGCGCAAGGGCATCGCCAAGGGGCGAGACATCCGCGATCTCGTCTACCGGCGCGTCGACCGGGGGTGACCATGGGCGAAGCGGAGGTGCACGCGACCGGCGGGACGCGGGTCATGTCGGGGCCGCGCTCCGCACAGGTCGTCGCCGCCCTCGCCGTGTGCCTCGCGGCGCCGGCCTTCTTTGTCCTCCTGCTGCCCTGGCTCGGCATGACGCTGCTCGCCGTGGGGATCGGCATCGCCGCGGTCTCCGAGCGAGGACGGATCCTGAGCCGGGGGGAGAAGAGCCTCACCCGGGACCTGACCCTCATCGCCCTCGGCCTACTGATCGTCAGCGCCATCCCGCTGGCGGCCGAGCTGGACAACGCGGCGATGCTCCGCTTCACCCTGGCGCTCGGCGGTGCAGTGGTCGTCCCTTACGTGGTGTCCCGCTTCGTCTTCCGCGATCGCGCGATCCGCTTCCCGTGGCGGACGGGGCGCCGCTGGACGACCTGGCAGTGGGGATGGCTCGTCCTGGTGCTCGTCCTCGGCTGGGCGATCCTGCCGTACTACTTCATCACCAGCGGCGTCTATCTCAACTGGCCGGTGGTCGACACCCCTGACCTCATCGCCCGGCTCTTCGTCGGGGTCGGGGCCGTGGGCATCTGGGACGAGCTGTTCTTCATCTGCACCGTCTTCGCCCTGTTGCGCCGCCATTTCCCGGACACGGCGGCCAATCTCCTGCAGGCGATCGTGTTCGTGTCGTTCCTCTGGGAGCTGGGGTATCGGGCCTGGGGGCCGGTGCTCACGATCCCGTTCGCGCTGTTGCAGGGGTTCATCTTCCTGCGCACCCACTCGCTGGCCTATGTCGTGACCGTGCACCTGCTCTTCGACGCGGTCGTCTTCCTCGTGCTGGTGCATGCGCACAACCCGGGGCTGCTCCCGATCTTCCTCGTCTGAGCCGAAGCGGCGTCCGGCCCGCTGCTAGCGTCGGAGAAGCCGTGCCCGGAGCGGGACGGCGGAGAGGGGCGGAGCGTGAGCGGGCTGGCGAAGGCGTCGAGGAGACGACCGTTCCCGACCTTCATCGTGGTGTGCGCGCTGGTGTTCGTCGCTCTGTACGCCGCTGTCGTCCTCCTCTATGCACGGGGCACGGCGCCGGTGACCTCTCCCTCGCCGGCCGACGAGGACCCGGCCGCCGTCCACGTGCGTCTCACTCCGACCGACGTCGATGCGGGAACGGACCGGCTCTCCTTCGACGTGTCGCTCACGACGAAGAGCCGCGAGCAGTTGAGCGAGGCGTCGGACGGCGGCGACGTGGTGGTGCTGTTCACGTCCGCGGGCGGAAGCAGCACCGTGACCTTCGCGGGCGGGTACCTTGATGTGCCGCAGACCGTCCGGCTTCCGACGAGCGGACAGATCGAGCAGTGGCCGTTCGACCGGCACCCCGCCCGAACGCTGGTCACGGTGGGATACACCGCGGGTGACGGTGCCTCGCAGACGCTGCCCGGCGGGCTGGTGCTCGACGCCCACCACGTCCCGGGGTGGGTGATCTCGCTCGCGCCGACGGACCAGAGGTACGTCCTGGGGCAGAGCTCCGTCGTGCAGTACGAGATCGAGGTGCGGCGGGCGACCGCGGCGATCGCGTTCGGACTCGTCCTGCTGGCTCTCATGGTCATCATGCCCGTGCTCGGGCTCACCGTCGCGATCATGGTGTTCCGTGGGCGCCGGAGGGTCGAGGTCGGCTTCTTCACCTGGAACGCGGGCATGCTGTTCGCGACGCCGACGCTGCGCAACTTCCTGCCCGGTCAGCCGCCGGTCGGGTCCTGGGTGGACTATCTCGTGGTGCTCTGGGTGATCGCCGGGCTCATCCTGGCGCTGATGATCAGCGTCGTGGGCTGGTACCGCTGGGGGAGCCCGCAGCCGGAGGTCACGGCATCCCTGCGGGCGAGAGCGTCCGCGCGGCGCCGAGAAGCGCTGCGGGGACACGCCGAGCGCCCTGACGGAGCCGCGCCCCGGTGACCACACGCTGGCGGTCGTGCGTCCCGGACGGCAGAATCGTCGGATGCTCCTTCTCGGATCGATCTTCGCCGGTCTCGCCGCGCTCGTGCACGTCTTCATCTTCGTCCTGGAGTCCGTGCGCTGGACCGCGCCCGCGACGCGTAAGGTGTTCGGAGTGGCGAGCGAGCAGGATGCGCTCGTCATGCGCCAGCTCGCCTTCAACCAGGGCTTCTACAACCTGTTCCTGGCGGTGATGGCCGCGGCGGGGATCGTGCTGGCCGCGGTCGGCATCGTCGGCGCGGGCGTCACGCTGATGCTCGCGGGCACCGGGACCATGCTCGCCGCCGCCCTCGTGCTCGTCCTCGCGGACGGCAGCAAGCTCCGTGCCGCCGCCATGCAGGGCACGTTCCCGCTCCTCGCCGTCATCGTTCTGGTGCTCCACCTCCTGTCCTGACAGGCGGGGCGGCGGCCCCGAGGTGCTCGAAGCTCTTCGACGGAGTTCGATGGAGCCATGGATCGGACTCGGCTGACGACCGCGGGCGTGCTGCTGCTCGCCGGGGTGCAGTACTTCCTCGCGGAGGCGATCACGGCAGCCGCCTGGACGAGGGCGCCGTACAGCTACGGCGAGAACTACATCAGCGACCTCGGGGTTCCCGAATGCGTGGAGCTCGGGCGGACCGTCTGCTCGCCCGCCTATCTCCTCATGGATGTCTCCTTCGTGCTCCAAGGCCTCCTCGTCCTGACGGCGGTGATCGTCCTCGGCGACGCCCTTCGCGCCGGACGCCCGCACCGTATCGCGCGCATGGTCGTCGCCGTCCTGGCCGTCGTCCACGCGATCGGTCTGATCACGGTCGGACTGTTCCCCGGCTCGTTCGCGGAGGCGATCGGAGGCGATCCCGTCCGGCTGTTCCTGCACAGCCTGGGCGCGTTGTTCGCGATCCTGGGCGGCAACCTGCTGATGGTCGCCGTCGCCGTCCTCGCCCCGCGCGAAGGGCGACCGGTGCTCGCGCTCGCGATCGCCGTGCTGGCCGTGATCGGACTGGGCGCGATCGCCGCGGGCCTGCTCGGATCCGACCTCGGGCTCGGGCTCGGCGGGATCGAGCGCCTCGCCGCATATCCGGTCTTCGCCGGGCTGTTCCTCGTCGGCGGAGCCCTGATCATCTCCGGGCGACGGTCCCGCGGGACGCCGGTGTCCGAGAAGCCCCTCCGGCGCTGATAGGATCGTTCGGTACGCCTCCGTAGCTCAGCGGATAGAGCGCCGGTTTCCGGTACCGTAGGTCGCAGGTTCGATTCCTGTCGGGGGCACACCGGGTTGTACGCGGATGATTTGTGAACACATACGCGTCACCCCGAGCACGAGAGAAAGCCGCCTGGTCTCAGGCGGCTTTCTCGTTGAAGCACGTTCTCGATAACAGTTCGTGTCCGCGGTGACCGATATCGGCGCAGAAACGGCTCGAAGACCGGCACGGATCGCCGCTTCTCGGCTTGGCGCCGACCTTCGAGCCGGTGATATGTGAAGCGCTTAGCTGTGAAGCCATGTGCGGACGGGGTTTGGACGCGTCCGACCGCGCGGATGGGTGCCTCGCTGAAGTACTGAGCTGCGACCTGGCTTGCGCTGCGTGGCGCGCGGCGCCTCGATGCCGGCCTCATCGTCGTCGCCATCCGCCGTGACCTGAGCACCCCGGACCCGAGGTCATACACGCGCCGTGAGATATGTCCTCTGCATGTATGAATGAGTGACCGGCGGGCTGGCTAACTTCCCAAGAGAGCTCGTGTCGCCATGTACTCCTCCGCGGCCGGTTCCAGTGTGAAGTCGAGCAACTCGACGGAATGCGCCTTCAGGACCTCGCGCACCTCGGTCGGTGTGGTGCGGAAGTACTCGCGGCGCAGGTTGATCTGGTTGATACGGCGGTCGGCGAAGTGCTGGTGGAGCATCGCTTCGATGCTGACGGCGTCGTCGGCGAAGAACAAGGCGTGGACATCGAACCGGAACGGTACGGATGCGTCTCCGAGCTCGTTGATGCGGTCCATCGGTTCAAGTCGCCGGGTGAGGCCGATCTTCACCACGTCGGGGCCGAAGGATCCGACGTTGCTGATGACGTACACGTAGCCGGCGCGAATATTCGCGGCACGGTAGTCAACGTTCTCGATGGCGTGCTCGACGTCGGCGAGGCGCGCTCGCATCCGTTCCGCACCTTCGAGATCGCCGTTGGCCTCGAGGGCGGCGATCGTGTTGGCGTAATGCCCGCGCTCCTTCTCGAGACGTGCCTTCTCAGCGGCGAGTTCCTTCTCGGCTTTGCGCTGCTCCCGGAGCTCTTCGCGGTGTGCGCGATCCGCTTCTTTCTCCTCCTGCACGGCGCGGAGGTGCCGGTTGGCGAGTTCGAGCTCGCGCAGTCGGAGCTGGTGGAAGTACGACGTAATGCTCAGGTCGATCATGGTGCCGAGGCGAGCGATCTGCTCCATCGCGGTCGTGAGGCGTTTCTGAGCGGTGGCCAGGTTCCCGGCACGGACCGCCTTGACGCAGTTCTCGGCCTCGGCGTTGTAGGAGCGGAGCATGAGCTTCGACATGTCGCGAACGAACTTCGCGCCTTTAGCCGTGCTGTTGTTGAAGGTGAAGTTGCTCGTCGCCTGGGTCGCGCGACCGGCGCGGACGGCCTTCTTGATGTCCGCACGTAGCGCTTCGAGCTGCGTGGCCAGAGCGACAGAGTCCTCAGCCGGATGTTCGTAGTCGTAGAGGCCCAGTTCCTGGACCTCTACGGCGCGGCGCAGGTCGAGAAGCGAGGCCTCCGTCGCCGCGACGTCCGCCTGACGGGACGTCAGCTCCGCCGTAGCGTCGGCGACCTGCCCGCGCATCCCCGCGATCTCTTGGTTCAGATGACGCTTCAGGTCATCGAGGGCTGACACTTCCCGCAGTCCGTACTGGTCGATGAGACCTTGGAGTCGAGCGACCTCCGAGCGCAGTCTCTCGGCATGCTTGCGCGCGCCGAGCAGCGGTATGTTCTCGAGAACCAGCGCGTTCTGCGTGCTTCCAGACGAGGATGCCGGTTCAGTCGAAGCCACAGGCGCGGCACTCTGTTCAGGACGCTGGGCGACTGCAGTCTGTGCCGCGAGTGCGCGGGCCTCCGCACGGCTTCGTGCCATAGGCGACACGGACTGCGCGCCTGCGGCGAACACATGATCTGTCCACGCGACGCCATCCCAGTACCGTTGCTCGAACTGCCCAGACGGGTCTGGATGCCAACCGGGCTGCGGTGTCTGATGGGTCACCTGCTCAAGCTAGCGCACAGCCCGGGTACTCGAACGAGTCCCCGGGGACGACCGAGCTGTCCGGCCGGTTGGTGGAGGAGCTCTCCCGGGGGCCAGCGGCAGCGCGTCTGGGTCGCCATGACGCTGGCGCAGGAGACGCCGGTGCTGCTGCTGGACGAGCCGACGACCTTCCTCGACGTCTCGCACCAGTACGGTCTCCTGGAGCTGTTCGAACGGCTCCGTTCGCGACTGCACCGGACGATCGTGGTGGTGCTCCACGATCTCAACCAGGCGGCGCGTTACGCGGATCATCTCGTGGTCATGAAGGACGGCGCGGTGGTCGCCGCCGGGCATCCGTCCCGCATCCTGACGCCCGAGCTCGTCGAACAGGTCTACGATCTGCCCTGCCGCATCATGCCTGATCCGGAGACGGGGACGCCGCTGGTGATCCCGTGTCGCCCGCTCGGCGCGGGTGACGCACCGGCGGTGCGCCACCGCTCCGCGCGGGAACGATGACGCACCGCGAGGGTCATCGGTCGATGGTCTCCGCGTATGCGGCGGCGAGCGTCGCCAACGACGAGCCCGCGGTCCACCCGCCGTCGACCGTCAGCTCTGCTCCCGTGGTGTAGCTGGCCGCGTCGCTGAGGAGATAGACGACCGCGCCGAGCAGCTCCTCGGCCCGGCCGACGCGTCCCATCGCCGCGACGGAGAAGGCGCCGTCGCCCTCGGACACGTCGCCCGCGGTCATCGGAGTGTAGATCGTGCCTGGCTGGACGGAGTTCACCCGGATGCCCTCCGGTGCGAGCTCGACGGCGGCCATCTTCGTCATGCCTCGCACCGCCCACTTGGAGGCGCCGTAGGAACCGGAGAAGGCCATGCCGACGAGCCCGGCCACGGAGGAGATGTTGACGATCGAGCCGCCCCCGGCACGGCGCATCGCCGGGACGACCGCCTGCAGCCCGAGCTGGACGCTGAAGAGGTTGACGTCGATCACTCGGCGGAAATGGTCCATCGGCTCGTCGACGAGCATCTTGCTCGGGGCCGGGATCCCCGCATTGTTGACCAGGCCGTCGATCCGCCCGAACGCCTCCTCGGTTGCGGCCACCGCGCGCGCCCAGGAGTCCGCGTCGGATGCGTCGTGCCCCACGGACATGGCGTGGTCGCCGAGCTCCGCCGCCAGCTCGGCGGCTCCCTGCTCGTTGAGGTCCGTGATCGCGACGCGACCTCCGGCGGCGACGATCCCTCGTGCGTACTCGGCGCCGAGCCCGCGTGCTCCGCCGGTCACGATGACGACTTTCGAGGTGAGCTGCATGAATGCCTCCTGCTGTTCCGTATTGCATGCCAGATGACTCTATGTCGTCACGGCGGCAACCGTCGTCACGGCGCGGGGCGGTCGAAGTGTCCTGTCCGGCGACCTACCCGGAAGCGAGCGCCCTGTCGTCAGTCCCCGGAGACGATGCGGCCCGCGGCCGGCTCTTCCGGGGCGAGGGCCCGCAGCGACTCGGCCACGCGCTCGGCCAGGTATCGATGCCCTGCCGTCGTCGGATGCAGGCGCCCGGCCCCCGTGTCGATGACCTGCGCGTAGTTCGCCTCGGTGATCCAGTCCTCGGCGACGGGGGAGAGGTAATGCCAGCCGCGCTCCGCGGCGAGGCGGTCGAGCGCGTGATCGATCTTGATCGTGCCCTTGGCGATCGGAAGCTCGTGCGGCGCCGGCCCCAGGACGACGATGCGCGCCCGGGGGAACAGCGCCTGCAGCCGGTCCCATGCGGCGTCGACGGCGTGCGGATAGTCCTCGTCGATCAGGAGTCGGTCGTTGATCGAGCCCTGGACGATCACGAGGTCGGGGTCGATCGCCGGGTCCAGCGCCGCGATGCGCGTGCCGAAGTCCGGCCCGTCCCAACCCGGCTTGAGGTACCCGCTGCCGCGGACGCCGTCCACGATCGTCTCTGCGCCGAGGAGCTCCGACAGCACGTAGGCGTACCCGAGCGTGGGCGAGGCGGCGGCCGAGCCGTAGGTCCACGAGTCTCCGAAGACGAGCACGCGCGGGTGCTCGGGCAGCGCGAGCGGAGCGGGCTCGACGGCGACGACAGGCTCTCCCGGTCCCGCCGCGATCGGCGTCGCGGGCGTCCACGGGCGCCACAGCCCGAGCACGGCGGCGCACAGGGCGATCACGGAGAGGGCGGCGACCAGGGCGAGACGGCGCCGGGGGAGGCGCCGGACGGATCGGGGCATGCGTCGAGGATAAGCGAGCGCGCGCCGTCTCCCGTCCACGGACGAGTCCGCGGTCCGGAAGACGGCGCGCCCCGTCGCGGCCCCGGCGGAGCGGGGCGTCATCGCGTCATCCCGCGGTCACTTGGAGGTGCCCTGCGACACCGAGCCCTGGAGCTGGCGCTGGAAGACGATGTAGACGATCAGCACCGGGACGATCGTAATGATGACCGCGGCGAACATGGCGCCGAAGTCGACCTGGTAGCCGGCGGCGGAGGCGAAGCTCGCCATGCCCTGGGACAGGACGTACTTGGTCTGATCGGTGTTCAGCGAGATCGGCAGCAGGAACTGGTTCCACAGGCCCAGGAAGTTCATGATCGCCACGGCCGCGAGACCGGGGCGGGCCATCGGCAGCATCACCTGGAAGAACGTCCGCCACTCGCTCGCGCCGTCGACGTACGCGGCCTCCTGGATCTCGTAGGGCAGGGATTTGAAGAACGAGAAGAGGAAGAACACCGTGAACGGGAGGGCGAAGGCGACATAGGTGAGGATGAGCCCCGGGAGCGTGTTCAGCAGCCCCATCCCCTGGAGGATGAAGAACAGCGGGACGATGGCGAGGAAGACCGGAAAGGTGAGGCCCGCCAGCATGAGGTAGTAGATGACCCGGCTGCCCGGCAGCGCGAAGCGCGCGAGCACGTAGGCGCACATCGCCCCGAGCACCATCACGAGGACCAGCGAGACGCCGACGACGATCACGGTGTTCAGGAACATGAGCCCGAAGTTGTACTTCGTCCATGCGGAGAAGAAGTTGTCGAGGTTCCAGCTCGCCGGGAGGCTGAACGGTGAGGCGAAGATCTCGCGGGTCGTCTTGAAGGAGCTGAGCAGCGTCCACAGCATCGGCAGGATCACGGCGATCGACCAGATCACGAGGACCACATGGGAGATCCCGCCGACGACCTTGTCGCTCGTCGTGCTCTGGACCGTACGGGCGGAGCTCCGCGCGGCTCTCTTGTCGATGGTGACGCTCGTGCGGGTGTCGAGGCTCATGCGCGTCCTCCTTCGTCCTTGCCGCCGACGAGTCGGAACAGCCCGATGACGAGTCCGGCGAAGACCAGGGTGATCACGGCCAGCACGACGCCCATGGCGCTCGCCAGGCCGAACTGCCCCTTCTCGAACGCGGTGCGGAACAGGTACTGGCTCATCACCAGGGTGGTGTTGCCGGGTCCTCCGGTCGGGTTCAGGGCGGCCATGTAGACGAAGGCGTCCAGCGCCATGATGCCCAGGTAGATGTACGCGGTCTGCACGTTGTCGCGGATCTGCGGCAGCACGATCGAGACGATGGTGCGCGTGCGTCCGGCGCCGTCCAGGCGCGCGGCCTCGAAGGTCTCGGCGGGGATCCCCTTGATCGCCGCGATGAACAGCACCATGTAGAAGCCGACCATGCCCCACACGATCACGAAGATCGTGACGGGCATCGCCGTGCGCTCGTCGCCGAGCCAGGCGAAGTCGTTCGTGTCGATCCCGACCAGGCCCAGCAGTCCGTTGAGCAGCCCGTTGGGGAGGTAGATCATGCTCCACAGGATGCCGATGACGATGGCGGGGATGACGTAGGGGAAGAACGACACCACGCGGTAGAAGCTCGAGCCCTTGAGCCCGCGGACCTGGCCGTGGCTCGGCCCGCCGACGGTGATCATGCTCGCGAAGATCAGGGCGATGGTGAGCGTGATGAGCGGGACGACGATGGCGAGCAGAGCGTTGTTGCCCATGGCCTGCAGGAACGTCTCGTTCTGGAACAGCCGGACGAAGTTGCTGACGCCGACGAAGTCCATCTCGGTCGAGAAGCCGGTCCAGTTCGTCATGGAGTAGTAGACGGCCTGGATGAACGGCGAGATGACGAAGATCAGGAAGATCGCGACGGGCAGGCCCAGGAAGACCAGCAGGAACGAGACGTAGTCGAACGTGAGCTTGCGGCGCAGGCCCGCACGGGGCGCCTTGCGGCGCGCCGTGCGGGCGGTGACGACCGCGCTGGTGTCCAGCGCCGCGTCGAGACCGGGAGCGCTGAGGCTCATTTGATCTCGATCTTCGTGACGGAGTCGTCGTTTCGGACCTTGTCCGTCAGATCCTGCAGCTGCTTGGTGATCTCCTCGACGGACATCTTCCCGTCCAGGAACGAGTTCCAGATGGGGAGCTGGTCGGAGTTCATGCCGTACAGGTTGAAGGACTTGATCGTGAACACGTTTCCGGCGGCGGCCTCCAGCAGCTTCGTCTGCGACACCAGGGCGGTCGAGCCGAAGCCGTCCTCGGGCACCGTGCCCTTGACGATGGTGGGCGCGAGCTTCTCCTTGGCGAAGTAGGTCGCGTTCTCCTTCGAGAGCATCGTGCGCAGCAGCTCCTTGCCGCCGGCCGGGTTCTTGGCCTTGGACGGCACGATGAACGGCTCGCCGGCCTCCGCGCGCATGGTGCCCTTCGGCGTGGTCTGGTTCCCGTCCAGCGGCAGCTCCGCGATCCCCGTCATCTGGAAGTCGTCGGCGGTCTGCTTCTTCATCTCGTTCTCGATCCAGGAACCCGACGGGTACAGCAGCGCCTCCTGGTCGAGGCTCCACTGGGACTGGGCCTGGGTGAACTGCGTGCCGCCACCGCCGGGCTTGACGTACCCGGACTGGATCAGGTCGTGCAGGATCGTGAGGATGCCCTGGATCGTCGGGTGCGACCAGCAGCCCTCCTCCAGGTTCTCCAGCGGCAGGCGCACGTCGTCGCCGGACTGGATGACGGCCGAGTCGACGACCATGGTCTGGTAGTACGTGGCCGCTTCCTTGCCCCAGAGGAACAGGTACTTCCCCTTGGCCTTGGCCGCCTCGCCGAGGGCCTTCAGGTCCTGCCAGCTCGTCGGCACCGTGAATCCGTTCTGCTGGAACAGGCTCGCCGAGTACCAGATGCCGTAGACCGTCATCACGTAGTTCAGCGCGACGAACCGGCCGTCGAACGTCCCGGGCGCCTTGACGCCGTCGTAGAGGGTGTCGCTGATCTTCTCGCCTTCGAGGTTGTTCGCCTCCAGCACCTCGTCGAGCTCTTCGAGCTGGTCGAGGATGGTGTTCCAGCCGATCGAGTTGGCGCCGGAGTTGTCCACGAGGTCGGGCGGGTTGCCGCCGACGAACCGGGGCTGGAGCTCCTGCGCGATCTTCGTGGACGGGGAGACCTTGGCCTCGACGCCGTCGTGGTTGCCCTGCATGATCTTGGCCGCGTTCTCGACGTAGTCCACGCCGTAGCCGCCGTCGAAGATGACGGCGTCGACCTTGGTGTTGGCCGCGACGCCGAACGGGTTGTCCGCGGTGACCTCGCCCTTCGGCGCCGTCCCGCCTCCGCCGCCACCGGGCGCGGCGCACGAGGCCAGGCTCACGCCGAAGGGGACGAGCACGGCCGCGAGCGCGGCTCCGCGCAGCAGGGTGCGGCGGCTGATGGACGCTTCGTTGAGTTCCATGTGTGTTCTGCCTTCCATTGATGTGTGCGGGTGGGATGAGAGAGCAGGGACGGTCAGGCGCCGCGGCGCAGTCGGTTGCGGTAGCGGTCCTCCAGAGCGGAGTTGTGCTCGTCGCCGCCGGGGATGTTCGCGGAGATGTACAGCGGCGGGGTGTCGCCGGCGTCTCCGATCGCCCGCGCGACGCCGAGGGTGAGCAGCTGCGCGATGAAGGCGGCGGTGATCGAGGAGATCGCACCGATCCCGAACCCGCCGGGCAGCTCCAGCGTGCTGTCCCCGTAGGGGGCGAGGTTGTCGATCACGACGTCGGCGATCTCGCTGAGACGCTTGCCGCTGGGGTGCTTCGGCTCGACCCGGGCGGTGTGCTCCAGGCTCGTCACCGCGATGACCGGGTGACCGTGCTCCTTGGCCCACAGGGCGACCCCGACGATCGATCCGTTGACGCCGGAGTTGGAGGCGATCACGAACGCGTCGTGCGCACCGACGGGCGAGACGGCCATGAGCTCGTCCACCACCCACGGTTCGCGTTCCAGCGCTCCGGTCAGGACGTCCACCGTGCGCTCGCCGTGCAGGACGATGTCGCGCAGCGCGATCCGGTTCGTCGGGATGAGCCCGCCCGCCCGTCCCGCGATCTCCATGGCGAACGCCTCCGAGTGCCCCGTCCCGAACGCCTGGATCACCCCGCCGTCCTCGAGGCTGCGCACCAGCAGGGCGATCGCCGGGTCGAGGGCGCCCTCCTCGGCGTCGCGGGCCAGTCGCTCGAGCCGGCTGGTCGCCTCGTGCAGCAGTGCGGCGGGGGTGGCGGTCATCGGGTCTCCTCCGTGGGGGTGCGATCCGTGCGGCGACGGCTGGGACGGTCGGGGCGGCGGTGGGCGGAGACCGCCATGGCGCTCGCGGCGAGGCGGGTGGCGGCGTCCGAGAACATGTGCTGGGCGATCAGCAGATAGAGCAGGTCGATGACGAGAAGCTGCGAGTGCTTGACCGAGAGGTCGTCCGGTCGCAGGTAGGGCATCGGCGCGGCCGTGCACAGCGCGTCGTCGGCGACGGAGGCGATCCACGAGGCGCTGTCGTGCGTGATCGCGACCGTGCGGGCGCCGACGGCACCGGCCTGGGACAGCATCTGCACGGTCTCCTCGGTGCGCCCGGTGCTGGAGATCCCGATCGCCACCGAGGAGGCGTCCTGCAGCACCGCGCTCGTCAGCCCGTCGTGCACGTCCCGCCAGGCGTGCGCGTTCACTCCGATCCGGTACAGCCGCCCCTGGAACTCCTCGGCGATCACGCCGCTGCCGCCGACGCCGTAGATGTCGACGTGACGGCTCGTCGCGATCGCGCGCGCCACGTCCTCGACCGCGTCGAGATCGAGCCAGGCGCTGGTGGTCTCCAGGCTCCGGATGTGGAGGGCGAGCAGGGTCTGCAGCACCTTCTCCGGGGCGTCGTCCGGCGCGAACTCGCGTCCGATGTCCGCACGCCAGGACTCGTCGGCGTCGCCGCGGCCGATCTCGCTGGCCACGCCCACGCGGAACTGCGTGTAGCCGTCGAAGCCGAGGGCACGGCTGAATCGCGTGACGGTGGCGGCGGACGTCCCCGCGAGCGCGGCGAGCTCGGTGATCGTGAGCTCGACCGGGGCGGTGGGCTGATCGGCGATGACGTCGGCGATCTTGGACATGGCCGTGGGCATCGAGCCGCGGCGGGCCGCGATGCGTCGCGAGATCGACTGATCGTTGCCGATGTCCAATGTCCGTGGCACCATTGCCTCCATTGAAAACGGGCCACCGTTGGCGCCGTCGGATGAAAACTATTCTTATTTCGCCCCTGCGTCAACGAGGACGGGTCACGAATGAGTCACGACGCTTTGGTGCTCGGAGTGGACGCCGGGGGCACCTCGACCAGGGCCGTCCTCGCCACCCCTCGGGGGGAATGCCTGGGCTACGGCGTCGGCGGGGGAGGGAACCCGATCTCGGTCGGGGCCGAGGCCTCCGCGCGGGCCGTGCTCGACGCCGTGCACGGGGCGCTCGCGGTCGCCGGCCGCCGGGCGGAGGACGTCTCGGTGATCGTCGCGGCGATGGCCGGCTACACGTCCGGCGGCGGCGGCGAGCGGCTGCGCGGACTGCTGGCCGAGCACGGCTTCGCCGGGCGGCTCGAGTTTCGATCCGACCTGCTCGCGCTGTACTTCAGCGGGACGGCGGCACCGGCCGGCTACGCGCTGGTGTCGGGGACCGGCGCCTGTGTGATCCGCGTCGAGGACGGGGACGTCGCCGCGGCCGCCGACGGACTGGGGTGGCTGCTCGGTGATCGCGGCAGCGGCTTCTGGATCGGTCACCGGGTCGCGCGTGCGGCCGCCGCCGATCTCGACGGCGGGGGACCGCCGACGGCGCTGACCGACGCCGTGCTGACCGCGTGCGGCATCGAGCGCGGCGGGACGACCGTGGAGGGACGGCCCGGCGAGCTGTCCCGGCTGGTCGAGACCCTCTACGCGCAGCGCCCCGTCGAGCTGTCGCGGTTCGCCCCGCTCGCCTTCGACCACGAGGACGACGAGACCGCGCGCGGCATCCTGCGCGAGGCCGGAGCCGCGCTCGCCGCGACCCTCGAGGTCGTCCGGACGGGACCGGGCCCGATCGTGGTCGGCGGGAGCGTGCTGTCCAGGCCCGGTGTCCTGCGGGACGAGTTCATCCGTCGTGCGTCGCGCAGCGGGGAGGCGCTCGAGATCCTGCGGGTCGGGGACGGCGCCGCCGGCGCGGCCTACCTGGCTCTGCGCGAGGCGGGGGACGAGCCCGACGCCTCCGCGCTGGCCGCGCTCACCGCGACCCTGGCGCGCTTCCGCTGACCTCGGTGGCCGCGCGGTGCGGATGCGCCCGCGGTCCTAGGATGGGTGGTCTATGAACCCTGCAGCCCTCGCCGAAGCCGTCCTCGCCGTCCTGACCCCGATCTCGGACGAGCGACGACCCGGTGAGCCGCTGGGGATCACGGCCTCCGACATCGTGCTGGAGCGCCCGCGCAACCGCGATCACGGCGACTGGGCGACCAACGTCGCGATGCGGCTGGCGAAGCCGTTCGGGACGAACCCCCGCGAGCTGGCACAGCGGATCGCGGACGGACTGGGCGCCGTCGACGGGATCGCCGAGGTCTCCGTCGCCGGTCCCGGCTTCATCAACATCCGCCTCGAGGCCGGCGCGGCCGGAGCCCTGGCCCGGACGATCGTCGAGGCCGGAACCGCATACGGGCACAACGACTCGCAGGCCGGTCGCTCGATCAACGTCGAGTTCGTCTCGGCCAACCCGACGGGGCCGCTCCACATCGGACACACCCGATGGGCCGCCCTGGGCGACGCGATCGCGCGCCTGCTCGCCGCGTCCGGAGCCCGGGTCGCGCGCGAGTTCTACATCAACGACGCCGGTGCGCAGATGGAGCGGTTCGCCGGATCCATCGTCGCCGCTGTCAAGGGAGAGCCGACCCCGGAGGGCGGCTACGCGGGCAGCTACATCGCGGACCTCGCGGCGCGCGTGGTGGCGGAGCGCCCGGACTTCCTCGAGCTCGAGGACGCGGAGCAGCGGCTCGTGGCGCGCGAGCTCGGGTACCGCTTCCAGCTCGCCGAGCAGCAGCAGTCGCTGGCGGCGTTCAACGTCGACTTCGACGTGTGGTTCTCCGAGCGGATCCTGCACGCCCCCGGCGACGACGGCGGGCCGAGCCTGATCGATCAGGCGGTCGACCGGCTGCGCGCCCAGGGGCACGTCTTCGACCAGGAGGACGCGGTGTGGGTCCGCACCACCGATTTCGGCGACGACAAGGACCGCGTGATCCGCCGCTCGAACGGCGAGTACACGTACTTCGCCGCCGACGCCGCGTACTACCTGAACAAGGGCGACCGCGGCTTCGAGCACAAGATCTACCTGCTGGGCGCGGACCACCATGGCTACGTGCACCGCCTCAAGGCTCTCGCGGGCGCGGCCGGCGACGACCCGGAGAAGGACGTCGAGGTGCTGATCGGCCAGCTCGTGTCCGTGGGGGGCGCGCGGCTCAGCAAGCGCGCGGGCAACATCATCGAGATGGACGACCTGCGGCAGTGGCTGGGCACGGACGCCCTCCGGTACTCGCTCGAGCGCTCTCCCGCCGACTCGCCGCTGTCGCTGGACCCCGAGCTGCTGCAGAAGCGGACGAACGACAACCCCGTCTTCTACGTGCAGTACGCTCACGCCCGCACGCACAACGTCGCCCGCAACGCCGCCGACTCCGGCGTGGACCGCTCCGAGTTCGCGCCCGAGCTGTTGACTCACGAGACCGAGTCGGCGCTGCTCGGCGCCCTCCAGGAGTTCCCGCGGATCGTCGCGTTCGCCGCGGAGGTCCGCGAGCCCCATCGCGTCGCCCGCTATCTGGAGGAGCTCGCCGGTCTGTATCACCGCTGGTACGACAACTGCCGCGTCATCCCGCTCAGCGACGACCCCGTCGAGGCGGTGCACCGGACCCGTCTGTGGCTCAACGACGCGACGGGCCAGGTGCTGCGCAACGGACTGGAGCTGCTCGGCGTCTCGGCGCCCGAGCGGATGTGAGCACCGCGCATGGGCGACACGGAGCCGTACCCGCGAGATCTCGGCACGCAGCACGCCACGGTGCCGCTGCCGCGTGACGGCTCGGCACCGGAGACGCGCACGCGACGGCGATGGCCGTGGATCGTCGCCGCAGCGGTTGTCGTGCTGGCCGCGCTCGTCGTCGTGGCGGAGTTCGTCGCGCGGGCGGTGGTCGCCGACGTGGCGCGCACGCAGGTCATCACGGCTCTGCACCTGCCGGAGGACCAGCAGATCGACGTCGCGACCGACGGCATCGTCCTCGCGCAGCTGCTCGCCGGCAGGCTCGATGCCCTGCACCTGTCCTCCGACGACGTCGCCGTGGGGCCGTTCGCCGGAGCCGTCACGGCGGAGGCCCGGGGGTTCCCCCTGCACGGCGGGCCGATGACGGGAGCGACGGGAACGATCCGGGTCACCGCGGAACAGCTCGGCGACCTCGTCGGATCCGCCACCGATCTCCCCGTCGACGAGATCGCCCTGGAAGGGGCGAACGTGACGGCGAAGGGCGCCCTGAGCCTGTTCGGACAGAGCCTGCCGATCGCCCTCACCCTGAAGCCCGACGCGGTGGAGGGCGACATCGCGTTGACGCCCGTCTCGGCGTCGGTCGCGGGCGTCACGCTGGACGCGGCTCAGCTGGCGGGCCGCTTCGGCGGCCTCGCGGACGGGCTGACGGCGCCGCAGCGCATCTGCATCGCCGACCAGATCCCCGCCGGGCTGCACCTGATCTCGTTGGGGGTGACCGACGGGCAGCTCGTCGCCGGGCTCCGCGCCGACGGCGCGATCACGTCGGACGCGTCCCTGCAGCGGAACGGGACCTGCCCTTCGCGGTGACCGCCGCGTCTGCGGACGGCTCGGCCTTCTGCACTGCCGCGCTCGCGGCGTCGCGCTCCTCCTGCGCGGCCCGGAGCATCCGTTCCGCGCGCTCCAGTCGACGCTCCTCGAAGGTGCGCGGTCGCCCGGCGGTCGCGTCGTCCTGGTCCTCGACGGCGGTGATGATGAACGCGCCCGCGTAGAGCACGACCTGCGCCGAGAGGTTCAGCCAGATCAGGAGAGCGATGAGGGCGGCGAAGGAGGCCAACAGCGGGTTGGCCCGCGCGCCGCCGATGAAGAGGCCGGACAGCTGCTGGAGGACGAGGAGCCCGAGGCCGCCGAGGAGGGCGCCCGACCACAGCGCGCGCGCCGAGGCCCGCACGCCGGACAGCACGACGAACAGCGCGGCGACGAGCAGCGTGTCCATGACGAGGATGATCAGGATGTCCAGAGCCCGCTCCGCCCACACGGCCGCGGGAGAGTCCTCCGCACCGAGCGCTCCCGTGAGCGCCCGGATGCCGGAGCCGCCCGTGACGGTCAGGAACGCCGTCACCGCGACGGCGAGGGCGATGCCGATCGCCAGGGCGAGGTTGCGCAGGATCACCCAGAGCCAGAACACGTCGTCGCCCACGGTGCCGGCGAGGGAGCGCAAGGCGGTCCGCAGGGCTCCGATCGCCCCGAGCGCGGCGCCGACGAGCGCGACAAGTGAGGCGATGCCGGTGAGGGTGAGGCCGGTGGGCGCGGTGATGGCCTCGGCGTCCACGATGCCGTCCGGTCCCACCAGCCCGGGGATCGCGGAGTCCACCGCCGCGACGAGGGCGCGGAACGCCTCCGGATTCCCCGCGAGCCACAGACCCGCGATGGAGAAGCCGAGGAGCACCGCCGCGAACACGCTGAACAGGGCGCGGTAGGTGATGCTGTCCGCCAGCACCGGTCCGCGGCGTTCGATGTAGAGGAGCGCGGCCCGGACCGCTCGGCGTCTCAGCGCGAAGGCGATCACGGTCTGAATCGCCCGCGCGAACGGGTTCTGTCGCTCGGCTTCCGGCGTCGCGTCCATGCGTCGAGCGTATCCGGCGCGCCCGGGGGACTGGAGGACCGAGACGAAACGGTGCCGGCCGAGGGGCGTGGCGTTTCGTCTCGCGGAGACCCGCACTGAGCGAGCGAAGCGAGTCGAAGTGTCGCTCGACGACCGAACGCGCCTGCCCGACGAGGCGCGTCATGACATGTCGCACCGCGACGGGGCGCCCTCCTCGCGTGTCCTAGACTGCTGGGGAACTCGGCCGGACGCCCCGCCGAGCACCGCTTCCGCGGCGGTCCGTCCTCGACGCGACCCGGGAAGCGGCGACACCCCTCCCGACGATTGGTGCTCCGTGGTCTCCGCCCTGCCCGACGAACCCCTCGCTCCGGAATGGCTCGCCGTGCCCGCCGACCCGAACGACCTGGTCCCCGCCGTCTGGCCGGCCTCTGCCCGTCGCGACGACGACGGGGAGCTGCGTCTCGGCGGCGTCCGCGTGTCCGAGCTCCGCGCGCGCTTCGGCACGCCCCTGTACATCCTCGACGAGGACGAGGTGCGCGCCCACGCCCGCCGGATCCGCGAGGCGTTCGACGCGGCCGCCGCGGCGCACGGCACCCGATCCCGTGTGTACTACGCCGGGAAGGCGTTCCTCAGCGCCGACGTGGTGCGCTGGGTGAGCGAGGAGGGCCTGCGCCTGGACGTGTGCAGCCGCGGCGAGCTCGAGACGGCGCTCGCCGCCGGGGCGGACCCCGCCCGGCTCGGCTTCCACGGCAACAACAAGTCGGTCGCCGTCCTCGAACGCGCGGTGGAGGTCGGCGTCGGGACCATCGTCGTCGACAGCCTGATCGAGATCGAGCGCCTGGGCGCGATCGCCGCCCGCCTGGGGGCGGATCGCGCCGGGATCGTGCAGGACGTCCTGATCCGCGTGAACAGCGGCGTGCACGCCGAGACGCACGACTTCCTGGCGACGGCCCACGAGGATCAGAAGTTCGGCTTCGCGCTGGACGAGGCGCACGCGGCGGCGGCGCGGATTCGCGAGATGCCGAGCCTGAACCTGCTCGGACTGCACTGCCACATCGGCTCCCAGATCTTCGGCGCGGCGGGTTTCGCGGAGTCCGCGGCCCGCGTGGTCGACCTGCACGCCGAGCTCCTCGCCGGAGGGGACCTCCCGCTGCTGAACCTCGGCGGGGGCTTCGGCATCGCCTACACCGCAGCCGACGATCCCACGCCCATCGAGGTCCTCTCGTCCGCGATCGTCGAGGCGGTGGCGCGTGAGTGCGAGGTGCGCGGGATCACGGTGCCGACGCTGGCCTTCGAGCCCGGGCGATCGGTCGTGGGCCAGGCCGGGGTGACGCTGTACGAGGTCGGCACGACCAAGCCGGTGTCGCTGGGGGAGCGCGGCGAGCGGCTCTACGTCAGCGTCGACGGCGGGATGAGCGACAACGCGCGACCCGCGCTGTACGGCGCGCCGTACTCGGCGAGGATCGCCTCCCGTGCGGGCACGGGAGACCCGGTGCTCGTCCGGGTGGTGGGGCTGCACTGCGAGTCCGGCGACATCGTCGTCGAGCACGAGTACCTGCCCGCCGACGTGACCCCCGGAGACCTGCTCGCGGTGCCGGCGACCGGGGCGTACTGCCACGCGCTGGCGAGCAACTATAACCACACCCCCCGCCCGCCGGTCGTGGCGGTGCGGGACGGACACGCACGCCTGATCGTGCGCGGCGAGACCCTCGCGGACCTCCTCGGCCGCGACGCGGGCCTCGACGCCGTACCCGAACCGGCGGAGTCGTCCGCCGCCCAGCCCGGCTCCGCCGGAGAAGGAGAAGCATGACGCCGCAGCGCACCCTCCGCATCGCCCTGCTCGGTGCGGGATCCGTGGGATCCCAGGTCGCCCGTCTTCTGCTCGAGCACGGCGAGGAGCTGTCCGAGCGCAGCGGCGCCCGGCTGGAGCTCGCCGGGATCCTCGTGCGCGACCCGGACGCGCCGCGCGACACGGAGCTGCCCCGGGAGCTGCTCACCACCGATGCCGAGGCGCTGATCCTCGGCGCCGACATCGTCATCGAGCTGATGGGGGGCATCGAGCCGGCGCGGTCGCACGTGCTGGCGGCCATCCGCTCGGGGGCGGACGTGGTCACCGGCAACAAGGCGCTGCTCGCCACGCACGGGGCCGAGATCTTCGAGGCCGCCGACCAGGTGGGCGCGTCCGTGTCCTACGAGGCCGCGGTGGCCGCCGCCATCCCGATCATCCGACCGTTGCGGGACTCGCTCGCCGGCGACCGGATCGTGCGGATCTTCGGAATCGTGAACGGCAGCACGAACTTCATCCTCGACAGCATGGACCGGGACGGCCTGAGTGCGCAGGAGGCGCAGCGCATCGCCACCGAGCTCGGATACCTCGAGGCGGACCCGACGCTGGACCTCGAGGGCTACGACGCCGCGCAGAAGGCCGCGATCCTCGCCAGCCTCGCCTTCCACACCCAGGTGTCCTTCGAGGACGTGCACCGCGAGGGCATCGAGTCGGTGACCGCGGACATGATCGCCGACGCCCGTCGTGCGGGCTACGTGATCAAGCTCCTCGCCATCTGCGAGCGGCTGTCCGACCCCGAGGGCGGCGTCTCGGTGCGCGTCTACCCGGCGCTCATCGATCGCGAGCATCCGCTGGCGACGGTGCACGGCGGCAACAACGCCGTGTTCGTGGAGGCCGAGGCCGCGGGGCCGCTGATGTTCTACGGGGCAGGAGCCGGCGGCGTGCAGACGGCGTCGGCCGTGCTTGGCGATGTCGTCTCGGCCGCTCGCCGCCACCTCGCCGGTGGCGTGGGGGTCGGCGAGTCGGCGAGGCAGAGCCTGTCCGTCGCGCCGATCGGCCGTATCACCACCCGGTACCAGATCACGCTCGAGGTCGAGGACCTCCCGGGGGTCCTGGCGACCGTGGCCGGGATCCTCAGCGAGGAGGGTGTGTCCGTCGCGACGGCGCTGCAGACGGTGGAGGGCGAGGACAGCGCCACGGCACGGATCGTGATCGGCACGCATCGCGCGTCCGAGCAGGCGCTCAGCGACACGGTCGCCCGGCTCGCGGAGAGCAGTGTCGTGCAGCGCGTGGTCTCCGTGCTGCGCGTGGAGGGGGAGTGATGGAGGACGGCGCCGTCGTCCCGGAGGGCCGCAGCGTCGAGGTCACGGTCCCGGCGACGAGTGCCAACCTCGGACCGGGATTCGACACCCTCGGGCTCGCGGTGAGCATGTACGACGAGCTCGAGGTGACGGCGCTCGCGACCCCCGCAGCCGGCGAACAGCAGCGCATCGAGGTGGAGGTGAGCGGATCGGGCGCGGAGGAGATCGCCCGGGACGCGACGAACCTCGTGATCCGCTCGATCGCGCACGTGTTCTCGGACGTCGGGAGGCCGATGCCGGGAATCCGCCTCGTGGCGCGCAACGGCGTCCCGCACGGCCGCGGGCTCGGATCCTCGGGCGCCGCCGTCGTGGCCGGCGTGCTCGCCGCCAAGGGACTGCTGGACGGGATCGCGGACCTCGACGACGATGCGCTGCTGCGGCTCGCCACGGAGCTCGAAGGGCATCCCGACAACGTCGCTCCGGCGCTCTTCGGCGGGCTGACGATCGCCTGGACGGGGGAGCAGGGCCCGCGGCACAAGAAGCTCCTCGTCCATCGGGGGGTCTCGCCGCTGGTGCTCGTCCCGGGGTACACGATGTCCACCAAGGCCGCCCGCAGCCTGCAGCCGGAACAGGTCCCCAGCGCGGACGCCGTGTTCAACGTGTCGCGCTCGGCGCTGCTGATCGCGGCGCTCACGCAGAGCCCGGACGTGCTGCTGGACGCCACGGACGACCGCCTGCACCAGGACTATCGCGCCCCCGCGATGCCGGAGACCAGCCGGCTCGTGCGAGCGCTGCGCGCCGAGGGGTTCGCCGCCGTGGTGTCCGGCGCCGGGCCGAGCGTGCTCGTGCTGTGCGACGGCCCCGGAAGCCGGATGGACGCCGCGCGGGTCGCCGAGGAGGCCACGGACACTCCGTGGGAGCACCGCGCCGTCGCAGTGGATGTCCGAGGTGGTACAGTGAGGAACCGAGCGGAGGGCTCTTCGTCACGATCGTGATTCCGGCCCGAGGCGCAATCTGCGCCGCACTCGCACCACCCGAACGACTCGCTGAGTCCTTTCGCGTGCGCTGAGCATCGGGCCCAGCGCATCGCCGGTGCAGCCGCATGCCGAGGCTGCGGCACCCATCCGCTCATACCCACAGACGTGAAGAGGAGTACTCGTGGAGACCATCTCCGAGACCCAGTCCGACGCGCCGGTTCCGGCGTCCGACGCCCCGGCGACCGCCGAGGCCGCACCCGCGGAGGCGGCGAAGGCGCCGGCCCG
>NZ_BCRA01000042.1 GCF_001552355.1 Microbacterium resistens NBRC 103078
TGGCCCGGTGCAGGCGGGGCGAGCGGAGCAGGCTGCGCCGACGGACCGGCCGGGGCTGCTGGTGCGGTGGGTGACGGCGGAGGAGGCACGGACGACGGCTGCTGGGGATCGCTCACGCCCCCATCCTAGGAGGCCGCCGGAATCCGGATGACCCGACGAGGACGCGGCGGTGTCGGCGCCGGACCGTAGACTCTTTCGGTGACTGTACAGGGGATCATCCGTGCCTTGGACCAGGAGGGTTCGCCGTTCCGCGACGCCCTGACATGGGCGCAGACCGACGCCGATCTGCTGGCCGTCGGCGGGATCGACGCCCCGACGATCGCCGGGCTGCTGGAGCGGCGCGCGGCCGCCGGGCGCCCGGCCGCACTGCTGGTGGTCGTGCCCACCGGGCGCCGTGCCGACTCGCTGGCCGCGGCGCTGGCGTCGTACATCCCCGACGGTGAGATCCTGTCGTTCCCGGCGTGGGAGACGCTGCCGCACGAACGTCTGAGCCCGAGCCCGGACACGGTCGGCCGCCGGCTGGACGTCCTGCGACGGATGCGCCGCTTCGCGGGCGCGCGCCCGCTCGTCGTGGTCGCCTCCGTCCGGGCCGCGCTCCAGCCCGTCGCCGCGGGACTCGGCGACGTCGAGCCGCTCGTGCTCCGTGTCGGCGGACGTGGCTTCGACCTCGACGCGATCGCCGCGGACCTCGTGGAGCGGGCGTACTCGCGGGTGGACATGGTGTCCCGCCGCGGGGAGTTCGCCGTCCGAGGCGGCATCCTCGACGTGTTCCCGCCCACGGCGGAGCACCCCGCCCGCGTCGAGTTCTTCGGCGACGAGGTCGACCAGATCCGGCTCTTCTCCGTCGCGGACCAGCGCTCCCTCCCCGGGGACGTCGGGGAGGTCGAGCTGGCGGCCAGCCGCGAGCTGCTGCTGACGCCCGAGGTTCGGGCCAGGGCGGGGGAGCTCGTGGAGGCGTACCCCGGCATCGCGCAGATGCTGCAGCGGATGAGCGAGGGCATCCCCGTGGAGGGGATGGAGTCGCTGCTGCCGGTCGTCGCCGGCCCCGTCGTCCCCCTGTCCGACTATCTGCCCGAGGGCGCCGCCGTCGCGCTCGTCGATCCGGAGCGGGCCGGTGCGCGCGCGGCGAGCCTCGGCGAGACCAACCGCGAGTTCCTGGAGGCGGCGTGGAGCGCGGCCACCGCGGGGGCCACCGCGCCGATCGACCTCCAGCAGGGCGACTTCCTCTCCGTCGCGGAGCTGCGCGAGGCCGTGCACGAGCACGGCGGCGTCTGGTGGCGGCTGAGCGCCTTCGACCCCGGCTCCGAGGACGCCGCCTTCGACCAGGGGGCGGACGGCCAGGCGGCGGCACCGATCCCGTCCTTCCACGGCAACGTCGACGGCGCGGTGGAATTCGTCGCCGCGCGCGTGGCCGAGGGGTGGCGGGTCGTGCTGGTCGCGTCCGGCGCCGGTCTCGTCGACCGTGCACGGGACGTGCTCGCCGACCGGGGGGTGGCGGCCCGGGTGGTGGCGGAGCTCCCCGACGTCCCGGACGCCGGGGTGGCCACGCTCGTCGTCGGCAGCGTCGAGGCCGGTTTCCAGGTGCCGGCGGCCGGTCTCGCCGTCCTGACGGAGAACGAGTTCTACGGCCGCACGATCGGCGGCGACCAGCGCGTGGTGAAGAAGCTCGCCTCGCGGCGCAAGAACGTCGTGGATCCGATGCAGCTCAAAGCCGGCGACTTCGTCGTGCACCAGACGCACGGCATCGCGCGGTTCGTCGAGATGACCCAGCGCGAGGTCTCCTCCGGCGGGCGCAACGCCACCAAGACCACGCGCGACTACCTGGTCCTGGAGTACGCGCCGTCCAAGCGCGGTTACCCGGGGGACAAGCTGTACGTCCCCACGGACCAGCTGGATCTGTTGTCCAAGTACGTCGGAGGCGAGGCGCCGACGCTGTCGAAGATGGGCGGCAGCGACTGGGCGGCGGCCAAGGGCAAGGCGCGCAAGGCCGTGCGCGACATCGCCGTCGAGCTGGTGAAGCTGTACTCGGCGAGGATGGCCGCGAAGGGGCACGCGTTCGGCCCCGACACCCCGTGGCAGCGGGAGCTGGAGGAGGCCTTCCCGTTCGCCGAGACCCCGGATCAGCTCCAGACGATCGACGAGATCAAGGCGGACATGGAGCGGCCGATCCCGATGGACCGGCTGCTGTCCGGCGACGTCGGCTTCGGCAAGACCGAGGTCGCCGTCCGAGCCGCGTTCAAGGCCATCCAGGACGGCAAGCAGGTCGCCATGCTGGTGCCGACGACGCTCCTCGTCAAGCAGCACCTGGAGACGTTCACCGAGCGGTTCGCGGGATTCCCGGTGAAGGTGCGCCCGCTCTCGCGCTTCCAGACCGACAAGGAGGCGCGACAGGTCGTCGACGGCCTGCTCGACGGCACGATCGACATGGTGATCGGCACGCACCGGATCCTCACCGAGAAGGTGCGGTTCAAGGACCTCGGGCTGATGATCATCGACGAGGAGCAGCGGTTCGGCGTCGAGCACAAGGACGCGCTGAAGAAGCTCAAGACGAACGTCGACATCCTGGCGATGAGCGCGACGCCGATCCCGCGGACGCTGGAGATGGCGGTGACCGGCATCCGGGAGATGTCGACGCTGGCGACCCCGCCCGAGGACCGCCACCCCATCCTCTCCTTCGTGGGGGCCAAGAGCGACAAGCAGGTCGCCGCGGCGATTCGTCGGGAGATCCTCCGCGAGGGGCAGGTCTTCTACGTCCACAACCGGGTGCAGTCGATCCAGCGCGTGGCCTCCGAGATCGCCGAGCTCGTCCCCGAGGCACGGATCGCCGTCGCGCACGGCCAGATGGGCGAGCATCAGCTGGAGCAGGTGGTGGACGACTTCTGGGAGCGGAAGTTCGACGTGCTGGTGTCGACGACGATCATCGAGACCGGACTGGACATCTCGAACGCGAACACGATCATCATCGACCGGGCGGATCGCTACGGGCTGTCGCAGCTCCACCAGCTCCGGGGACGGGTCGGGCGCGGGCGCGAGCGCGCCTACGCCTACTTCCTCTACGACGACGCCAAGCCGCTGTCGGAGACGGCGGCCGACCGGCTGCAGACCATCGCCGTCAACAACGACCTCGGCTCCGGCATGCAGGTGGCGCTCAAGGACCTGGAGCTACGCGGCGCGGGGAACCTTCTGGGCGCCGAGCAGGCCGGCCACATCGCCGGCGTCGGATTCGACCTGTATCTGCGGATGATCGGCGAGGCCGTGGCGACGTTCCGCGGCGAGGAGACGGAGACCGGGGCGGAGCTGCGCCTGGAACTGCCGGTCGACGCGCGCATCCCGGACTTCTACATCGACAGCGAGCGACTGCGGCTCGAGGCGTACCAGAAGCTGTCCTCCGCGGCGACGGCCACGGCTCCGGACGACGCGATCGATCTCGTGGTCGAGGAGCTCACGGACCGGTACGGTGCGCCGCCGGAGGAGGTGGAGGGCCTCGTCGCGGTCGCGCGCCTGCGCCGCCGCGCCGCGAAGGCCGGGCTCACCGACGTCGTCGCCATGGGGTCGAACCTGCGGATCGCGCCCGCGCGCTTCGAGGACTCGATCAAGGTCCGTCTGCAGCGGCTCTATCCGAAGGCGAAGCTCGTCGGCGGGGGAGAGGCCCTGGTCGTGCCGATGCCCACGGTCCCCGCCGCCGTCGGCGTGGGGCTGGAGGCGCCGCCCGCGGGCGAGCTGCTGGAGTGGGTGGGTCAGCTCTTCACGGCGCTGTTCCCCGCCTCCGTCCCCGACCTGCCGGCCGAGGGCTGACCCGCCGCTTCCTCGGACGGAGATCCGCGCCCCCTGCGGAGAGAATCCGGGGAGTCGTCCGCGGGGGACGCGGATCCGCGACGGAGGGTCCGGCGCCACGGGTCAGCGCAGGCCGAATCCTCCATCGCTGGTGAGGACCTGCCCGGTGATCCACGCCCCCGCATCCGTGCACAGCCACCCGATGAGGCGCGCGGGATCCTCGGGGCGTCCCAGGCGCCCGAACGGGGTCTGCGCGAGCCATTCCTCGATGCCGGCGAGGTCGCGATCGGTGGTGTCCGCATCCAGGTAGCCGGTGTTCACGGGGCCGGGGTTCACGGTGTTGAGCAGGATCCCGACGTCGAGGAGCTCGGCGGCGACGGTCCTGGTGGCGCCGGCGAGGGCTGCCTTGCTCGTGGCGTACGCCACCTCGCCGCGCATCGGTCCGTCGAGCTGCCCGGAGGTCATCCAGATCACGTGGCCGGTCGGCGACACGAACGGGCCCACGTCCACGACCCGGTCTCCGGGTCGGGCGGAGCCGCGGGCGCCCCCGAGCTCGTCGCGTCGGCGACGCGCGAGACCGGCGGTGAGCAGCAGGGTGGCGCGCGCGTTGGTCTCCCAGTGCGCGTCGAGGGACGCGGCGGTGAGGTCGAACACGCTGCCGTCGGATCCGCTGAGCGCCTGGTTGCAGACGAGGATGTCCAGGCGCCCGGTGAGCGCGGTGGCGGCATCGAGCAGCGGCTCGATCGCGGCGGGGTCGCGCAGGTCCGCGGCGATGTCGGTCATCGACGCGCCCGGTGTCAGCGCCTCGGCGAGGCCGGAGCGGACGGCGTCGAGGTCGTCGGCGCCCCAGGGCTGGTCGACGTCGTGCGCGCGGTGGTGATGGATGACGACGTCGGCGCCCAGTCGGGCGAGCGTCGTCGCGACGGCGAAGCCGATCCCGCGTCGGCGGGAGACGCCGGTGACGAGTGCGGTGCGGCCGGAGAGGGGGTGGTGAGACATGGGAATCCTTCGTTCGAGAGCCGGGCGCGCGAAACGCGCGCCGGACGGCGGGTCGGGGACGGGATTCACCGGCATTGCATGCCGTCACCCTAGCAGCGCACGGGCGCGGACGTGCAGGAGGCCGCCCGCCCCCCGGAGCCTGGACCGAGCGCACGTGACGACGGCGTCAGCGGAGCGCGAGCACGACCTTCTCGGCCGTCGCCTTCGCAGATCTCGGATTCTGCCCGGTGACGAGGGAGCCGTCGACGACGGTGTGCGAGACGAACGGCAGGCGCGCCTTCTCGTAGCGGGCACCGCGCCTCACCATCTCCTCCTCGGCGTTGTACGGCACGAGCTTGCCGACGCCGGCGAGGACCTCCTCCCGCCACGCGAACCCGGTAAGCCTCTTGCCCTCGACCAGCAGGGACCCGTCCGACAGGCGGACGTTCAACAGACCGCAGTATCCGTGGCAGACGGACGAGACGACGCCACCGCGTTCCCAGACCTCGCGCGTGATCCGCTGCAGTCCGGCGCTGTCGGGGAAGTCGTACATGACCGCGTGTCCGCCGGTGAAGAAGATCGCGTCGACGTCGGCCGGGTCGATCTCGTCCGGACCCGCGGTCCGCTCCAGCAGCGCCCTCTTCCCGGCGTCCGCGCGCCACGCCCTCGCGGCGCGCCCCTCGTTCGGAAAGCCCAGGGAACGCGGCTCCAGCGGGACCGCTCCGCCCTGGGGACTGACGATCCTCTGCTCGTACCCGTGCGTGGAGAAGACATCCCACGCGTGGACGAGCTCGGAGAGCCAGAGGCCGGTCGGATGCCCGGAGGCGTCGTCGTAGCGTCCCACATTGGTGACGACATGGAGGATGCGTCTGGTCATGACGGTCCCTTTCCCAGGCCGAAGAGCGCGCTGACCGCGTCCCGCACCCTCGTCTCGACGTCGGCAGGGTCGGCGGGACGGAGCTTCCCGTCCAGGTGGAGGAATGCCAGGCCGTGCGCGGTGCTCCAGAGCGCCGTCGGGAGGCCGGGGGAGGAGGGGGAGGGGAACAGGCGCTCGAGCTGGTCCCCGAGCGTGTCGTGCAGAGCATCCGACGCCCGGACCCGGGCGTCGTCCGCCGGATCGCATTCCCGTCCGAACATGAGTCGGAAGACCGCGGGGTGCCGGAGCGCGAAGCCCACGTACGCGAGCGCCATCGCGGTCATGACCTGCGCGGGCGTCGACGTGCCGGGGAGGGTGCCGAGCGCGGTCTCGAGGTCACGGCGCAGTGTCTGGAAGCCGTCCACGGCGATCGCCGACTCCAGCGCCTCACGGTCGGCGAAGTGTCGATAGGGTGCCGCGGGCGAGACTCCCGCTCTGCGTGCCACCGCCCGCAGTGAGAAGCGCTCGCCTTCCTCGAGGCTTTCGACGGCCGCCGTCAGCAGCGCAGTGCGAAGGTCGCCGTGATGGTAGGTCTTCGTCGATGTTGACACTGCTCACTTCCTTCCCTAACCTAATGTAAACATTGTAAACATCAAAGATCGGGTTGGTCCACCAGCCGGACCCGGCGCTGCGATTCACGACGAAGGGTGCAGAATGCAGACGATCCTCGGGGCGAACGGTCAGATCGCGGTCGAACTGGCACGCGAGCTGCGTCGCGCCCATACCTCGGACGTCCGTCTCGTCAGTCGCAATCCGCGCGCGGTGAACGACCAGGACGTCCTCGTCCGGGCGGATCTGCGCGACGCCGCGCAGACGACGGAGGCCGTGGCCGGCAGCGAGATCGTCTATTTCACGGCGGGTCTGCCCGCGAACACCGAGCAGTGGGAGCGGGAGTTCCCGACCATGCTGAGGAACGCGCTCCATGCCTCCCGAGCCGCCGGGGCGGCCTTCGCCTACTTCGACAACACCTATATGTACCCGCAGGACTCCCGCGTCCAGACGGAGGACACGGGGTTCGCCCCCGTGGGGCGCAAGGGGACGGTCCGGGCCGCGATGGCGTCGATGGTGATCGAGGAGATGGCCCGGGGAGAGATCCCCGTCCTCATCGGACGCGCACCCGAGTTCTACGGACCGGGTCGGACCCAGAGCTTCACGAACGCGTTCGTCTTCCGCCGCCTGGAGAGGGGGAAACGACCGATCGTCCCGGTGCGGTCCGATCGCCTCCGCACGCTCATCTGGACCCCGGACGCGAGTCGCGCGCTGGCGCTGCTGGGCAACACCCCCGACGCCTACGGCCGGACCTGGCACCTTCCCGTCGACCCCGCGCGGCTCACCTACCGCGAGTTCACGAGGCTCGCGAGCGACGCGTTCGGGCGGCGCGGCGGGGCCCTGACGATCCCCGAATGGGCGTTGCGCGCGGCGGGGGCGTTCTCGCCGGAGGCGCGGGAGATCCGCGAGCTGCTTCCGCGCTACCGTTCCGACAACCGGTTCGACTCGGGCCGGTTCGTGGCCCGGTTCCCGACGTTCGAGATCACTCCCTATCGCCGGGGGATCGAGATGATCCGCGACGAAGCCGTGGCGAGAGCCGAGAACTGAGGCGAGCGACGGCGACGGGGCCGAGCCGCGAGGATGAGGGAATCCCGGAAGGCGATTCCGTGGGGCCGTCCCCTCGGAGGGCGCGGAGTACGCTGACGGTCATGATCTACGAGCACCTCGGGGCTCGCCCCCGGATCCACGACACCGCCGTCGTCGCTCCCACCGCCGTCGTGTCCGGCGACGTGGAGATCGGGCCGCACTGCCAGGTGCTCCACGGAGCGGTGATCACGGCGGAGGGCGGACCGATCCGGCTCGGGGAGCACGTCATCGTCATGGAGAACGCGCTGATCCGCGCGACCGCGGCGGACGCCGTGCACGTGGGCGATCACTCCCTGCTGGGCACGCTCTCCAGCGTCGCGGGGGCGGACATCGGGGAGGAGGTGTTCCTCGCCTCCGGAGCCCGCGTGTTCAACGGCGCCCGGATCGGCCGCCGCAGCGAGGTGCGCGTGAACGCGATCGTGCATCGGCGCAGCGTCCTCCCCGAGGGCACCGTCGTGCCGATCGGCTGGGTGGCGGTGGGCGACCCCGCGCGCCTGCTCTCGCCCGACCGCCACGAGGAGATCGCGGAGGCGCAGCCGGAGCTGGACTTCCCGGGCTATGTCTTCGGCGTGGACAGGGACACGCCCGATCTGATGGTCCAGCTCACGGAGCGCTACGCGAGCTCCCTGGCCCGGCACGCCGACGACCACGCGCTCTGACCCCTCCCACGTGCTCTGACCCCTCCCACGTGCTCTGCCCCCTCCCACGTGCTCTGACCCCTCCCACGTGCTCTGACCCCTGCGGCCCCCGGGCCCGGCCCGCCTGTCTTCTCGTCGAGACCCCCTCTGCACGCCGAAACCCCCTCGCATCCGCGCGTCCCTGAGGGGGTTTCGGCGGCGAGAGGGGGTCTCGAGGAGAGGAACGGATCGGGTCAGATGACGCCCTGGGCGATCATCGCGTTCGCGACGCGCTCGAATCCGGCGATGTTCGCGCCGGCCACGTAGTCGCCGGGCACGCCGTAACGCTCGGCGGCACGGAACGAGGCCGTGTGGATGTCGGCCATGATGCCGCGGAGCTTGCGCTCGCTGTCCGCGAAGCTCCACCGCTGGCGCGCCGCGTTCTGGCTCATCTCGAGGGCAGACGTGGCGACGCCGCCCGCGTTCGCGGCCTTGCCCGGAGCGAACAGCACGCCCGCCTTCTGGAACAGGTCGACGGCCTCGGGGACGCACGGCATGTTGGCGCCTTCGGAGACCGCACGGACGCCGCCCGCGATCAGCGCCTCGGCGTCCGCTGCGCTCACCTCGTTCTGCGTCGCGGACGGCACGGCGATGTCGACCGGGACCTCCCACACGCTGCCGCCCTCGACGAAGCGCGCGCTCGGGCGCCGGTTCGCGTACTCGACGATGCGAGCGCGCTCGACCTCCTTGAGCTGGCGGAGCAGGCCCAGGTCGATGCCCGCGTCGTCGACGACGTACCCAGAGGAGTCCGAGGCGGTGACGGCCTTGGCACCGAGCTGGGTGGCCTTCTCGATCGCGTAGAGGGCGACGTTGCCGGAGCCGGACACGCCGACCCGCTTGCCCTCGAGCGACTCGTTGTGCACCGCGAGCATCTCCTGTGCGAAGAACACGGCGCCGTACCCGGTCGCCTCCGTGCGCACCTCGGCGCCGCCCCAGCCCGTCCCCTTGCCGGTGAACATCCCGGACTCGTGACGGTTGGTGATCTTCCGGTACTGCCCGAACAGGAACCCGATCTCCCGGGCGCCCACACCGATGTCTCCCGCGGGGACGTCGGTGTGCTCGCCGAGGTGACGGTACAGCTCGTTCATGAACGACTGGCAGAAGCGCATGACCTCGGCGTCCGAGCGGCCGTGCGGATCGAAGTCCGACCCGCCCTTGCCGCCGCCGATGCCCTGGCCGGTCAGCGCGTTCTTGAAGATCTGCTCGAAGCCGAGGAACTTGATGATCGAGAGGTTCACGGAGGGGTGGAAGCGCAGGCCCCCCTTGTACGGGCCGAGCACCGAGGAGAACTGGATACGGTAGCCGCGGTTCACCTGCAGGCGCCCCGCGTCGTCGATCCACGGCACCCGGAACATGATCTGTCGCTCGGGCTCGACGAGACGCTCGAGCACGCCCGCGTCGAGGTAGCCGGGGTTGCGCTCGAGCACGGGGGCGATCGAGTGCAGCACCTCGTGCACCGCCTGGTGGAACTCCGGCTCGTGCGGGCTCCGGGCCAGAACGGTGTCGAACACCGGCTGCACGGAGTCCGCGAGCGGATGGAAATCGGTGGTGGGGGAAAGAGTGTCGGTCACGCGAAGGGGACTTTCTGGACGACGAGTCTGGAGGCGCGTTCGTGTCGCGCGGAAGGAGGCCGGATGGGGCGAGTTTTCACCCTACCGCGCTCCGTACGGTCGGTCGCACGGGGTCAGCCGGTGTTCTGCAGGCCGGCGGCGACCCCGCTGACGGACAGCAGGAGGAGTCGCTTGAGCTCCGGATCGTCCGCCGGGCCGGCGTCGTCGCGGAGGCCACGGAGGGCGCGCAGTTGCAGGAGCGAGAGCGCATCGACGTACGGGCTGCGCATCTTCACGGCCCGCTGCAGCACCGGCTTGTTCTCCAGCAGCTCGTGGCCGCCGGTGAGCCGGATCACCCACTCCCGGGTCAGCGCGAGCTCCTCCAGCACCATGGCGGCGAGCTCCGGCCGGTCGCCGAGCTCGAGGTAGCGGCGGGCGATCCGTTCATCGGTCTTCGCCAGGCTCATGGCGACGTTGTCGATCATCGTGCCCAGCAGCGGCCACTCCCGATAGGCCGTGCGCAGGAGCTCTTCGTCGCCGACCGCCTCCAGCGCGGTGCCGAGGCCGAACCAGCCGGCGAGGTTGATCCGCGCCTGGGTCCAGGCGAACACCCACGGGATCGCACGGAGGTCCTCCAGCGACTCCACCGAGAGCCCGCGGCGCGCGGGGCGGGACCCCAGGGCGAGCAGGCCGATCTCCTCCAGCGGCGTGACGGTGGCGAACCACGGGGCGAAGCCCTCGGCGCGCACCAGCGCGAAGAACCGCTCGCGCGAGGCGGCGTCCATGGTGGCCGCGACCTCGGCGAACCGGTCGGCGGCCTCGCGCGTGCGCTCCTCCACCGTCGGCGAGGAGGCCAGCAGGGTCGCCGCGGCGACCTGGTCGATGTGGCGCATCGCGATGGCCGGCTCGCCGTAGCGCGCGAAGATGACCTCACCCTGTTCGGTGAGCTTGAAGCGTCCCTCGACGGAGTGCGGCGGCTGGGCGAGGATCGCGGAGTTCGCCGGTCCGCCGCCGCGCCCCAGCGCGCCTCCGCGGCCATGGAACAGGGTGAGCTCGTACCCGGCCTCCTTCGCCCAGTCCCCGATCCGCGCCTGCGCCTCGTACAGCGCCAGGTTGGCGGCGACGGGCCCGACGTCCTTGGAGGAGTCCGAGTATCCGAGCATGACCTCCAGGCGGCGTCCGGTCTGCGCCAGACGCGCCGCGAACTCGGGGCGTTCGACGACCTCGGCGAGGATCCCCGGGGCGGCCTGGAGATCGGCGAACGTCTCGAACAGCGGGACGACGTCGAGGACCGGGCCGTCGCCGTCCGGGAAGGCGTGCGCCGCCAGCCGGTGGACGTTCACGAGGTCCTGGGCGGACTGCGTGAACGAGACGACGTAGCGTCCCGCGGCGCGCAGGCCGTGTCGGCGCTGGATGTCGGCGACCGCGCGGAAGACCTCCAGCACCTCCTCGGTGCGGGCGCTGATCGCGTCGCCGGCCTCGAGCTCGGCGAGGGCCTGCGCGTGCACCTGCGAGTGCTGGCGGACCTCCAGCTCGGTGAGGTGGAAGCCGTAGGTCTCGACCTGCCAGATGAGGTGCTGGACCCCGCCGAACGCATGGCGGTCGGCGCCCGCGGCGTGCAGGGACTCCTGCACGGCCCGCAGGTCCGCGAGCAGCTCCTCGGGTCCGGAGTACGCGCGCTCGTCCGCGGCCCCGCCCTGCAGACGGCGGGTGGCGGCGACGCGGCGCGACATGAGCAGGAGGACCCGCCGGTGCGGCTCGGAGGGGGAGCGCTTGGCGATCTCGGCGGCGGCCTCGGCGTCCGCGGCGCTCAGCCGCTCCCACAGACCCACGACCGCGACGCTCGGCGGCGTGCCCTCGGCGTCGAGCGTCAGGGTCCGGCCGATGCGCGCGATCGCCTGCTCGAGCCCGCGGAGCACGTGCTCGGACGCGATCTCGGCGGCCTCCCGGGTCACGGCGGCGGTCACGAACGGGTTGCCGTCGCGGTCCCCGCCGACCCAGGAGCCGATGCGCACGAAGGCGGGGGCGAGCGGGGCGGAGCTGCCGGAGTCCTCCCCGCGCAGCTCGTCGTCGATGCGGCGGTAGACGTGCGGCACGGTCGTGAAGAGGGTCTCGTCGAAGACGCTCATCACCGTGCGGACCTCGTCCGTCGGCGTGGGCTTCTCGGCGCGCAGCGGCGCCGTCCGCCACAGCGTGTCGATCTCCTCGAGCATTCGGCGTCGGGCGCGGCGCTCCTCGGCGCCGCCGGGGCTCGCCGCGTCGTGCTCCACGAGCAGCCGGGCCAGGCGCCGGATGCTGGACGACACCGCGCGCCGCCGCGCCTCGGTGGGATGCGCGGTGAACACCGGGTGGAATCGCAGCGCCGTGAGCCGCGCTCGGGCCTCGTCCTCCCCGACCTCGTCGCGGAGGCGGGCGAACGCCGTGGCCACCGTGTCGGCCGCCGCCTCGCGACCGGGCTGGCCCGCTCGCTCGCGGAGCACCCGCACGCGCTGGTGCTCCTCGGCGAGGTTCACGAGATGGAAGTAGGCGGTGAAGGCGCGAGCGACCTCGTCGGCGCGCGCGACGCTGAAGCTCTCGGCGATCGCCGTGGCGCGCTCGAACGCGTCGGAGCTCTCCTCGGCGTACGCCTGGATCGTCGCCAGCCGCAGCCGCTCCACGTCCTCGAACAGGGAGTCCCCGCCCTGTTCGCGCAGGACCTGGCCGAGCAGGGCTCCGAGCATCCGCACGTCGGCGCGCATCGGTTCCGGAATGCCGTCGGAGGCCTCGAAACGGCTGATGACGCGGATGGCCTCGGTGTGGGTGGGTTCGGGGGTCACGGTTCCGAGCGTAGCCCGCTCCGTGGGCGTGTCCTCCCCGTCGTTACGTCGCGGGATCGTCGACGATGCGGATCGCCCGTCCCCGCGTGGCGGCGGGCGCGGGCCATACGATGAAGGGGATGCGAATCTCGGCGAATCCCCTCCGCGGCCAGCAGTTCCCCGCCGTCCTCCTGCTCGTGGCAGCGGGCATCGGGCTGCTGCTGGCGAACCTCCCGACGCACGACGCGATCGCCGGGGTCCTCGACGCGCACATCGCGATCCCGGGCACGGCCCTGGACCTGTCCGTCGCCCATTGGATCTCGGACGGGCTGCTGGCGGTGTTCTTCCTCGTCGTCGCGATCGAGCTGCGGCACGAGCTCACCCACGGGGAGCTGAACAGTCCGCACAAGGCCGTGCAGCCCGCGATCGCCGCGGCGGGCGGGGTCCTGGTCCCCATCGCGGTGTACCTCCTGATCGCGGGGGGCGCGGAGACCTCGGCGGGCTGGCCGATCCCGACGGCGACCGACATCGCCTTCGCGCTCGGGGTCCTGGCGATGTTCGGCCGGGGCCTGCCGCCGGCCATGCGGGTGTTCCTGCTCGCGCTGGCGATCCTCGACGACATCATCGGCATCGTCTTCATCGCCGTGCTCTTCGCCCACGACGTGGACCTGCTCCTGCTCGGGCTGGCCCTCGTCGGCGTCGTGGTCTTCTGGCTCCTGAGCCGGTGGCTGCACGCCTCGGGCCACGCCGGGATCGCGGTGACCATGGGCGTCGTCGGCGTGGTCACCTGGGGGCTCGTGGCGTCGTCGGGCATCCACGCGACCATCGCCGGCGTGCTGCTGGGGCTCGTCATGGCGCCGGTCCCGGCCGAGCGGGTGCGTCACGGGCTGGAGCCGACGGTGAACGGACTGATCCTGCCGCTGTTCGCCTTCGTGGCCGCCTTCGTGGTGATCCCCACCGTCTCCGGCGGCGGACTGTCCCCGGCGTTCTGGGGGATCCTCCTCGCGCTGCCGGTCGGCAAGATCGTCGGGATCACGGTGTTCGGCTGGATCTCGATGCGGATCGGCCCGCGCGGGACCGCCCCGTCCCTGCGGCTGCCCGACCTCATCGCGGCCGGAGCGCTCGGAGGGATCGGCTTCACCGTCTCCCTGCTGCTGGCCAACCTCGCCTTCGCGAGCGACCCGGCGGTGCGGGACCAGGCGATCCTCGGCGTCCTCGCCGGGTCCGTGATCGCCCTGCTGCTGTCCGCGGTGCTGGTGTCGCTCAGGGCACGACACTTCCGGCGCTCGCCGGTCGGTACGGAGTCCGCATGAGCGAGGTACGCGGCGTCGCCGGCGGCGGATCCGCGGCCGATCCGCTGCGGACGGCCGCGGAGGTGATGCGCCGCGTCCGCGAGGACTGCCCGTGGTCGCAGCGGATCACCCATCGGGACCTCGTGCCGTACCTCGTGGAGGAGTCCCACGAGCTGATCGACGCCGTCGAGACCGGCGACCGGGCGGAGCTGCGCGAGGAACTGGGCGACCTGCTGTGGCAGGTGCTGTTCCACTCCGCCGTCGCGGCGCAGGACCCGGAGGACCCGTTCGACATCGACGACGTCGCCCGCACGGTCTCCGAGAAGATGGTGCGCCGCCACCCGCACGTGTTCGCCGACGCCGTCGCCACGACCCCGGAAGAGGTCCTCGTGCACTGGAACGCCGCCAAGGCGGCGGAGAAGCGGGAGCGACGCAGCGTCCTGGACGGGGTGCCGCGCGCCATGCCGGCGCTCGCCCGCGCGCAGAAGATCCTCGGCCGCGCGGAGGCGGTGCGCCGGTCGCCGGCCGAGCCGGGCACC
>NZ_BCRA01000043.1 GCF_001552355.1 Microbacterium resistens NBRC 103078
GTCCGGCGCCCGGCCAGCGAGGAGGAGCTCGGCGAGGCGCTGCTCGCGCTCGTCGAGACGGCCCGCGCACACGGCTGGGACGCCGAACGGGCGCTGCGCGAGCGGCTGCGCACGGTGGAGGACGAGGTGCGCGCCGCCGAGGCCGCGGACTGAGCCGCGTCGGCGTCCGGTGACGAGCGCGCCCCGCGAGCGGGGAGGCTCACGCGACCTGGGAAGATGGATCCGTGGCCACCGTGAACCCTCCGCGCGGGATGCGCGATTTCCTGCCCGCCGACAAGGCGCGTCGTGAGCGCGTGCTCTCCGTCATCCGTGAGCGCTACCGGGCGCACGGCTTCGACGAGATCGAGACCCCCGTGGTCGAGGAGTACGACCGGCTGCACGCCGGCATCGGCGGGGACAACGAGAAGCTGTCGTTCACCATCCTGCGCCGCGGCCTCGACGCCGAGGCGATCCAGCGGATCGGCGCGGCGATCGGCCAGGCGGCCGACAACATGGCGCAGCTGTCCGACCTCGGTCTGCGTTACGACCTCACGGTCCCGCTCGCGCGGTTCTACGCGACGAACCGCGGGCAGCTCCCCGGGGTGTTCCGCTCGATCCAGATCGGCCCGGTCTGGCGCGCCGAGCGCCCGCAGAAGGGCCGGTACCGCCAGTTCGTGCAGTGCGACATCGACGTGATCGGCGACGACTCTCCTCGCGCCGAGGCCGAGCTCGTGGTGGCCTCGCTGGACACCATCGACGCGCTGGGGCTCGAGGGCGGCGTGGTCCGTGTCAACGACCGCCGGGCGCTGGATGGGATGCTGGACGCGTTCGGCTTCCGCGACGACGAGCGTCCGGGCGTGCTCATCACCATCGACAAGCTGGACAAGATCGGCGAGGACGGCGTCATCGCGGAGCTCCGCGAGCGGGGGGCGACCGCTGCCGCGGTGGACGCCTTCGAGGCGTTCCTCCGCCGGCCCCGGACGACGGAGTACCACCCGTACGGCGAACGGCAGATCCGCGCGGCCCTTCCCGAGGGGGTGCCCGACGAGATCGTGGCGCACCTGGTGGGCCTGGGCGAGGCCGTGGCCGCCGCCCGGCCGTCGGCGGCCGGCGCGATCGACCCGATCCCGCTGGTGTTCGACCCGTTCCTCGTGCGCGGCATGGGGTACTACACGGGCACGATCTTCGAGCTCGGGCACCCGTCCGTGGATTACTCCCTGGGCGGTGGCGGACGGTACGACGGCATGATCGGGCGGTTCCTCGGGCAGCAGGTCCCCGCGGTCGGCTTCTCGATCGGGTTCGAGCGGATCGTCGACCTCGTCACCCGTGCCGAGGCGGCGCAGGAGGCGGCGGTGGTGCTCGTGCACGACGCCGACGTCCCGGTCGCCGAGCTGCTGGCGCACAAGGCCGCGCTGCTTGCGGACGACGCCGTGTCCCGCGTGCGACTGGAGCGCCGGACCAAGAACCTCAAGGCGCTGCTGGAGCGGGCCGCCGCCGACGGCTACTCGGCGTTCGCGACCGTCCGCGCCGGAGACGCGCCGGGGACGCTCGAGTCCAAGCCCCTGTCCTGACCGGATGAGGCCTGTCCTGACCGGATGAGGCCTGTCCTGACCGGGGGCGAGGTCACCGTCCGTTCACGTCGGAGCGCTGTCATGAGGACATGCAGTCGGAACGGGCGCGGAGCGCGGCGATCACCGGCACGTCGGTGCTCGTGCTGACCGCGGCATCGCTGGTCGCGACGAGAGCCGCCCTGGCGCGGCAGGCCGCGATCGCCCGCCGCCGGATCGGCAAGCCGCTGGGGGAGGAGGCGCTGGACGCCGATCGCGTGTGGCGGCGCCGCATGGAGGGGAGTCCCGTCGAGCTCCTGGTCCTCGGCGACTCCCTGGCGGCGGGGCTCGGCGCGGAGCACCGGAAGCAGACGCTGGGCGGCCGCCTCGCCAAGGGGCTGGCGCGACGCCTCCGACAGCCGGTCCGGCTGCGGACCGGCGCCGTGGTCGGATCGGAGTCGCCGGACCTGGAGGGGCAGCTGGACGGGCTCCCGGACGGATACCGTCCCGACGTGGCGGTGATCGTCGTCGGGGGCAACGACGTGACCCATCGCATCCCCGTGTCCGTCTCCGCTCGCCATCTCGAGCACGCGATCACGCGGCTGCGGCGCCGGGACGCCGAGGTGGTGGTGGGCACGTGTCCCGACCTCGGGGCGCTGCGTCCGGTGCCGCAGCCGCTGCGGAGCCTCATCTCCCGCCAGTCCCGGCGCCTCGCGAGGGCGCAGGCGGAGTCGGCGCGGCGGACCGGTGCCGTGCCGGTGGATCTGCGCCGCTCGGTCGGGCCGATGTTCTTCGCCGAGCCGGAGGAGATGTTCAGTATGGACCGCTTCCACCCGAGCGCCCTCGGGTATCGGCGCACGGCCGAGGCGCTGCTCCCTGTCCTCGAGCGCGCGGCGCGCACCGCTCTCGCCCGAACGGGCTCGGCGGCGCTCAGCCCTCGGCGGTGACGCCCGCGGAGAACGAGGCCGCCCACTCGGCGACCCGTCGGGCGCTCTCCTCCTCCGAGAGGTCCTCGATCCGCGTCATCACCGACCAGCGCACGCCGAACGGATCCCGGATGCTCGCGTAGCGGTCGCCGGAGACGAAGTCGCTCGGCGCCTCGCGCACCACGGCCCCGGCGGCGACGGCGCGCGTGACCACCGCGTCCACGTCCGGGACGTACAGCCCCATCGAGTAGCAGTCCTCCTCGCCGGCCGGCGGGGCGACCAGGTGGTACTCGGGGTTCGGCTCCCCCAGCTGCAGCAGCCCGGTGCCGAAGTCGAGGTCGGCGTGCGCGACGGCGCCGCCGAACTCGGTGACGTCCACGACGCGGGCGCCGAAGACGTCCCGGTAGAACGCGATGGCGTCCGCCGCCCGGGGGAGGGCGAGGAACGGGGTCAGCGAGGTCGCCGAGTGCGGACGGCCGTCGGTCGTGTGGCGTCCGGTCACGCCGGTGCGAGGGGTGGCGGTGCCAGGGGTGTCGGTGTCGGTGTCGGTGTTCGTCATGCCGTCACGGTAGGCCGGCCCGGCCCGGCCGGGCTTGCAGTTTCGCGACAACCTCGGACGGGCGTGGTTTGGGGCGCGTCTCGGGGCCGGATCGCCCCGAAACGGACCCCGGATCCCCGAAACGAGCCCCGAACCGGGTTCGGCCTACGCTGGGCGCATGGTCGACCCCACTCGCGGCGTGCTGTACCCGGCCCGGCTCCCGACCTTCCACCGGCTGCCTCCTGCAGCGGAGGCGCGGGCCCTCGTCTCCTGGTATTGGATCCCGGAGTGGGACCTCGGTCCGGGGGAGTCCTCCCCGCAGGACGTCATCGGGTACCCGGCGGCGAACCTCGTGGTGGAGCCGCACGGGGTGTCGCTCGTCGGTCCGACGACACGGGCCGCACGGCGCGAGCTGCGCGGACGAGGGTGGGCGGTCGGCGCGTTGCTGCGCCCCGCGGCGACGGCC
>NZ_BCRA01000044.1 GCF_001552355.1 Microbacterium resistens NBRC 103078
CTGGCGGCTCGCTCGGGGCCGCCGGGGGAGGCCGCCCGACAGGCGAACGCCATGGCCGACCTGCTCCTGGGCGACGCGACCGTGCGGACGCCCGAGCAGGCGGCCGCGCGGCTGTCCGTGTCGGTCCGCACGCTGCAGCGGATGGCGCACCGGTTCGTCGGCCTGCCCCCTGCCGCGATCATCCGCCGGCGCCGGTTGCAGGAGGCGGCTCAGGCGGTGCGTGCGGGACGCGCGGACGACCTCGCCGCGCTCGCAGCGGAGTACGGATACGCCGACCATGCGCACCTGACGAACGAGTTCCGGGCGGTGCTCGGGCTCACCCCGTCGGAGTACCGCTCGGTGTCGGGGACGACGGAGGAGCGGTGAACCGGAGCCGCAGCGCGCGGATCAGGACGCCGACGATCACCACCCCCGTGCCCGCGAGGGCGGACGCCGGGGGCAGCGTCAGCACGAGCACGGCGCAGCCGACGGCCCCGATCACCGCGAGCGCCCGCGGGTAGCGCCGCGCCCCGGGTCCCTGCGCGAGCGCGGCCGCGTTCGCGACGAAGTAGTACAGGAGCACGCCGAACGACGAGAACCCGATCGCGCCGCGCACGTCCGCGACGGCGACGATCCCGAGCACGACCGCCCCCGCGGCGAGCTGCGCCCGCACCGGCACATGATGACGCGCGTCCACCCGGGCGAGGAACCCGGGAAGGTCGTGCTCGCGGGCCATCGCGAGCGAGGTCCGGCCGATGCCGGTCAGCAGGGCGAGCAGGGCGCCGAGGGAGGCGGCGGAGGCGGCGACGCGCACGACCGCGTCGCCGGCGGGTCCCCATCCGGCGGACGACATCACGTCGGCGAGCGGCGAGGCGGAGCCGACGACGGCTCCGCCCTGGACGAGCAGGACCGCCCCGCCGACGACGACGTAGACGGCCAGGGCGACGGGCAGGGCGATGCCGATCGCCCGCGGGATCGTTCGCGCGGGGTCGACGACCTCCTCGCCCATGGTGGCGATGCGCGCATAACCGGCGAAAGCGAAGAACAGCAGGCCGGCGCCCTGCAGGACGCCGTAGACGGTGGGGTCCGGCAGCGGCTCGGGCGCGGCGTGGGACAGGGTCGTCCCGGCGGCGACGACGACCGCGGCGAGCCCGGTCAGGGTCACGGCGACGAGGATCTGCGTCAGCCGGGCCGTCCGTGTGATCCCGACGCAGGTGACCGCGGTGAGCGCCGCCACGGCCGCCAGCGCCGCCGGAGTGCGCCATGCCGCCGGCGCGGCGTAGGCGGCGAAGGTCAGGGCCATCGCCGCGCAGCTGGCGAGCTTGCCGATGACGAAGCACCAGCCGGCGATGAAGCCCCACCACGGACCGAGCTCGGCGCGGCCGTAGGCGTAGGTCCCGCCCGAGACGGGATGGGCGGCGGCGAGCTGTGCGGAGGACGTCGCGTTGCCGTACGCCACCACCGCCGCGATCACGAGGGCGATGACGAGCGCCTGCCCGGCGGCACCCGTCGCCGGACCCCAGACCGCGAAGACCCCCGCGCCGATCATGGATCCGAGCCCGATGGAGACGGCGTCGGAGAGGGTGAGTCGGCGGGCGAGCGGCACCCGCCCATCGTGGCACGACGCGGTGAACGGGCGGTGTCGTGCCCGGTGTTCAGGCGCGGGCGGCGGTCACCCGCTTCTTCTCGCGGACGTAGACCTCGCGGCGGACCCGCGCGACGACGTCGCCGGATCGGTCGGTGATCTCCGTCTCGAACCACTCCAGGACCTTGGCGCCGCCCCGCGCTCGCTCCCGGATCCGGTCCGCCTGCTCCGTCGGCACGTGGAACTGCGCGGTCAGGACCCCGCGTCCCGGCTTGAGGAACTCGATCTCGCCCTTGGTGTCCCACACCACGTAGTCCCGGCCGAGCTGGTGCATGACGAGCATGAAGAAGTACGGGTCGGTCATCGCGGACATGGATCCGCCGAAGGCGGTCTTGACGTAGTTGCGGGTGAAGACGTTGACGTGCAGCTCCACGGTCGCGTGGGTCCAGTCGTCGCTGAACCGGCGGACGCGGATGCCGCTGAAGAGGTTGGGGATCCACAGGCTCATGCCCACGGCGAGACGGCGAGGGGTGATGCGCATGGATCCAGTGTGGATCGTCTCGGGTCTGCCTCCGACTTCTCTGGAGGGTAGAGACAATAGTTCTATTTGCACTAGATTAATTGAAGGAAGGGGGTGGCATGCTGATCAGGATCGACGAGGAGAGCACCCGGCCGATCTTCGAGCAGATCGCCGCCTCCGTGCGCGCCGACATTCTGCTCGGATCCCTGCGGCCCGGCCACAGGCTCCCCTCCGCCCGAGAGGTCGCGGAGGGACTGGGCATCAACGTGCACACCGTGCTGCGCGCCTATCAGCAGCTCCGTGACGAGGGGCTCGTCGATCTGCGCCGCGGCCGGGGCGCGGTGATCGCTTCCTCCGCCGCGACCCTCCAGGAGTTGCACGACGACATCCGGGCTCTGGTGGACCGGGCCGCAGCGCTCGGCCTCTCGGCCGGGGCGCTCGCCGCGCTCGTCCAGGAACCCGCGTTGCGGCGCGCCCGCGCACCCCGCCGCCCCGATACCCAGGAGCAGAACGCATGACCGACACCGACATCCGCCGCGCCCGCGCCGCCTTCGTCTGGGTCGGCGTGATCGTGCCGCTTGGCGTCCTCGGGATCTCTTTCGGCACGGTGGCCGCGTGGCTGTCCGAGCTGCCGGACCCTGTGGCCGTGCACTGGTCCGGCGGCGGCCCCGACGGGTTCGCGCCGCCGCCGATGCTGCTGATCACCCCGCTCATCGGCATCGCCCTGGTGCTCCTGTTCGCGGCGACCGCCCTGTTCGCGCACCGCCTGCCGCCCGCGATGCTGTCCGGCGGGGGCGGTGTGGTCTCGGATCGGACGGGTCAGCCTCAGTGGTCGGTCACCGCCCGCTTCCTCGGCGCCATGAACCTCGGCCTGAGCGTGTTCATGGGCGTGCTGTCGCTCGTGACGGCGGGCGTGCAGCGCGGATTGGACGACGCCGCGGACGCGCCGGAGATCATGCCGTGGACGTTCGCGGGGTTCGGGATCCTCGCTGTCGTCGCGGTGATCGGCTGGTTCCTGCAGCCGAAGGTGGTGCCTGCGCAGCCCCGCCCCGCCGATCCCGGGACCGTGCCGCTCGGCGCCGGAGAGCGCGTCGTCTGGTTCGGCTCCGCGTCGATGGCGAGGGCGGGGCAGGTGGTCGTCGGGGTCGCGGTGCTGCTGATGGCCGGGCTGACGGCCTTCATCGTGGCGACCGCCGCGGACACCGGTGAATGGTGGCCCGCGGCGATCATGGTCGTCGCGACGCTTCTCGTCCTCGTGGCTGCGGGGTCCGGCTTCGCCTTCCGCGTGCGGGTCAACGCCGACGGCCTCCGGGTCCGGTCGGTGGTGGGCTGGCCCGACACGCGGATCCCGATCGCCGACATCGCGCGGGTGGAGGTCGTGCCCCTCAACCCGTTCGCCGAGTTCGGCGGGTGGGGATGGCGGCTGGCCATGGACGGTCGCCGCGGGGTGGTGCTGCGCGCGGGCGAGGCGCTGCAGGTCACCCGCGTCGGCGGGACCGTGTTCGTGGTCACGGTCGACGGGGCACGGGAGGCGGCCGCCGTACTGGAGACCCTGCGGGCCGCGAAGAGCCCGGGGCCGGAAGGGCGCGGGGAGAGAGTGCCGCGCACCGATGAGACGTGAGCACCGATGAGACGTGAGCACCGATGAGACATGAGCACCGACGAGAGGGAGTCCGCATGACGAATCCGCCCGTTCCCGACCCGCCCGTTCCCGCGGCGCCCGGCGCCCCCGGGCCCGTTCCCGCGAGCGGCGGGCCGAGGGAGCCGTTCCGGGTCGGCCTGGGTCCGACCCTCGCGTTCCTCGTGCTGGCGCTGGGGCTGGCCTGGCTCGTCGCGCTCCCGCTGTGGCTGGGCGACGGGCTGGCGAGCCCGATGTTCGGCCCCCTCGCGTCGCTCATGATGTTCACGCCCGCGATCGCCGTCGTGCTCGTGATGCTGATCCTGCGCCCGGTGCCGCGCGGGGAGCGTCTGCGGTTCCTCGGGATGTGGCCGCTGCGCCCCGCCAAGCGGGTCGTCTGGCTGAGCGTGATCGCGCTCTTCGCGCCGATCCTGCTCGTCGCCGCCTCGGTCGCGGTCGCGGCCGCGTGCGGCTGGGTGCAGCTCGACCTCGCCGGATTCTCCGGGTTCGCGCAGGTCCTGGAAGCCTCGGTGCCGGAGGGCACGCCGCTCCCGCCGCCCATCGTCGTCATCCTCTCGCAGCTGCTGTCCGTCCCGATCGCCGCCGCGACGATCAACGCGCTCGTCGCCTTCGGCGAGGAGCTCGGCTGGCGCGGCTTCCTCGTTCCCGCGCTGCGGAGGTACGGCACGTGGCCGGCGCTGCTGGTCAGCGGGGTGGTCTGGGGTCTCTGGCACGCCCCGGTGGTGCTGCTCGGGTACAACTTCGGTCGCACGGACCTCACGGGCGTGCTGTTCATGATCGGCGGCGCCGTCGCGTGGGGCGTCCTGCTGGGGTGGCTGCGCCTGCGCTCCGCCTCGGTGTGGCCGGCGGTGTTCGCGCACGGCGCGCTGAACGCCTCGGGCGCGATGATCGGGTGGTTCTTCCTCGCCGGCACGACGTTCGACATGGCGCTGGCGGGTCCGCTCGGCGTCGCCGGCTGGATCGTCTGCGCGCTGGTGATCGTGGTCCTCGCGGTCACCGGGCAGTTCCGCCGACAGCCGTCCCTCGCCCCGGCGAGGGTTTCGGGGTCCGTTCCGGGGCCCCGGGACGCCGCCGTGGACCCCGGAACACCGGGCAGCGCCCCGAACCGAGAGGCTTGACCGGCGGGGGAGCGGCGCAGTTGGCTGAGCATATGGAACCCACTCCGCAGAACTGGCGCGCCGCCGACGACTTCCTCGCCGACACCCTCGTCGGGAACGACCCCGCCCTGGAGGCCGCCCTCGCCGCGCAGCAGGCGGCGGGCATGCCCGCGATCGAGGTCGCACCGGTGTCCGGAAAGCTCCTCGGTCTCCTCGTCCGGATGAGCGGGGCGCGACGGGTCCTGGAGATCGGCACGCTGGGCGGCTATTCGACCATCTGGATGGCCAGGGCGGTCGGAGACGGCGGGCGGGTCGTCACGATCGAGGCCGAGCCGGGCAACGCGCGCGTCGCCCGCACCAGCATCGACGCGGCCGGCGTCGGGGGCGTCGTGGACATCCGGATCGGACGGGGCGCGGACGTGCTCCCCACGCTGATCCGGGAGGAGCCGTTCGACCTGGTGTTCATCGACGCGGACAAGGAGTCCAACACGCTGTACCTGGACTGGGCCGCCCGGCTCGGCCGTCCCGGCACCGTCGTGGTCCTCGACAACATCGGCCGGGACGGGGACATCGTCGACCCCGACAGCGCGGACCCCAAGGTCGTGGGGACCCGGGAGGGGCTGATCATGCTGGGCGAGGACCCCCGCTTCGACGCCACGGCGCTGCAGACGGTGGGGATGAAGGGATGGGACGGGGTCGCGATCGCCCTCGTCCTCTGATCCGCGTCCTCGCCGTTCGGATCGGCACGGCGTCGCTAGACTGGCCCACGGACCGACGCCGCTCCACCCCCTTCCACCCCTGCGAGCAAGGAGCACACCCGTGGCACTGATCGAGGCTGTAGGCGCACGCGAGATTCTCGACTCACGCGGCAACCCGACCGTCGAGGTGGAGGTGCTCCTCGATGACGGCATCGTGCAGCGCGCCGCCGTCCCCTCGGGTGCATCGACCGGCGCCTTCGAGGCGTACGAGCTGCGCGACGGCGACAAGGGCCGCTACGCGGGCAAGGGCGTGCAGAAGGCGGTCGAGGCCGTCATCGACGAGCTGGGCCCCGCCATCGAGGGCGTCGAGGCGAGCGAGCAGCGCATCGTCGACGAGATCCTCATCGAGGTCGACGGCACCGACAACAAGAAGCGTGTCGGCGCCAACGCCATCCTGGGCGTGAGCCTCGCCGTGGCGAAGGCGGCGGCCGACTCCGCGGACCTCCCGCTGTTCCGCTACCTCGGCGGCCCGAACGCGCACGTGCTGCCGGTGCCGCTGTTCAACGTCATCAACGGCGGAGAGCACGCCGACAACGGCATCGACATGCAGGAGTTCTTCCTCGCCCCGATCGGCGCCGAGACGTACGCCGAGTCGCTGCGCTGGGGCGTGGAGACGTACCACGTGCTGAAGGCCGAGCTGAAGGCCGCCGGATACGCCACCGGGCTCGGCGACGAGGGCGGCTTCGCCCCGGATCTGCCCAGCAACCGCGAGGGGCTGGACTTCCTCGTCAAGGCCATCGAGAAGGCCGGCTTCACCCCGGGCACCGACATCGCGCTCGGCCTGGACGTCGCGGCCACCGAGTTCTTCGCCGACGGCGTGTACCGCCTCGACAACAAGGACTGGGACGCCGCGGCCCTCACCGAGTACTACGTCGGCCTGGTGAACGACTACCCGATCGTCACGATCGAGGACGCGCTCGCCGAGGACGACTGGGACAACTGGAAGGCCCTCACCGACGCCCTGGGCACCAAGGTGCAGCTCGTCGGCGACGACCTCTTCGTCACCAACCCGCAGCGCTTGGCGGACGGCATCTCGCGCGGCGTCGCGAACTCGCTGCTCGTGAAGGTCAACCAGATCGGCACGCTCACCGAGACCCTCGACGCGGTCAGCCTGGCGCAGCGCTCCGGCTACACGGCGATGCTCTCGCACCGCTCCGGCGAGACGGAGGACACCACGATCGCGGACCTCGTGGTCGCCACCAACGCGGGCCAGATCAAGGCCGGTGCGCCTGCCCGGAGCGAGCGGGTGGCGAAGTACAATCAGCTTCTGCGCATCGAGGAGGAGCTGGGCGACGCCGCGGTGTTCGCCGGGCGATCCGCCTTCCCGCGCTTCACGGCCTGATCGGGGCCGCGAACGGACGAGGGTCTCCGACCCGCACGGATCTCGACGAAGGGGGAGTCATGGCACGACGGCCGGCTCCCCCTTCGGCGTCCCCGGAGCGGCGCAGCCCGCAGGCTGCGGCTCGGGCGGGACGCCGCTCCAGCGCCGCCGGGATCGACGCGCGCGGCTGGGTGGGCGGGATCCGGCTGTCCGGCTTCATGGTCATCATGCTGTCGCTGGTGATCCTGGGGGCCTGGGTGCTCGTGCCGACCCTCGGGACGTACCTCGACCAGCGACAGAAGATCGCCGCGCTCGAGCAGTCCGTGCAGGTCAGCAAGGACCGGATCGCCGAGCTCGAGCTCGAACGCGAGCGATGGAACGATCCGGCCTACATCACCACGCAGGCGCGCGAGCGCCTCTACTACTTCCGTCCGGGCGAGGTCGTCTACCTCGTGGACGACGACCTGGATCCCGCGGCGGTTCCGCGCGACCCCGAGCCCGTCAGCGACACGATCGAGGAGAAGCCCTCGGACTGGGCGCCGCAGCTGCTGCGCTCGCTCACCGCGGCGGGCCTGGCCCGGACCGCGACCGAAGCCCCCGCGGGCTCGTCCGGGGAGCCCGCGGAGGGCGACCAGACCCCGGCCCCCTGAGCCCTTCGGAGCCCGGCGGTCCTCACGGAGATCACAGCCGCCTCCCGTACGCTGGAGGGGTGACCGCCCCCGCCTTCGCTCCGCCCACGGACGCCGAGATCGCCGTCGTCTCCGCACAGCTCGGTCGCGCCGCGCGCGGGGTCGTCGGCATCGCCGCGCGCTGCGTGTGCGGCAACCCGACGGTGGTCGCGACGTCCCCGCGCCTGGCGGACGGCACCCCGTTCCCGACGTTCTACTACCTCACGCATCCCGTTGCCACCGCCGCCATGTCGGCGCTCGAGGCGGGCCAGGTGATGCCCGAGATCGCCGCGATGCTGGACGACGAGGGGGTCGCGGACGCCTACCGTCGCGCGCATGACTCCTACCTCGCCGACCGTGCGCAGTACGGCGAGGTCCCGGAGATCGCGGGTGTCTCGGCGGGTGGGATGCCCACACGCGTGAAGTGCCTGCACGCCCTCGCCGGTCATGCCCTCGCGGCGGGCCCCGGCGTGAACCCGCTCGGCGACGAGGCGCTGCGGCGCTCGCGGTGGTCGCCGCAGCGCTGCGAGTGCGATGAGCCCGCAGCCGCGGGAACCGGTCCTGCGGGGGAGTGACCAGGACGCCATGAACGCGACGGGGGGAGCGCGGGTCCTGCTGCGCACGACGCTGGCGGCCATCGTGGTCGCCGCGTCCACCCTGCTCATCGCGACCACGCCGAGCCCGAGCCCGACGCCCACCCCGACGCCGGACCCGGTGCAGACCGCCGAGTACTGGCTGGACGGGGCGAAGATCCGGGACGCCTGGGCGGTCACCCGCGGCGCGGGCGTGACGATCGCGGTGATCGACACCGGTGTCGCCCGCGGACCCGCCTTCGATGCCGCGGTCAAGGACGGCACCGACGTCTCGGACCTCGGCAGTCCCGACGGACGAACGCCGGTGGGGCCGCTGGACAGCGATCACGGTTCGTTCGTGGCGTCGCTGGCCGCCGCGCGCCCGAAGGCCGACGGCAGCGGGATGATCGGCGTGGCGCCCGAGGCCGACCTGCTCTCGATCTCTCTCGGATTCGGCTCCTCGGCGCCGGTGCCGTTCGCGAAGCAGGTCGCCGATGCGATGGTGTGGGCCGTGGACCACGGCGCGGACGTCATCAACCTGTCCTTCACGACCAACACGCTCGACTGGGACCCGAGCTGGGACGAGGCCTTCCTCTACGCCTACGAGCACGACGTGGTCGTCGTCGTGGCCGCCGGCAACCGCGGCAGCGGGACGACGCAGGTCGGCGCCCCGGCGACGATCCCGGGCGTGCTCACGGTCGGCGGCGTGGACCAGCACGGGATGGCGAGCCGCTCCGCCTCGACGCAGGGCATCACGATCGGCGTGTCCGCGCCGAGCGAGGGGCTGCTCGGCATCGCCGCCGACGGCGAGGTCAAGTCGTGGAACGGCACCAGCGGCGCGGCACCGATCGTCGCGGGGATCGCCGCCCTGGTCCGCGCCGCGCACCCGGACCTCGACGCCGGCGACGTGATCAACCGGATCACCCGCACGGCCCGTCCGGCGCCGGCCGCCACGCAGCGGCCCGACCCGCTGTACGGGTACGGTCTCGTCGACGCCGAGGCGGCTGTGAACGCGGCCGTGGACCCCGTGGACACGAGCCCGAAGGACGAGCTGACGGAGTGGATCCGGCTGCACCGGCGCGGCGAGGCTCCGGAGGTCCCGCAGCCGACCAGCGCGCCGGTGAGCATCCCGCCGCTGGAGGCCGCCGAACCGCCCACCGTGCCCGGTTCCCCGCTGATCCCCAGCGCCGATTCGCTGCTGTACGGTACCCTGCCGCTCATCGCGGTCACTCTGCCTGGTATTCTTATCGGGCTTGGCGTCACCGCAGCTGCCCGGCGCATCCGATCGGCGCGCGCCCGACGCACGCCAAGTCCCTGACGACGACGAGGAGTTGTCCCCCTGTGGCGAAGAATTCTTCTGTGCCCAAGATCCTGATTGTCGGCGGAGGTTATGCGGGGTTCTACACCGCCTGGAAGCTGGAGAAGCACCTGCGCAAGGGCGAGGCCGAGGTCACGATGGTCGACCCGCTGCCCTACATGACCTACCAGCCCTTCCTGCCGGAGGTCGCCGCGGGCTCGATCGAGGCGCGCCACTCGGTCGTCGCACACCGTCGCCACCTCAAGCGGACCCACGTCGTCACCGCCAAGGTCACCGGCATCGATCACGCCAACAAGGTCGCGACCATCACGCCGCCCGCCGGCGAGCCGTACGAGTTCGCGTACGACCACATCGTGGTCACCGCCGGCGCGGTGTCGCGCACCTTCCCGATCCCGGGCATCGCGGACAACGCGATCGGCCTGAAGACGATCGAGGAGGCCGTCGCGATCCGCGACAAGCTGATGTCGAACTTCGACAAGGCCGCGTCCCTCCCGGCCGGCCCCGAGCGGGACCGCCTGCTCAGCGTGGTCGTCGTGGGCGGCGGCTTCGCCGGCATCGAGGTGTTCGCGGAGCTGCGCTCGCTCTCGTCCGCCCTGGTGTCGAAGTACCCGCAGATCTCGTTCGAGGACACGCACTTCCACCTCATCGAGGCGATGGGCCGGATCATGCCGGAGGTGTCGCTGAAGACGAGCGAGTGGGTGCTCAAGGATCTCGCCAGGCGCGGCGCGAACGTGCACCTCGACACCCAGGTGACCGGTGCGATCGACGGCAACGTCGAGCTCTCCACCGGCGAGGTGATCCCGACGGACCTCATCGTGTGGACCGCCGGTGTGATGGCGAACCCGACGGTCGTCCGCGGCGGGGACCTCCCCGTCGAGGAGCGCGGCCGCATCCGCACGCGTGCCGACCTGCGCGTCGGCACCGAGGAGGAGGCCGTCGAGGGTGCGTGGGCCGCGGGCGACGTCTCGGCCGTGCCGGATCTGACCGGCGGCGGCGTGGGCGGTTACTGCGTGCCCAACGCCCAGCACGCGGTCCGTCAGGCCAAGCTGCTCGCGAAGAACCTCGTCGCCGTCCTGCGCGGTGAGGAGACCAAGCAGTACGTCCACAAGAACCTGGGCGCCGTGGCCGGTCTCGGTCTGTACAACGGCGTCTTCCAGTCCGGCAAGATCGCGCTGAAGGGCTTCGTGGCCTGGGTCGCGCACCGCGGATACCACGGTCTGGCGATCCCCTCGTGGGAGCGCAAGTGGCGCGTGCTGTGGGGCTGGTGGCACAACCTGTGGCTCGGTCGCGACCTCGTGAACCTCGAGACGGTGCAGAACCCGCGCTACGTGTTCGAGGAGTTCGCGGCGCGGCCGCGCCCGGCCGCGGACGCGGCGCCCTCGGCCACGCCCAAGGCGGCGGCCCCGGCGGCGGAGAAGGCGGCGCCCGCGAAGAAGGCACCGGCGAAGGCCGCGACGCCGGCGAAGCCCGCGGACGAGGCGAAGCCGGCGGATGAGGCGAAGCCCGTGAAGAAGGCTCCGGCGAAGAAGTCCGCGCCGAAGAAGGCCGAGGCGGCTGCGAGCTGACCGCCTGACGGAGAACGCCCCGGGACCCGCGAGGACCGGGGCGTTCCCCGTGTCAGGGGGTGGGACTCGTGCGTCGCGGTCGGGTGAGCAGGGCGGCGACGATGCCGCCGATCGCCCCGAACAGGTGCGCCTGCCACGAGACTCCGGCGGGCACCGCGACGATGCCCGCGAGCATGGAGCCCCCGTACAACGCCATGACGACGAGCGCGACGAGAGCATAGGCGATCCGATGCCCCATGGACCGGGCGACGAGGACGCGACAGAGCACGTAGGCGAAGAAGCCGAAGACCAGTCCTGACGCACCCACGGTCACGGTTCCCGGCGGGGTCAGCAGCCAGGTCCCGGCACCGCCGACGACGGCCACGACGACGGTCACGAGCCAGAACCGGCCGGCCCCCTCCACCGCCACGAGCGCGCCGAGAACGAGGAACGGCAGGCTGTTGCCGATGAGATGCGCCCAGCCCGCGTGCAGCAGCGGCCCGACGACGATGCCGGGCAGGCCGCTCGGGTCCCAGGACCGCAGCCCCCACACCGTGAAGCTGCCCGGAAGCACCGCGTCGGCGATCTGAACGGCCCACATCACGGCGAGCAGCACGACGGGGGCGAGCAGTGGAGCGAGGGCCGAGGTGCGACGGGGGCGGGGACCTCTCATGTGCCCCCGCTGGGATTCGAACCCAGACTGAAGCGAGTTTAAGTCGCCTGCCTCTGCCGTTGGGCTACGGGGGCGTCCGCGACGGACGGCCCTCCGAGCCTAGCCGCCGCCGCTCGGTGCGTCCGTGCCCGGCGCGGCCCCGACCGGAAGGCCGTTATGGTGGGGGAGTGCTCGACCTCATCGGTGACCGAGTCGGCTCTCCGGCGCCGCGCCCCGCTCGTCCGCCGTGGCACGACCCGGCCTCCTGGTGGCCGCGACTGACCGCGGCGACGGCGCACCTGCCCGCGCCCGTGGGCGTGATCGATCTCGCCGCGCTCCGGTACAACGCCCTCGACATGGTCGCGCGTGTGGCAGGACGACCGATCCGGGTCGCGACGAAGTCGGTCCGGGTCCGCGCTGTGATCGATGCGGCACTGCGGGTCCCCGGCTACCGCGGGCTGCTCGCCTTCACTCTCCCCGAGGCGCTGTGGCTCGCCGAGGAGCACGACGACATCGTCGTCGCGTACCCGACGGTCGACCGGACGGCGCTGGCCCGCCTGCTGGCGGACGAGCAGGCGGCCTCGCGCATCACGCTCATGGTCGACGCGGTCGAGCATCTCGATCTCATCGATGCGGTCGCCCCGCCGCGCGGGCGTCCGCCGGTCCGCGTCGCGATCGACGTGGACGCGTCCTGGCGGACGGCCGCCCTCGGCCATGTCGGCGTCCGCCGTTCGCCGCTGCATCATCCGGACGAGACCCTGCGGTTCGCGCGGGCGGTCGCCGAGAGGGACGGGTTCCGCCTCGTCGGCCTGCAGATGTACGAGGCGCAGATCGCCGGCCAGGGCGACGACACCGGCAGCGGCGACGCGCTGATCCGCTCGGTGCAGGCGCGGTCGCGACAGGAGCTCCGGGTCCGCCGCACCGCGATCGCCGACGCCGTGCGCTCCCTCGTGCCGCTGGAGTTCGTCACCGGCGGCGGCACCGGGTCGCTCGAGTTCTCCGGCGCCGACGACGCGCTCAGCGAGATCACGGCGGGAAGCGGACTCCTCGCGGGCCATCTCTTCGACGGCTACCGGGCCTTCGATCCGGCTCCCGCCGCGGCGATCGCGTTCGACGTCGTCCGTCGGCCGGCGCCGGACATCGCCACGGTCCTGGGCGGCGGGTGGATCGCGTCGGGACCCGCGCTCGCGTCGCGCCAGCCGCGGGCGGTCTGGCCCGAGGGGCTGCGCACGATGACGAGGGAGGCCGCGGGAGAGGTGCAGACACCCCTCCAGGGGCCGGCGGCGGCGGAGCTCCGCGCCGGGGACCGGGTGTGGTTCCGTCACGCCAAGAGCGGAGAGGCCTCCGAGCGCCTCGACCGGTACCACCTCGTTGACGGCGATCGCGTCGTCGACGAACTGCCCACCTATCGCGGCGAGGGAAAGGCGTTCCTGTGACACGTCCCGGCGGGATCTGGCAGAACTGGGGGCGGACCGCGTCCGTCCGTCCCGTGCGGGTCGAGCGTCCCCGCACGCCCGAGGGCGTGCAGCGCGCGGTCGTCGCCGCGGCCCGCCAGGGCCTGCGGGTGAAGGCCGTCGGCGCCGGTCACAGCTTCACCGGCATCGCCGTCGGCCCGGACGTCCTGCTCGAGCTGGACGACCTCCAGGGCGTGACCGCCGTCGACGAGGCCCGGCGCCGGGTGACGCTCCTCGCCGGAACCCGGCTGCACCGGATCCCGCGGCTCCTCGCCCCGTACGGGCTCGCGATGGAGAACCTCGGCGACATCGACCGGCAGTCGATCTCGGGGGCGATCTCGACCGGCACGCACGGCACGGGGACAGGGTTCGGCGGGCTCGCGACCCAGGTCGTCGGGGCGACGCTCATCACCGCCTCGGGGGAGTTCCTGCGCGTCGACGAGGAGCATCAGCCCGAGCTCCTGCCCGCGATCGCCCTGGGCCTGGGCGCACTCGGGGTGCTCGTCGAGGTCACCCTCCAGTGCGTCCCCGCGTTCGTGATGCACGCCGTCGACGCGCCGGCGCCGCTGGAGGAGACGCTGGAGCGCGTGCACGAGCTCGCGGCGGCCGCCGACCACTTCGAGTTCTACTGGTTCCCGCACACGGACGTGGCGCTCACGAAGACGACCGAGCGGCTTCCCGAATCGGCGGTGCGCCATCCGCTGCCGCCGGTCGGCCGGTGGGTGGACGAGACGCTGCTGTCCAACGGGGTCTACCGGCTCGTGTGCGCCGCCGGCGTCGTGGCGTCGCCGATCACTGCGCCGTTCAACCGTCTCGCGGTGAGACTGACCGGGAACCGCGAGTACACGGACCTCTCCCACCGCGTGCTCACGCAGCGGCGCACCGTGCGCTTCCGGGAGATGGAGTACGCCCTCCCGAAAGACCAGGTGGTACCCGCCTTCGAGGAGATCCGCGCCCTCATCGCACGGCGCGGATGGCGGATCGAGTTCCCCGTCGAGGTGCGCTTCGCCGCGGCCGACGACCGGTGGCTGTCGACCGCGCACGGCCGCGACAGCGCATACATCGCCGTCCACCGGTACTGGCGGCACGACCCGCGGGAGTACTTCGACGCCGTCGAGCGGATCTGCCTGGACCACGGCGGACGCCCGCACTGGGGCAAGCTCCACGGTCTGGACCGCGACGCGCTCCGGGAGCGTTACCCGCGCTTCGACGACTTCGTCGCGCTCCGCGACCGGCTCGACCCGAGGCGGCGCTTCGGGAACGCCTACCTGACGCGGGTGCTCGGCGACTGACCACATCGGCGTCCAGCGGGCGCTCGGGGCCGCGGGGATAGGATGGGCCGAAAGAGCTGAAAGGGGGGCCGGGATCCATGGAAGGGCTCATTCCGGTATTCATCGTCGTCGGTGTGATCATCGTCCTGGCCGTCGTCGTCGGCATCTACCTGTGGTCGACGTACAACTCGCTCGTGCAGCTCAACGTCCGCGTGGACGAGGCCTGGAGCGACATCACCGTGCAGCTCAAGAGGCGCGCCGACCTCATCCCCAACCTCATCGAGACGGTGAAGGGGTACGCCGCGCACGAGAAGGCCGTGTTCGAGAACGTCACCCGCGCGCGCGCCGAGACGCTCTCGGCGAACGGCCCGGCGGAGGCGGGGGTCGCGGAAGGACACCTCCAGCAGGCCCTGAAGAGCCTGTTCGCGGTCGCCGAGGCGTACCCGCAGCTCCAGGCCAGCCAGAACTTCCTGCAGGTCCAGCACGCCCTCGTCGACACCGAGGACAAGGTGCAGGCATCGCGCCGCTTCTACAACGGCGGCGTCCGCGAGCTGAACACGAAGATCAAGGTCTTCCCGAACAACCTGTTCGCACGGAACCTCGGATTCTCCGAACGGGAGTTCTTCGAGGTCGTGGACGGCGCCGCGATCGCCGAGCCGCCGCGCGTCCAGTTCTGAGGCGAGAACCGCCCGCGAGAGGTCCCGCGTCCGAAGAGGGCGCGGGACCTCTGCGCGTCTCCCCGGAGGCGTTCCGAGCCGCGTGATCGGCTCAGCGCACGGCGAGCCGGATCACTTCTGCGTCCACACGGACGTCGCCGTAGACGTTCCATGCGTCCGTCCGGTAGGTGACCGACGCCGCAGACCCGGCGCGGTCCGTCCCCTCGGCGGTCGCGACGAGGACGCCGCCGGTGGCGGAGAACGACGGCGGGTCCAGTTCCAGCGCCGGCATCCGTTCGATGCGGAAGCTCAGGCGATCCAGCGTCGACAGGTCGGCGGCCCAGGGCACCCGGATCCCGCAGTGCTCGGGCGGGGACCCGGCGGACGCCGTCTGCGTGCAGCCGGTCAGATAGTCCTCGAGCTGCGCACGGGCGCTCGCGACGCCCTCCTCGGTGAGCCGCGGGCGCAGGGAGACGGCGGCCTCCTCACCGGGGAGCACCACCGCGCGCGCCTCGCCCGACACGAGGGAGGCGGGCGCCGAGGCCACGTCGTACACGCCGGGAAGCAGCGCCACCGGATCATCGGCCTCGCCGAGCGGCGTCGTGCCGATCCGGGCGCCGCCCCAGAGGCGGGACACGAGCAGCCCGCCGACGGGCGCGTCCGTCAGCCTCCACGTGCCGTCCCGACGTTCGAGCCGCGCGTCCGTCTCGTGCTCCCGGCCGTCCAGCGTGAAGGACACGCGGACCCGCGCCTCGTCCCCGCGCTCCGACGCGGTGAGGACGCGGGGCGCGCTCGGACGCTCGCGCGCGGCCTCCAGCGCGTCCGCGGCACGCTCGTCGACCTCGCCGCCGAAGGCCCTGACCGCGTCCGCGTCTCCGTCCGCGATCGCGCGGAACACCGCCAGCGCGGTGTCCGCCGCCGATGCGGGCGGACGGGAGACCGACCACCAGAGCGCGCCCCCGCCAACCAGCACCAGGAGCGTCAGAGCGATCGCGACGAGCCGCCCTCGGCGGGACCGAGCCGGGGCGGACGTCACGCCGCGGGCTCCGTCTCGTCCGCGTCGCCGACCTCGCGCGCCGCGTCATCGGGCTCTCGGTCCTCGGGCGCCGTCGGGGATCCCGAGGGCGCCCCGCTCGAGTGCAGGGGGCGTCGATCGACGGCGTGGCGAGAGACCGTGCCGCCGACGCGGAGCGCATCCGCGAGGTCGTCGCTCGCGTCGCCCCAGTGCGAGACCGACAGGTGAGCGAGCCGCTGCCAGGCGGCGGCGAGACGCAGCTCCTCGGCGATGCGGGGCGCGTCCTCCGCGGGGCGGGCCTGCGGCTCCCACCAGGCCGACTGCACGCGCAGGGTCTCGGTCGCGCGCTCGGCCTTGAGGTCCACCCGCGCGGCGATCCGGTCCCCGACGAGCACGGGGAGGGAGTAGTAGCCGTAACGGCGTTTGTGGGCCGGGGTGTAGATCTCGATCCGATAGTCCAGTTCGAACGCCCGCAGGGCACGCTCGCGGAACCACACCACGGGGTCGAACGGGGTCAGCAGGGCCGTCGCGTCGATGCGACGGGGGAGGACCGCCTCCGCGTGGATCCACGCCGGCAGCGCGCGTCCGCCGCGCTCCCATCCCCGGACCCGCACCGGACGCACCTCGCCGGCGTCCTCGAGATCCCGCAGCGACCGCTGCACCAGCGGCCGGTCCCGGAGGCGATAGTAGTCGGCGATGTCGGCGGCCGTGCCCACTCCGTGCGCGCGGACGGCCCGACGCACGAGCTCGCGCACGGCGTCCTCCCGGGGGATCTCCCGGGCGCGGACCTCGGCGGGGATCACGTCCTCGGCCAGTGCGTAGCGCCGCTCGAAACCCACGCGCCCGGCGATCGCGACCTCACCGACGCGCCAGAGGAACTCCAGGGCGTGCTTGACCTCGTCCCAGTCCCACCAGGGCCCGCGGGGACGCGGTGCCTCCCCGCGGATGTCGGCCGGTCGGGAGGGGCCGCGCTCGCGGAGCTCGGCGCGCACCGCGTCCAGCGTGCGCGGAGACCCCCGGTAGGCGTCGCCGCCGTACTTCGCGCGGAAGTCGTCCATCCGGAAGCGCCACAGGGCCCAGTCGTCCGCAGGGACGAAGGTCGCCTCGTGCGCCAGGTACTCGACGTACCGGGACGAGGGGCGCAGGAACGCACGGTCCAGGACGGCGGGATCGTACGCGCCGAGGCGGGAGAACAGGGGCAGGTAGTGCGACCGGGCGAAGACGTTGACCGAGTCGATCTGCAGCACCCCCATGCGCTGCATCGCCGTGTGCAGGTGGCGTGCCTGCGGGGATGCGGGACGTCGTCGGGACAGACCCTGCGCGCCGAGGGCGACGCGCCGGGCCTCGGCGGAGCTGAGGGTGTCGGTCACGCGGGCCAGCGTACCCGCCGGCTCCGACACCGCCGCGGGGCCCGGCGCATGTGGTCGTGCACGCCCGCACGAGCCGGGCCCTGCCCGTAGACTTGGCGGATGAGCGACCGGCGTTCGAACGAGACAGGCCGTCAGCGCCTGCGCGAGCTGCTCCAGAATCGCACCGTGTCCGGCGAGGTGGACCAGGGACTTCCCTCCGGTCTGCGCATCGCCACCGCGTACTCGTGGCGGTTCCTGGTGATCGCGGCCGCCGCGGGAGTGCTGATCTGGCTCATCATGCTCCTGAAGCTCCTGGTGATCCCGTTGATGGTCGCCATCCTCGTGACCGCTCTGCTGTGGCCGGCGTTCGCGTGGATGCTGCGGAAGCGGTTCCCGCGCTGGCTCGCGGTGACCGTGTCGCTCGTCGGCACCCTGGTCATCGTCGTGGGTCTGCTGTGGCTGGCGATCTGGCAGATCCGCCAGCAGTGGGGAGAGGTCCAGGCCCGCACCGCGACGGCCGTGGAGGATCTGCGGACCTTCCTCATCGAGGGGCCCTTCCACCTGTCCGCCGCGCAGATCGAGGCGTACATCGACCAGGGCATGGCCCTGCTGCAGGAGCAGGGCGAGGCGTTGTGGTCCGGCGCCCTGGCCATCGGCACGACCTTCGGGCACGTCGCGACCGGCGCGGTGCTCGCGCTGTTCATCCTCATCTGCCTCCTCGCGGACGGCGCCGGGATCTGGCGCTGGACGCTCAAGCTCTTCCCGAAGGCCGGGCGTCCCGCCGCGGACGCCGCCGCACGCAACGGCTGGGCGACGGTGATGAACTACGCGCGGACCCAGCTGCTGGTGGCGACGATCGACGCCACCGGCATCGGGCTGGGCGCCTTCCTGCTCGGGGTGCCGCTGGCCGTGCCCGTGGCGGTCCTGGTGTTCCTCGGCTCCTTCATCCCGATCGTCGGGGCCGTCGTCACCGGGGCCCTCGCGGTGTTCCTGGCCCTCGTCTACAACGGGCCATGGATCGCCCTGTGGATGCTCGTGGTGGTCCTCGGCGTCCAGCAGCTGGAGGGACACGTGCTCCAGCCGATCCTCATGGGCTCGGCCGTCAAGGTGCATCCGCTCGCCGTCGTCCTCGTCGTGGCCGGCGGTGCGATGATCGCCGGGATCCCCGGCGCTCTGTTCGCCGTGCCCCTCGCCGCGTTCGCGAACGTCGCGGCGGTGACGATCGCGAGCGGCGCCTGGCGCACCGGCGCCGATCCGCACGGCGACTACATCTGGCGGACCGTCCCCGCCCCACGACGACCACGCAGCGGGGAGGCCCGATGACCCCCGCGGACCCGACCACGACGACGAGGAGCGAGCACACGGTGCAGAACGACCACACGGATCCCCGGCCCGGATCGACCCCGACCGCGGTACCGTCCCTGGCGGAGATCGAGGAGGCCGCGCGCGGACTGGACGGCGTGGTCACGCACACGCCGACGCTGCCGTCGCGCGCCGTCGGAGACGTCCTGGGGTCGCCCGTCCTGCTGAAGATGGAGAACCTGCAGCGGACCGGGTCGTTCAAGATCCGCGGCGCCGTGCACCGCCTGTCACGGCTCACCGCCGAGGAGCGGGCACGCGGGGTCGTGGCCGCATCGGCCGGGAACCACGCGCAGGGCGTCGCGCTCGCCGCGCAGGCCCTGGGCATCCGCGCGACGATCTTCATGCCGATCGGCGTCCCGGTGCCCAAGCTCCTGGCCACGCGCGGCTACGGCGCCGACGTGGTGCTGGAGGGCGAGACCGTGGCGACCTCGCTGCGGCTGGCCGCGGAGTTCGCCGAACGCACCGGCGCGGTCCTCATCCACCCCTTCGACCACCGCGACGTGGTCATCGGGCAGGGCACTCTCGGGCTGGAGATCGTGGCGGACGTCCCGGAGGTCGACACCGTCATCATGGGCATCGGCGGGGGCGGCCTGATCGCGGGCGTCGCCGCGGCCGTCAAGGCGTCGGCGGCGCGGGCGGGTCGCATCGTGCGCGTCATCGGCGTGCAGGCGGAGAACGCCGCCGCCATGCCGCCCTCCCTCGGAGCGGGGGAGCCCGTCGAGATCGTCACCCGCCCGACGATCGCGGACGGGATCCTCGTGGCCAAGCCCGGCGACGTGCCGTTCGAGATCGCCCGGGAGCTCGTGGACGAGGTCGTCACCGTCAGCGACGACGACATCGCCCGCGCGCTGCTGGTCCTGCTGGAGCAGGCGAAGGTCGTCGTGGAGCCTGCGGGGGCCGTCGGCGTCGCGGCGATCCTGGCCGGCAAGGTGACGGGCACCGGGACGACGGTCTCCGTCCTGTCCGGCGGCAACATCGACCCCCTCCTGCTGCAGCGGATCGTCTCCCACGGCCTTGCGGCCTCGGGCCGCTACCTCACGATCCGGATCCCCCTTCCGGACCGGCCGGGACAGCTCGCGCGCGTGTCGGAGCTCATCGCGCAGGCCGGCGCGAACGTCATCGAGGCCATGCACACCCGCCACGGACACGGACTGCAGATCAGCGACGTCATCCTGGAGCTCAGCGTGGAGACGCGGGGCCCCGAGCACTCCGAGCTCACGCTCGACACGCTGCGGGCCGCAGGCTTCGAGCCGATCGTCGTCCCGGACTGACCGCGCACACGACACCGCCCCTCTCCGGATCGGAGAGGGGCGGTGTCGTGTGGGCAGGCGCCGCGGAGAGCGTCAGCCGGCGAAGGTCTCGACCTTGACGATCTCCACGTCGATCATCCGGCCGTTCGGGGCCTCGTACGAGGTCTTCTCGCCGACCTTGAGGCCCTGGATGGCGCTGCCCAGCGGGCTCGCCTCGCTGTAGACGTCGAGGTCCGTGCCGCCGGCGATCTCGCGGCTGCCGAGGAGGAAGACCTCCTCGCCGCCCGCGACGATGGCGGTGACGACGGTGCCGGGCTCCACGATGCCGCGGCTGGCCGGCGCCTCGCCGACCTTGGCGGTCTTCAGCAGCTGCTCCAGGGTGCGGATCCGGGCCTCCTGCTTGCCCTGCTCGTCCTTGGCGGCGTGGTACCCGCCGTTCTCCTTGAGGTCGCCCTCCTCGCGAGCCGCTTCGATGCGCTTGGCGATCTCCTCGCGGCCGACGGTGGACAGGTGCTCCAGCTCGGCGACGAGGCGGTCGTACGCGTCCTGAGTGAGGAAGGGGACCTGAGCGTCGTTCGACACGGCGATACTCCTTAATTCGGATCCCTGCGGCGACGGCCTGCGGGGATATGGCAAGACGCCCCGGCACCGTGCCGGGGCGTCGTTGATCGTGACGAGCCTATTCGACCCAGCAGGTGTTAACCAAACTCGTCGTCGCGAGAGCGACGGTGGGGACCTTCTCGGTGTACGCCCGTGAGTGCTCCGCGGAGGCCGGGTAGTCGACCACGCGCCATCCCACGATGCCGAACTCCTCGTCCTGGGCCTCGACGATGCAGTGCACGTCGCGATCCCGCGGAGCGGTGATCTGGAAGGAGACGGTCACGGCGTGATCGTCGAGCACCTCGAATCCCGTGCCGGTCACGTCGACCTGATCCGCCGTGGAGCGCACGGTGATCCATCCGGCGACGACGATCACGACCGCGGCGAGGGCGCCGCCGATGATCCAGGGAAGCCTGCCGCGTCGGGTGCGGCCGTAGCGCTCGTCGAGCTGGGCGGGCGTGGTCACGGGTGGGGTCTTCCGATCGTTAGGCTGGATTCCAGGCTAACGCGTGGGGCCAGGAAGGGCGGACACATGATCGATGCGCTCGTGCGGGCGGCGGTGTCGCCGTCTCCGACCCCGACACCGACGGTGGACCCGGAACTGGTGACGCCGGGGCCCTGGGGCTTCGCGATCGTCGCGATCCTGGTGATCGGGGTCGTCGTCCTCATCTGGGACATGCAGCGCCGGATCCGCCGCGTGCGCTACCGCGAGGAGGTCCGTGCCGAGCTGGACGCGGAGGCGCAGGCCGACGCGGCCGTGGAGGCGACGACGGCGGACGACCAGGCGGTGGATCCGGAGGACGCCGCAGGCGACGGACCGCGGGGCTCAGCCGGGAAGACCGAGTGAGGGCGACGCCGGCGCCAACGCGATGAGCAGGCACGCGGTCCAGTGGCAGAGGAACGCCAGGACCGTGCACACGTGGAAGATCTCGTGGAACCCGAAGTGGCCGGGAGACGGGTTCGGGCGCTTCATCGCGTAGACCACGGCGCCGAGCGTGTAGAGCACGCCGCCGACGCACACGAGCACCATCATCGCGACGTTAGCGAGGACGAGGTCCACGATGTACATCACCGCGGCCCACCCGAGCAGCAGGTAGAGCGCGACGTACAGCCAGCGCGGCGCGTGGATCCAGAACACGCGGAACAGGATCCCCAGGATCGCGCCGCTCCAGACGAGCGACAGCAGGAGGATCCCCTTGTCCGGGGGAAGCGCGAGGACGGCGATCGGCGTGTACGTCCCCGCGATCAGGAGCAGGATGTTTGCGTGGTCGATGCGCTTGAGCACGACCTTCACGCGAGGACCCCAGTTGAACCGGTGGTACACGGCGGAGTTGCCGAACAGCAGCAGGGACGTCGCCATGAACACGGCCGCGGCCCACTTGGCGGGGACCCCCTGTGCGAGCACGATGAGGACGACGCCGGCGGCGATCGCGACGGGGAAGGTGCCCGCGTGGATCCAGCCCCGCCAGGTCGGCTTGATGTCCGCCTGTGCGTCCGTGGCCGCAGCCTCCATGAGCGGCAGCTGAGGGAGGTCGGGGGCGGCGTTCGGGTTCGCGCTGCTCATCTGTTCACTCTAAGCGCCCGCCCATGCCGCCGTCGGCACATATTCACAGGCGACGCTCGCCCGTACGGGGTCCGCCGACCGTCCCCGCGGAGGCGGGGTGCGCGCGGTAGCGTAGGGGAGTGAGTGCACGGTCAGAACAGGGGAGCGGACCGCTCTACCGGTTGTACGGTCGGCGACTGCGGCGTCGCCTCGACCCGGCGACCATGCCCCATCACGTGGCGATGATGATCGACGGCAACCGGCGGTGGGCGCGCCAGCTCGGCTACGAGTCCGCCGCGCACGGGCACCGCGCCGGGGCGGCGAAGATGCGGGAGTTCCTGCAGTGGTGCGACGACCTCGGGATCCGCGTCGTCTCGCTGTACCTCCTCTCCGCGGACAACCTCCTCAAGCGCGACCCGCGGGAGCTGGCCGACCTCATCGAGATCATCGGCGAGCTCGCCGACTCGCTGTCGCACCAGCCGACCTGGAGGGTGAAGCACGTGGGGCGTGCCGAGATCCTGCCCGAACCGTTGGCCCGCGTGCTCGCCGACGCGGAGGAGCGCACTCGCGAGAACACGGGGCTCCACGTGAACCTGGCCGTCGGGTACGGCGGGCGCAACGAGATCGTGGACGCCGTGCGGAGCATCATCGTGCAGCACGAGGCCTCCGGGGGTACGCTCGAGGACCTCGCCGCGCATCTGACCCCGGAGATGATCGGGGAGCATCTTTACACGGGCGGGCAGCCGGACCCGGACCTCGTCATCCGGACCAGCGGCGAGCAGCGGCTGAGCGACTTCCTCCTCTGGCAGAGCGCCCACAGCGAGTTCTACTTCGTCGAGGCGCTCGGTCCGGACCTCCGCGAGGTGGACTTCCTGCGCGCCATCCGCGACTACGCCGACCGGGATCGCCGCTTCGGCAAGTGACGCCGCGCGTCCGGTCGTCCCGACCGCGGGTCCCCCTCGGGCAGAATGGCCGGATGGGTGCGCTCGAGGACTACGTCGACTCCTTCGCCGGCACGGACGGCTACCTGAACTGGGCCGCGTTCGGCCCGTTGTCCCCGGCGGCCCGCACCGCTCTGATCGCGGACGCCGAACGGCAGGCCGATGGCCGTCCGGCGGCGCTCGCCGCCGTGTGGGCGCGCGAGGGGGAGGCCCGACGCGGACTCGCCGGGCTCCTCGGGGCCGCGGAGGACGACATCTCCCTCCACTCCGCCTCCGGACCCGCTCTGCAGCACGCCTTCGCGGGGCTCTCGGGCCACGTCGTCTGTTCGACGGCCGAGTTCCCGAGCATCACCGTGGCGCTCGCCCGTGCCGCTGAGGCGTCGCGGGGCGCTCTGGCGCCGAGGTGGATCCGCCCCGCGGATGCCGTCGTGACGGCCGCCGTCGTCCGTGACGCCCTCGACGACGACGTCACCGCGCTCGCCGTCAGCCACGTGGACTTCCGCACCGGTCACCGGGCGGATCTGGCGGCTCTGCGGGAAGCGCTCGGGCCGGATCGACTCCTGATCGTCGACGCCGTGCAGTCCTTCGGCGTCGTGGCGGAGGACTGGGCGCTCGCCGACGTCGTGGTCGGTCACGGGTACAAGTGGCTGCGTGCGGGCCGGGGCACCGGGTTCGCGCGCTTCGCTCCCTCCGCCCGGGAACGGATCGCCCCGGTGCTGAGCGGCTTCGCCGGGACGTCCGCCGCGGGCTACTTCGCCGATGTGATCCCCGACCCCGCGCCCACCGGGCGCGCGTACGCGGTGAGCAGTCCCGATCCGCTGGCCGCCGGCCGTCTCGCGGCCGCCGTGAGCGAGACCGCCGCGGCGGGCGTCGGCGCCGTGGCGCGGCGGGTGGAGGAGCGGGTGGACGCCGTCCTGGACGTGCTGGACCGCCATCGGGTGCCGGTCGTCTCGCCCCGGGACCCCGCGAGACGGGCCGGGGTC
>NZ_BCRA01000045.1 GCF_001552355.1 Microbacterium resistens NBRC 103078
CCGACGCGGGGATCACCGCGACGGTGCGCGACGGCCGGGTGCGCTTCGGCGTGCACGCCGGCACCGGGGAGCCCACGGTGGCGCTGCTCGACGGCGCCCTCGCCACGGCGGCGGAATTCATCTCCGCTTAACCGACGCTGCCGCGTGTCGGAGTCGCGTCGCGTGCTCCCGCGGTCGTACGGTCATGGCATCGGGCACGGTGCCCGATCGAGTCGGCCGTGAAGGATCGCGACTCGTGGCCCTGGTCGACTCGCCTAACACCGGGAATCCCCGGGTCGGGAGAGGGTCGTGGCCGCACCGTTCACTCAGCAGACTCAGGCAGCTCACCAGCGCAGCACCCGCGACGGCGGGGAAGGCGCGCCCGGACAGGACCTGCGCACCTACGTGCTCGACACGTCGGTGCTGCTGTCCGATCCCCAGGCGTTCTTCCGCTTCGCGGAGCACAGCATCGTCCTCCCCGTCGTCGTCATCGGCGAGCTGGAGGGCAAACGCCACGACCCCGAGATCGGGTATTTCGCGCGGCGGGCGCTGCGTCACCTCGACGAGCTGCGCGTCGAGCACGGACGTCTGGACTTCCCCGTCCCGATCGGCTCGGGCGGCACGCTGCGCGTCGAGCTCAACAACACCGATCAGTCCGTTCTCCCCAGCGGGATCCGCCTCGGCGACAACGACAGCCGCATCCTCTCGGTCGCCATGCACCTCGCGCAGGACGGCCAGGACGTGACGGTGGTCTCGAAGGACCTCCCCATGCGGGTGAAGGCGGCCTCGCTCGGCATCAACGCCGAGGAGTACCTCGCGGAGCAGGCCGTGGACTCGGGGTGGACCGGCATCGCCCCGATCGACCTCTCCGGGGACGAGATCAGCGACCTGTACGAGAGCGAGGTCGGATCCAGCGACCAGGTGACGGGCCTGCCCGTCAACACCGGCCTCATCATCCACTCCGAACGCGGCTCGGCCCTGGGCCGGGTCACCGGGGACGGGGAGTTCGCGCTCGTCCGCGGAGACCGCGAGGTGTTCGGCCTGCACGGGCGCTCCGCCGAGCAGCGCATCGCGATCGACCTGCTCCTGGACCCCGAGGTCGGCATCGTCTCCCTCGGCGGGCGCGCCGGAACGGGCAAGTCGGCCCTGGCGCTCTGCGCCGGTCTCGAGGCGGTGCTGGAGCGGCAGCAGCAGCGGAAGATCATCGTCTTCCGGCCGCTGTTCGCCGTCGGCGGGCAGGAGCTCGGCTACCTCCCCGGCGACCAGGGCGAGAAGATGAACCCCTGGGGCCAGGCCGTCTACGACACCCTCGGATCGGTGGTGTCGACCAACGTGATCGACGAGGTCGTCGAGCGCGGGATCCTGGAGGTCCTTCCGCTCACCCACATCCGCGGGCGGTCCCTGCACGACGCCTTCGTGATCGTGGACGAGGCGCAGTCGCTGGAGCGCAACGTCCTGCTCACGGTGCTCAGCCGGATGGGGCAGAACTCGCGCGTCGTGCTCACCCACGATGTCGGACAGCGCGACAACCTCCGCGTCGGCCGCCACGACGGCGTCGCCAGCGTGATCGAGACGCTCAAGGGGCACGAGCTGTTCGGGCACGTGACCCTGCAGCGGTCCGAGCGCTCGGCGATCGCCGCGCTCGTCACCGAGCTCCTGGAGGGCAGCGAGCTCAGCTGAGCCGACGACGAGGGGCCGCCGGGACTTCCCGGCGGCCCCTCGTCGTCCCGGCCCGTCCGTTCCCGCCGCGTCGGATGCGCGCGAGCGGTCGTCCGGGTTAGCGTCGATGCAGCAGGACGCGGACGAAGGAGTTCAGATCATGCAGAGAGCAGACACGGCGGAACGGAGTCTTCCCCCGGTCGCGGTCGACGAGAAGCCGCGGTGGACACCCGTGAAGATCGTCGTCTGGGCGCTCATCGCCCTGGTCGGCGGCGTGGCGTGGACGATGCTCGCGATCGTCCGCGGCGAGACGGTGAACGCCATCTGGTTCGTCTTCGCCGCGGTCGCGACCTACCTGATCTTCTACCGCTTCTACTCGAAGTACATCGAGCGGCGGCTTACACGGCCGGACGACCGCCGCGCGACGCCCGCGGAGGCCAAGGCGGACGGGAAGGACTACGTCGCCACCGACCGCCGCGTGCTGTTCGGGCACCACTTCGCGGCGATCGCCGGCGCCGGACCGCTCGTCGGCCCCGTGCTCGCGGCGCAGATGGGCTATCTGCCGGGGACCATCTGGATCATCGTCGGCGTGGTGCTCGCCGGCGCCGTGCAGGACTACCTGGTGCTGTTCTTCTCGATGCGGCGCGGCGGGCGCTCCCTGGGACAGATGGCGCGCGACGAGCTCGGGCGCTTCGGCGGAGCCGCCGCGATCCTCGCGACGCTGCTCATCATGATCATCATCACGGCGATCCTCGCCCTCGTCGTCGTCAACGCGCTCGGGGAGAGCCCGTGGGGCGTCTTCTCGGTGAGCATGACGATCCCCATCGCGCTGTTCATGGGCGTGTATCTGCGTTGGATCCGACCGGGACGGATCACCGAGGTGTCGATCATCGGGTTCGTGCTCCTCATCGCCGCCATCGTCGGCGGCGGCGCGGTGGCTGCTACCGACTGGGGGCAGGCGATCTTCCATCAGGAGCGCCTGACCATCGCATGGGCCATCATCATCTACGGCTTCATCGCGGCGGTCCTGCCGGTCTGGATCCTGCTCGCCCCGCGCGACTACCTCTCCACGTTCATGAAGATCGGCGTGATCGTGGCGCTCGCCGTGGCGATCGTCTTCGTCCGACCGGAGATCTCCGTCCCGGCCTTCAGCGAGTTCGCCGGCGGGGAGACGGGGCCGGTGTGGTCGGGCCCCCTGTTCCCGTTCCTGTTCGTCACGATCGCGTGCGGGGCGCTCAGCGGGTTCCACGCGCTGATCGCCTCGGGCACGACGCCGAAGATGGTCGAGAAGGAGAAGCAGACCCGCTTCATCGGCTACGGCGGGATGCTGATGGAGTCGTTCGTCGCGATCATGGCCCTCGTCGCGGCCGTGTCGATCGACCGGGGCATCTACTTCGCCATGAACTCGTCCCCGGCGGCGACGCTCGGCACGATCGAAGGCGCCGTGCAGTTCGTGAACGGGCTCGGGCTCGCCGGTGTGAACCTGACGCCGGAGATGCTCTCCACGACCGCGGCGAACGTGGGGGAGGAGTCGATCATCTCCCGCACCGGCGGTGCACCGACCCTCGCCCTCGGCCTCGCGCACATCATGCAGCAGTGGATCGGCGGCACCGGGATGATGGCGTTCTGGTACCACTTCGCGATCATGTTCGAGGCGCTGTTCATCCTGACCGCCGTGGACGCCGGCACCCGGGTCGCACGCTTCATGCTGCAGGACTCGATCGGGAACGTCATCCCGCGCTTCAAGGACACGTCCTGGCGGGCCGGGGCGTGGATCTGCACGGCGGTCATGGTGGCCGGGTGGGGCGCGGTGCTGATCATGGGCGTCACCGATCCGCTCGGCGGCATCAACACCCTGTTCCCCCTGTTCGGGATCGCGAACCAGCTGCTGGCCGCGATCGCGCTCGCGGTGGTGCTCACGATCGTCGCCCGCCGGCGCACGTTCGGGGTGCTCTGGGTGGTGGTCGTCCCGCTCGCATTCGTGACGGTGGTGACTGTCACCGCGTCGCTGTACAAGATCTTCTCCCCGGTGCCGGCGGTGGGCTACTGGGCTCAGCATTTCGCGTTCCGCGGGGCGCTGGAGGCGGGCGAGACGAGCTTCGGGACCGCGGGCACGGTCCAGGCGATGGAGGCGGTCGTGCGCAACACGGTGGTGCAGGGGACGCTGTCGATCGTGTTCCTCGTGCTCACCCTCATCGTGATCGCGATGTCGGTCTGGCGGGTGGTCCAGGCGTTCCGCGGCACGGAGGTCATCGATCACGAGGACCCTGCGGTCCCGTCGCGTCGCTTCGGGGCGGCGGGCCTCATCGCCTCCCGCGAGGAGCGCGCCGTGCAGAAGGAATGGGACGCGCTGCCGGACGAGCTGAAGCCGGTCCAGGGGCACTGACGTGACCGGTGTGCATGATCCGGCGCCGGGCGCCCGTGCGGCGTCGGGCCCGCACGGCGTCGGCCACGGAGGGCGTGGACCCGCGGCCTCAACCAGGGACGGCGTGGCTTCGCGGGTGGCCCTGGGCGGGGATGCCCGCGGTCCGGCCCGGCGCGCGGCCGAGGGACTGCGGCGCGCGTGGCGGGCGGTGGCCTGGTACGTCAACGGCGTGACCGGTCAGTCGCGGTACGCGGCCTACCTGGCGCATGAGCGCGCGGCGCATCCGGACCGGGTTCCGATGACGGAGCGCGAGTTCTGGCGGCGACACTACGCCGCGCAGGACGCGGATCCGGGCGCCCGCTGCTGCTGACCGTCTGCCGCCCGCTGCTGCTGACCGTCTGCCGCCCGCCGCTGCTGACCGTCTGCTGACCTCCGTCCCGGCCTCATCCCGGTCCCGATCTGCACACGTTGTCCCGATCTGCACACGGTTCGCGAGTATTCGTGTGCAGATCGGGCAGATGTGTGCAGATCGGGGGGGGGGGGCGGGGGGGGGGAGGGGGGAGGAA
>NZ_BCRA01000046.1 GCF_001552355.1 Microbacterium resistens NBRC 103078
CGGGGGTCGGCTCGTCTGCCGCTCGCGACACCGACGCGGCAGGCTCCGCGGCGACGGCAGGTTGCGGCTCGGCGAGCACGGCCGTCTCCGCGTCGGGACTCACGGGGTCCGCCGGGCGGGGCGGCACGTTCTCGGATCCGGCGGGGACGTACTCGCGCACGAACTCGAGCTGCTCCTCGGGGAGGGTCGGAGCACCGTCGGCTGCGGAGGCGTCGAGGGCGATACGGCCCTGGGAATCGAGGCGCCCCGGGCGATGCGCGGAATAGGACATCGTTCCACCATAGAAAAGGACGCCTGGAAGACCCGTGGGCGCTCGCTGTGCGCCAGCCGTGGACCGCCCCCTCCGCCCATCCCTCACGTCCGCCCCGCTCCCCCTCGTCGAGTGGTCAGTTTCTGTGGGTTCCACCGCCGCGAACCCACAGAAACTGACCACTCGACATGGCTGCGGCTCACTGTCCCCGCGGGCGCCCGATCTGCACACGATCGTCCGATCCGCGGAGGGATCGGTAGCTGCGGTGTGCAGATCGGGTTCGCGTGTGCAGATCGGGCCGGATGCGGCGAGCGGGGCCGAGGGACGACGCGAGGCGCCGGGGGGGGAGCCTCAGACCAGGGCTTCGGCGGCGGCCTCGTCCTCGGTGGTCGCGACGAGCTGGCCGCACGCGCCGTCGATCTCCTTGTGACAGCGTACGGCCCCACCCAGGACGGGAAAAGTCACGTCGGGCAGCGTCGAATCCCCTCGCTGTCCCGCTCAATCGGGGGTGCAGCCCCGGCTCCGGCTGCGCCCGATCTGCGCACGATGACCCGATCCGCGGTGGGATCGGCGGCGGTGTGAGGTCAACACTGCGGAACGAATAGACGACGCCGAGAGGTGCCCCGGGAATGGGGAACCTCTCGGCGTGGGGCGCGGAATATGTCAGAGCTTAGAACCAGTTCAACCAATCTCCGAGGAAGTAGATTCCCGTAATGAGCACAAGAGTCCCGACCCCGATCGACGACCAGATCATTCCCTGGTGTGTCGAATCCTTTTCGGACAGCTCGCGAAAAGAAGGGCCCACCTGACTGTCGTTGACACCCGGCATCTGCCCGAAATCTGAACGATGGGATTTCACTTCACGCCCCCTTGACGATTCATTCCGGCACCTCCAAGAGAGGGATAATGATCTCTTCGGCACCAACGATCGAACGGCCTTCTGCGCTTGCCGGTATGCGAACCGCACCGGAGACAGGGCTCGCGGAGTTCACGGCCACGGTGTCGGAGAGCCAGGTGAGCCCTGCGCCCGTCGTCGTCTCGAGGTCCAGGCCGCCCGTCGGTGAGTACAGAACCTGAAGGCTGCTTTCACCGTCGGGACTCAGGGCATGCAAGGAAACACCACCCGAACTCCCACTCCCGGCAGATCCGCAACTCGACGACGCATACTCCCCGTGGACGACATAGACGCACGAGCGCGCCTCGTTGATACCAGTCCAGAGCTCGGCAGCACCGATCGAACCATATGAGGTCAATGTCAAGCCTTCGACGTCACCAGCGCGAAGATCCGCGGCAGAGATCGTCGGAACCGGCGGTCCATCCGGTGAATCTTGCTCGAGCAAACCGAGTGGTGAAGACTTCGACGTACCGTTGAGCTTCGCATCGAGCAACCAGGCCTTTGCCTGAACGGTGTCGCCGGGATGATAGTCCCAGAACTCAAACGAAGCTTTGGTCGTCCCCCAGCCCCTCGGGCCGTTGACTTCCGCAGATCCGTTGCCGGACACCGAGTAGCCGTTGAACCACGCAGTTGTCTTCCATGTAGCGGAGGGGATCTCTGCTCGAAGTCCCGTTCGGGAGAAGTTCCCGGCCTCCGCCGTCTCGACGTATTCCCTGCCGTCGGGAGCAACTGAGCCATCCAGCCACATAAACGTTGCCGCGGATGCAGGGAGCGCGGCCGTGATTGTTGCTCCTACGACGAGCACTGCGACCGCGACCGCTCGACCGGCAAACTTCTTCTTCTGAATGTTATTCACACTAGTAACCTCATTGTTCCATTGAGCGTCACCATAGGAAGGTGAGCGTCCAAGCACGATACAGCGATGCCAGGGTGCCCACAAGGAATATCCCCAGTATTTCGGAGGTAATGTCCGCATGGAGTTGCAATAGTCGCCGCATGGGTGCGCGCGGATCCGGTTCGCGGCGGCGCCACTCCGCCCTGCTCCCGCAAGTAGCACACGATCCGCAGGCGTTATCGCGGGCAGGGATCGGTGGCTGCGGTGTGCAGATCGGGTTCGCGTGTGCAGATCGGGGCGGACGCGGCGAGCGGGGCCGAGGGACGACGCGAGGCGCCGGGCGGGGGGAGCCTCAGACCAGGGCTTCGGCGGCGGCCTCGTCCTCGGTGGTCGCGACGAGCTGGCCGCACGCGCCGTCGATCTCCTTGCCGCGGGTGTCGCGGAGGGTCGTCGGGATCCCGGCGTCGTTGAGCCGACGCACGAACTCGTCCTGCACGTCCTTCTCGGACGCGGTCCAGATGGATCCAGGGGTCGGGTTCAGCGGGATCGGGTTCACGTGCACCCAGCCGCGACCACGCGCGTTCAGCTTCTCCGCGAGGAGGTCCGCCCGCCATGCGTGGTCGTTCATGTCCTTGATGAGCGCGTACTCGATCGACACTCGACGGCCCGTCTTGTCGAAGTAGCCTCGGGCGGCGTCCAGCGCCTCGTCGACCTTCCACCGGGAGTTGACCGGGATGAGCTCGTCGCGCAGCTCGTCGTCCGGGGCGTGCAGCGACAGGGCGAAGGTGACCGGGATGTCCTCGTCGGCGAGCTTGTGGATCGCCGGGACGAGCCCGACGGTGGACACCGTGATCCCGCGGGCGCTCATGCCGAGCCCCTCCGGTTGAGGCGCCACCATGACGCGGACGGCATCCATCACGCGCTTGTAGTTCGCCAGCGGCTCGCCCATCCCCATGAAGACGATGTTGCTGACCCGCTCCATGGAGCGATCGTCCGCGCGCTTGCCGCCGAGCTCGCCCCGCGCGATCGCCCGGTTCGCCCGGACGATCTGCTCGACGATCTCCGCCGTGGACATGTTGCGGGTGAGGCCGGCCTGACCGGTGGCGCAGAACGGGCAGTTCATGCCGCATCCGGCCTGGCTGGACACGCACAGCGTGATCCGGCCGGGGTACCGCATCAGGACCGACTCCACGAGGGCGCCGTCGTGCAGGCGCCAGAGGAACTTGATCGTGTCGCCGCGGTCCGTCTCCAGGCGGCGGACCTCCGTGAGCAGGTTCGGCAGCAGCCCGCCGACGAGCTCCGCCCGCTGGGCAGCGGGCAGATCCGTCATCTCGGCGGGATCGGACGTGTAGTGCGTGAAGTAGTGGGTGGCCAGCTGCTTGGCCCGGAAGCCCGGAAGGCCCAGCTCCTTCGCCTTCTCCACGCGCTCGGAGGGCGTGAGGTCGGCGAGGTGCACCGGAGGCTTGCCGCGCTTGGGGCTCGCGAACTGCAGGAGCGGACGCCCTCCGGCATCCTTCTTCTGGGTCCAGCCCTCGGTGGCCGGCCGCACCTGCGGCGCGGCGGGCGTGCGCTCGGGCCGCGCGGGCGCAGGGTTCTCGGTCATCCCTCCAGGGTACGCGGTGGCGGGTGGGAGAGCGCTGGGGCAGCTCCGGCGACGGGGGACGACGTTTCGACTCGTCGCTGCGCTCCTCGCTCAACGAGCGACACCCGGGACGACCACCGGTCGTTGAGCGAGCGCAGCGAGACGAAACGCCTGCCCCCGCGACCGAAGCGTTTCGACTCGACACCGCGCTCCTCGCTCGACGACCGAGACGACCGAGACGGGGACACGGCGAGGGGCGGGACGACAAACGCCGCCCCGCCCCTCGCGTGCGGATCACTCCCCGCGCAGGACCTTCCGCCGGTGCAGCACCGCGGCGGTGCCGATGCCGAGGGCCACGAGGCCCAGCAGCGCTCCGAGCGCAGGACCCCACGGGTCGAGACCGGTCACCGGCAGCGCTCCGCCGCCGTCGGCACCCGCGTCACCCGACGGAGGGCCGGTCGGCGCGGGCGTCGGCGGATCCGTCGGCTCCGGCGGGTCCGTCGGCGTCGGCGTGGGCTCGGTCGGGCTCGGCGTGGGAGTGGGGGTCGGGGTGTCGGCCACCTCGACCGGGTACATCCACGCGTTCACCGCGGACCGGGCACCGTCGGACGCCGCGGTCGCGAACGACACGAGCACCATGGCGTCCTCGGTCATCGCCGCCTGCGTCTCGGCGTCGAGCGGGATCCGGATGCTGCCCCCGCCGATGTTCACCTCGGCGGTCGCGGTCGCCAGGAGGTGCCCGCCCATGTCCGGGGACCACGGCGGCGCCGCGCCGTCCTCTTCGGAGCACGCCTCGAAGCCGTACTCGTCACCGGGGCAGCTCGACGTCCACACCGGCACGAAGCGCGCGTCCCCCTTCCACACGAACACCCGGGCGGTGCCCGCGGCCTCCGCGCTGTAGGAGAGCGTCGCCCCCTCCGCGTCGAAGGCCACATCGCCCATCGTCAGCGCCGTGGTCGGCTGCAGCCCCGAGATCGTCCCGCCGCGAGTCGCGGACTGGAACACCGTCTGCGGCGACTCCACGCCCTGCAGCGCGGTCTGCGGGATGATCGCGGCCGGAGCCTCGATCGGACGCGACGACGGCGGCGTGTAGCCGTCGAGGTACGCGTGTCCCCATCGGTACGGCTCGGACTGCTGCGAGCCGAACGCCGACCAGGCTGTGCGCGTCTGCCCGATGAAGTCCTGCGTGTCGGAGTCGTACGGCGTGACGTTGAGCCCGAGGTAGGTCGGGTCCACCGTGTTGGTCGCTGCGTCCCCCGTGGGGACCGCGCTGGTCGGACCGACCGCCGCGGGAAGATCCGCGAGCGGGATCTTCACCTCGACGTCGTAGGCGCCGCCCTCGTACGCCCCGTCGGCGGTGCGGGCCGCGCGCACCGCGACCTCCACGCCGGGCGCGTTCGGGCCGCCCTCGACCTCGTCCGCAAGGGGACCGGTCGAGAAGCCCTGGTGGTTGTCCGCGTCGCGCGACCAGCATGCGCCGTCCGGCCCGTTGCCGTTGGTCCCCTCCGGGTCGTCCGTGAACGGGAACATCCCGAGCTTGAACGTCGACGAGGTGTCCACGGAGGACCCGCGCGGATCCAGCAGCAGCTCCACCGAGTCGACGAGCCAGTGCCCGAAGCAACGGTCCGGCGTGGCCGCGGCGCTCGCGATGTCGTCCACCACGCGCACCTGCGCGTAGAGGGCGTCGTCGTGCCAGCCGAGCACGGCGGTGCTGCCGGCTCCGCAGTCCGTGCCGTCGGGCTCGCACGCGTCGCCCTCCCACACCGCTCCCAGATCCAGCGGGGTCCCGGTGTAGACGTCGTCGGGCGCGCCGTCCAGCGCCGGTGCCGCCGCGAGCTGCGGGATCACCGTCGTGGGGACGACGTGCAGCGACAGGTCCTCGGAGGAGGCGCCCAGCGCCGAGGTCGTCGTCGCCGTCACCGCCTCGACGCGCCCGCCCGGATCGGCGGGGTCGAGGTGGGTGAGGACGAACGGCACCGTGGCGGTCTCCCCGGGCGCGACGGCCGGGACGTCCTTCGAGGCCGCGTCGAGCGAGAATCCGGCCGGGGCCGTCAGCGCGACCGTCGCAGTCTGCGGCACCGCGCTGCGGTTCGTGACGACGACCGGGATCGTCTTCGACTCCCCCGCGCCGATGGCGGCGATGGCGTCGGCGGGCCCGCCGATGTAGGCACCGGTGCGGTCCATCCACTCCTCGTACTCCGCGCCGTTGCCGGTGCGCTCGAAGCGCCCGTCCACCGGCGGGACGAGGTCGACGCGGGTGTCGTTGTAGGCGGTGACCCCTGCCCCGGCGAAGTCCGCCGAGATGCGGAACCGGCCCGGAACGGCGTCGGCTGCGGGGGTCACGGTGAAGGTCGCCTCCGCGGGCGCGTCCGAGGGCACCGCGTCGAGCGACACGGGGCCGTCCACGCTCCAGCCGTCCGGAACGGTCAGCGACACATCGCCGCCGTCGAGCGCGTCGGCGCCCGAGCGGATCCCCACGGTGACCGAGAACGGCTCGCCCGCGGCGACGTGGGCCTCGGCGTCGATCGTGAAGGTGGATCCGAGCGGCAGGCCGCCCGGGTCCGCGACCACGGCGCCGTGCAGCGGCGCGTCGTCGGAGCCGGCGCCCGCGCTGCCGTTCGGCTGCATCGGGACGGCGGACCAGTCCACCGCGAAACGCTGGCACGTGGGGTCCACGACGGTCTTCACCATCTCGCGCGCCTGCGTCGGATGGGCGCGGGCGCCCTCGCCGCCGACCTGCGCCCAGGTCTTGGCCGAGCCGGCCGGCTGCCCGGCGAGGTTGCCCTCGGCCCAGGTGTAGGGCGAGTCGTAGCCGGACCAGGTGCCGACGACGGTCTGCGTGCTGCCCTCCTCCGGGATGAAGCCGGCGTTGCAGCCCGGGCCGTCCACGCCGCCGGTGCCGCCGGTGGCCGCGAACCAGCCCTGCGAGAGGATCCGCTTCACCTGCCACGGCTCGACGGCGCCCTCGCCCTCCAGCTGCTCCGGGAACATCGACGGGTCCGCCGCCGCAGCGGCGGCCTCCCAGACCATGCGGCCCTGCGCGTACTGGTGGTTGCCGTGGCCGGCGTCGAGAGAGGGCGTCCAGCCGACGAGGATCTCCGGCTGGGTCTCGCGGATGATGCGCACCGTGCGGCGCAGCGTCTCCTCCGCGTCCCACACCTGCGCGGTCAGCGGCGCCGAGGTGTTGTAGTAGAAGTCGACCCGGTCGAGGTTGAAGATGTCGACCGTGCCGGAGCGGACGTGCGAGGTCCGGTCCTCGTTCTCGCGGCGCAGCCCCAGGTCGGGGCCCGCCTCGGGGCCGACGGAGTTGGATCCGCCCTCACCGCGCGTCGCCATGATGATGCCGCAGCGCACGTCGTACAGGTCCTGCCAGACGCCGCACGGGGTGGTGAACCCCGCGTCGTCGTCGGGGTGTGCCCAGATCCCGAGCACGTCGATCTTCTCGCGCGCCGTCTCGGTGGCGATCGAGGGATCGCCCACCTCCAGCGCCGGGGGCTCGGCCGCCTGTGCGGCCGTCGGCAGGGCGAGGCCGACCATCGTCAGCAGCGCCGTCAGCACGCCGATGTGCTTGCGTCTCATCTCTCCTCCAGGGGGCGACGGCGCGGGTGACACCGTCATCGCCCGTCACCCTAGCGAGAGTTTCGCGCAGAGAGCAAGCACCAATGCGCAATTACGCGCAAGAGCGTTCATCAATACGCAGGCACGCCGCCGGGCGGCATCGGGCACCGATGCCGCCCGGTCGCACGACGTCGCTCACTCCCGGACGGCGCCCTCGATCATCCCCTTGATGAAGTGGCGCTGCAGGAAGATGTAGAGCACCACGACCGGCAGCGCCACGAGCACCGCTCCCGCCGCGAGCAGGGCCGTCCCCTGGGTGTACTGCCCCTGGAAGAAGGCGAGCCCCAGCGGCGCCGTCCGGACCGCGCCGTTCGGCGACATGACCAGCGGGATGAGGAACTCGTTCCACGTCCACATGAAGGTCAGCAGCACCAGCGTCAGGATCGCCGGACGCCCGATCGGCACGAGGATCTGCCAGAGGATGCGCATGCTCCCGGCCCCGTCCAGCCTCGCCGCCTCGATCATCGCCCGGCTCGACGTGCGGAAGTACGTCCGCATCCAGTACGTCCCGAAGGCGATCGACATCGCGATCTGCGGGAGGGCGACGCCCAGCACGGTGTTCGCCAGCCCCAGCGCCCGCATGTCGAAGAACAGCGGCACGATGAACGCCTCCGTCGGCACCATGATCCCGAGCAGGAACAGGTAGAAGAAGAACGTCGCGCCGCGGAAGCGCATCGTGCCCAGGGCGTATCCGGCGAGGATCGACGCCGTCACGGCGACGACCACCACGATCGCGGCGACGGCCACGCTCGTGAGCATGTACTGCCCGAACCGGCCGACCTCCCACGCCTCGGCGAAGTTCTCCGGGTGGAACAGGCCTCCCTCCCGCGCCGCGCTGACGCTCTGGGGGCCGAATGCGGTCGTCAGGATCACGCCCAGCGGCCCCAGCACGATGAGCGCGAACACGACGAGCACCACGTAGTTGGCGACGCGTTCGAACGCCGAGACCCTCATCGCTTCTCCCCGATCATGTTGACCACCGCGTTGATCGCGAACACGATCACGGTGAGCACGACGCCGACGGCCGCCGCCGCTCCGACCTCTCCCAGCTCGAACGCGCGGCGATAGACCTCGTAGCTCGGCACGGTCGTCGAGGTTCCGGGTCCGCCGCGGGTGGTGACGTAGACGAGGTCGAAGGTCTTCAGCGCCGCGACGATCGTCAGCGTCAGCGCGACCGTGATCTCTCCGCGCACCGACGGGAGGGTGATCGCGAAGAACTCCCGCGCCGCCCCCGCGCCGTCGAGGCGCGCGGCCTCGTAGAGCTCGCGCGGAACGCGGCTCATCCCCGCCATCAGGAGCACCGTGACCAGGCCCGTCGACACCCACGTGCCGATGAGGCCCACGGCGGGCAGCGTCCACGTGTAGTCGCCGAGCCAGGCGCGCGTGAGCCCGCCCAGCCCGATCGCCCGCAGGAACTGGTTGAGCGGGCCGTCCGGCGCGTAGATCTGGCGCCAGGTGACGGCGACGACGACCATCGCGATGACCTGCGGGAGGAAGATGACGGTCCGGAAGAACCCGAGCCCGCGCACATTCGAGCGGGTGAGGATCGCCGCGAGGACGAGGCCGATCGCGAGCGGGATGATCGCGAAGAACACGATGAGCACGAGGGCGTGCGCGAACGCGTCGCGCAGCTGTCCGTTGCGGGCGATCTCGATGTAGTTGTCGAATCCGACGAACGTCGAGGCCCCCAGCCCGTCCCACTCGAAGAAGGAGAACTGCACCGCCCGCCCCAGCGGGAAGAGCAGGAATCCGCCGTACAGCAGCAGCGCCGGCGCGAGGAACGCGTACGGCAGCCACCGCGGTCCGGAACCGCCGGAGGGGCCGGGGCGCCGTCGGGCGCCCCGGCCGGTCATGACCGCATCAGCCATTCGACGAGACGAACTCCGCGTAGTCGGCCTGCAGGGCGTCCACGAAGGCCTTCGCGTCGAGCTTCCCGTCGATCAGCCCCTGCAGGGCGTCGCCGAGGGTGTCGCTGAAGGTCGGCGTCGCGTAGTCGAGGTACGGCAGCAGGGCGCCGGTCTCGGTCACACGGCCGAACTCGGTGAACACGTCCGCCTGCACGCCCGAGGCCGGTGCGAGATCGGCGGTGCCGTTGACCGGCATGTTCCCGGTCTCGGCGAGGATCTTCATCGCCTCGTCGCTCGTGATGAAGTCGATGTAGGCCGCCGCGACGTCGGTGTTCTCCGCCGCCGAGGTGATCCCGAACGGAAGGCCGGTGCCGCCGGTCGTCGCGGGCGTTCCCGCCGAGGTGTCGGGGACGAAGAAGCCCACGTCGTCGCCCATGGCGTCCTCGAGGTCCGCGGCCAGCCACGACCCGCCGATCAGGAAGAGGCCCTGGCCCTTGCCGAAGTCCTGCCACGCGGCGTCGTAGTCGGTGCCGTTGGGACCGTCGTTGAAGTAGCCCTTCGACGACCAGTCCGCGAGCTGCTGGGCTGCGGCGACGTTGTCGTCCGTGGTCCAGTCCGCGCCCTCGTTGCCCAGGCCCAGGTCCCGGATCGTGTCGGCGTCGACGTGCTCACCCTGGATCGGACCGAAGACGTGGATCGCCGGCCACTTGTCGATGTTGCCGAGCACGAGCGGCTTCTGACCCGCGTCGTGGGCCTTCACCAGCGCGTCCTCGAACGCGGACCAGTCCTTCGGCACCTCCACGCCGAGCTGCGCGAGCCTCGACTTGGAGTAGAAGACCCCTACGATCTCACCGACCTGCGGCAGGCCGTAGACGCTGCCGGTGCCGAACTCGACGGCGCCGTCGCCGTACGTGGAGTACTGCAGGACGGACGGGGCGAACCGGTCGTTCCAGCCGTAGAGCTCGGCGTAGTCGTCGAGTGCACGGAGCTGGCCGCCCTTGACGAAGGCGCCCATCGTGTTGCGACCGTTGTTGGCCTGCACCACGTCGGGGGCGTCATCGCCGGTGAGGGCGAGGCGCAGGGTCTTGTTGAGGTCGTCGAACGCCTGGGAGTTGCGGTCGATCGTGACGTTCGGGTACTTCTCCTCGAACGCCTTGTTGAGCTTCTCCATCTGCTCGTTCTGCCCGCCGCGGACCTCCTGGTCCCAGACGGTGAGCGTGACGTCGCCCGCGGCGGCGACGTCGGTGCTGATCTCTCCGCTCGGCGTCGATCCGCCCGCGGGCGCCCCGGCCCCCGGCGCGCAGGCGGCGGACAGGGCGAGGACGAGAGCGGTGCCGGAGACGGCGGCGACGGTGCGCATGTGTCGCTTCATCGGGATTCCTTTCGTGGATGGTGCTGCGTGCGGCGCCGGCCTCAGCGAGGCGACGGCAGGGACTCGGGTGCGGACGGATGGTCGGGATGGGGGCCGGTCGGGATGGCGTCGTCGAGGAAGCCGTACCGGGTGCGCAGCTCCTCGTCGTCCGAGCCGCGCACGTTCTGCCACCACCGGGCGATGTCGGCCCAGCCCGGAGCGGACAGCGCGCTGCCCCGGCGCGTCACGGCGATGCCGCTCGCGAGCACCGCGAACGCGGCCTGGTCGGCCAGGGGCAGGCCGAGCAGGCCCGCACGGACGAGGGCGGCGGCGAAGACGTCGCCGGCGCCGGTCGGATCGAGGACGCGCACGGGCAGGGCGGGGACGACGACCTCGGCGCCGGAGGCCGCATCGATCGCGACCACTCCGTCGCCGCCGCGCGTGACGACCACGAGGGGGACCCGCTCGGCGAGCGCCCGCGCGGCCGACACCGGGTCGTCCGTGCGGGTGTAGGCCATGGCCTCGCGCTCGTTCGGGGTGAAGGCGTGGCAGGACTCCAGCGGTGCGAGGTCCTCCTGCCGCCAGCGCTCCGTGGAGTCCCAGCCGATGTCCACGAACAGCTGCGTGCCCGCGGCGGCCGCACGGCGCCACCAGGGATCGGCCGCGGCCGGATCGAGGGTCTTCAGGTCCGCGATCACGGTCCTCGCCTCCGGTGCGGCGCCGATCGCCCGCACGGCGTCGTCCAGCCCGGGCGCGTAGGTGATCATGCTGCGGTCGCCGCCGTCGGCGATCGCGACCGTCACGGGCATCGGGAGCTCGGCGAGGCGCCGGGACGCGGAGAGGTCCACGCCCTCCTGGTCCTGCAGGACCGACCAGCACCACGCGGAGAAGGCGTCGGTCCCGAAGGGCGCCGCGAGCGCGGTGCGGAGCCCCAGGCGCGCGCCCGCCACCGCGAGGGTGGCGATGCCGCCCGGGCTGATCCCGGCCGTGCCGGCGAACACCTCGGTGCCCTCCTGCGGCGCCGCGTCCAGCGAGGCGAAGCCGTAATCGAGGAAGACCGGGCCCGCAAGCCCCACGTCCCACCGGAATCGGGTGTCCACCGAGTGCTCCTCCCTCGCCATCGAAATCAGGGTTTGTCAGATCATACGCGCAACTGCGCATTACTGCACATTGATGCTCAATCATGACTGATATGCTCACCGCATGCTCACGACCACACGTCAGGCCCGCATCCTGGATTCCCTGCGCGCCGACGGCCAGGTGACCGTCGAAGAACTCGCCGACCAGTTCGGCGTCTCCGCCTCGACGATCCGACGCGATCTGAACGCGTTGAGCGCCGACGGCCTGCTGCGTCGGGTGCGCGGCGGAGGCAGCATCGAGTCCGACCGCGTGCCGTTCGCCGACGTGCAGCACCAGCAGCCCGAGGAGAAGGCGCGGATCGCGGCACGGGCCGCGGAGATGGTGCGCGACGGCGACATCGTCCTCCTCGACATCGGCACGACCACCGCCCTGCTGGCCCGGGCGCTCCGCGGCCGGCGGATCACCGTGGTGACGTCCAGCCTCGCCGCCGTCGACCAGCTGCGTGACGACGACGCCGTCGAGCTCATCATCCTCGGCGGCGCGGTGCGGAAGAACTACAACTCCATGGTCGGCGCGCTCACCGAGCAGGCCCTCGCCCAGATCCGCGCGACCGTCTGCTTCCTCGGCACGAGCGGCATCCGCGCCGACGGCACGATCATGGACACGACGGGCATGGAGGTGCCGATCAAGCGCGCCATGATCGAGTCCTCCCAGCGCGTCGTCGTCCTCGCAGACGCGACGAAGCTGCCGGGCGTCGGACTGCTCAGCGTGTGCGGCCCGGAGGCGCTGGACGCGGTGGTGACCGATGCGGATCCGGGGGCGCCGACCGTCCGGACCCTCCAGGAGGGCGACGTCGAGGTGGTGTTCGCATGAAGCTGACGATCGTCGGCGGCGGCGGCTTCCGCGTGCCCCAGGTCTTCGAGGCGGTCGCCGCGGACGGCGCACCGACCCGGATCGACGAGCTGTGCCTGTACGACGTGGCACCGGAGCGCCTCGACATCATCCGGGCCGTCATCGACGAGCTCGCTCCGTCCTATCCCTCCGCGCCGCGGGTCACGACGACCACGGACGTCGTCGAGGCGATGCGCGGCGCGGACTTCGTCTTCTCCGCCGTGCGCATCGGCGGCACCCGCGGGCGGATCGTGGACGAGCGCACGGCCCTGGACCTCGGCGTGCTCGGACAGGAGACCGTCGGACCCGGCGGCCTCGCCTACGCCCTGCGGACCGTGCCGTTCATGACGGAGCTCGCCCGAACCATCCGCGACGTGGCCCCGGACGCCTGGGTCATCAACTTCACGAACCCCGCGGGCATCGTCACGGAGGCGATGCGTCAGGTGCTCGGAGACCGTGTGGTGGGGATCTGCGACACCCCGATCGGCCTCATGCGCCGGGCGGTGGCCGCCTCCGGGGCATCGGCCGGGTCGGACATCACGTTCGACTACGTCGGCCTCAACCACCTCGGCTGGCTCCGGTCCGTCTCCGTCGACGGGCGGGATGTGCTCCCGGACGTGCTCGGCTCCGACGCGTCCCTGGAGTCGATCGAGGAGGCCCGTCTCATGGGCTTCGACTGGGTCCGCACGATCGGGGCGCTGCCGAACGAGTACCTGTACTACTACTACTTCACGCGCGAGGCGGTCGCCTCGATCCGTGGCGCCGCGGCGACGCGCGGCGAGTACCTCGACGAGCAGCAGTCCGCGTTCTTCGCCGCACCGCCGGCGCAGCCGCTCGAGGAGTGGCAGCGCGTGCGGCACGCCCGTGAGTCGACCTACATGGCCGAGTCGCGCTCCGAAGGCGAGAGCCGCCATGAGGAGGACGTCGACTCCGGGGGCTACCAGCAGGTGGCGCTGGACCTCATGGCCGCGATCGCCACGGGGCGCCCCGCGACGATGATCCTCAACGTCCGCAACGGCTCGCTCGTGCCGCAGCTGCCCGAGGACTCCGTGGTCGAGGTGGGCTGCATCGTGGACGCCGAGGGCGTGCACCCGTGGCCGATCGCCCCGGTGCGCGGCGACATGCTGGGCCTGATGACCCAGGTGAAGTCCGCCGAGCAGCTCGTGATCGAGGCGGCCACGCGCGGGTCCCGCGAGCTCGCATGGCGCGCGTTCGCCGCCCACCCGCTCGTGGACTCGGTCTCCGTGGCACGGAGGCTCGTGGACGGCTACCGCGCCGGCTTCCCGTCCCTGGGCGACCTCCTGCACTGACCCGCACGCCCGGCCGTCGAGCGATCGGAGCGAGACGAACGCCCCCGGTCACCACCCCCGGTCGTTGAGCGAGCGGAGCGAGACGAAACGCGCTACCCCGGACACCACCCCGGTCGTTGAGCGAGCGGAGCGAGACGAAACGCGCTACCCCGGACACCACCCCGGTCGTTGAGCGAGCGGAGCGAGACGAAACGCCCCGGGTCACCGCGTTTCGTCTCGTCGCTGCGCTCCTCGCTCAACGACCGGGGTGGGGTCCGTCCGTGCGCCGACGGCCGCGGGCGCTCCAGCCCCGGACCGCGTCGATCCCTCCCGCCATGAAGGCCTCGCGCTTCGCGTGCCCCCACCCCTGGATGCGCTTCTCCCACGCGAAGGCCTCGTCGATCCTCTCGAATCGCTCGTGCCATGCCAGCGCCACGGGGAGCCGCCGTCGGGTGTACGCGCTGCCCTCCCCCGCCGCATGCTGAGCGAGACGACGATCGAGGTCCGTGGTGCTGCCGACGTAAAAGGTGCCGTCCGCGCATCGGAGGATGTACGTGAACCCTGACATGCCCGCACGCTACCCACCGTCCCGGACATCTGTGCCGGGTCACCACGTTTCGACTCGTCGCTGCGCTCCTCGCTCAACGACCGAACACCCCCGGCCGTTGAGCGAGCGAAGCGAGACGAAACGCCCCCACCCCGCGAAACCAGGGCACCACGTCTCGACTCGTCGCTGCGCTCCTCGCTCAACGACCGAGGACCACCGATCCGCGCGGGACGAAACGCCTCAGCCGAGGAGGGGGCGCTGGGCGGTGCGCTGCTGCTCGTACTCGGCGCGGGCGCGCTGCGCCGACGGGGTCTCCGAGACCTCCGCCACGGGCACGTCCCACCAGCCCTCCCCGTCGGGGGCGTAGATCGTCGGATCCGTCTCGATGTGGATGAGCGTCGAGCGCTCCGACGCCTTCGCCGCGGCGAGCGCCGCGCGAAGATCGTCCGCCGCCGACGGCGACGGTGCGATCTCGACCACGTCGATCCCGTAGCTGCGGGCGTTCATGGCGAGATCCACCGGCAGGATCTCGTCCCCCTGGAAGTTCCGCGCCCGCGGATCGTAGGCCCGGTACTTCGTCCCGAAGCGCTCGGCGCCGATCGTCTCCGACAGGTGCCCGATCGAGGCATAGCCGTGATTCTGCACGAGCACGACGATGAGCTTGATCCCCTCGGCCACCGCGGTCGCCAGCTCCGAGCTCAGCATGAGGTAGGAGCCGTCGCCCACCATCACGACGACGTCGCGGGCGTCGCCGTCGGCGAGCAGGCCGCGCTTGGCGCCGAGGCCCCCGGCGATCTCGTATCCCATGGTCGAGTACGCGTACTCCACGTGGTAGCCGAGGGGATCGCTCACCCGCCACAGCTTGTGCAGATCCCCGGGCAGGGATCCGGCGGCCTGGACGATCACGTCCTCGTCCGCGAGCGCTCCGCGCACCACCCCGATGACCTCGGGCTGCCCCGGGCGCGCGAGCCCGGAGGGGGCGAACGCGGCGTCGACCGCCGCGTCCCAGCGCGCCTTCTCTCCGGCGACCCGATCCGCGTGCCCCGGATCCACCCGATGGCCCGCCAGCGCCTCGGTCAGCGCCACGAGGGTTTCCCGGGCGTCGGCGACGATCGGCAGGCGCGAGCCGTGCTTGTACGCGTCGAACGATGCGACGTTGACGTTCACGAACACGGCGTCGGGGTTCTGGAACGCCGTGCGCGACGCCGTGGTGAAGTCGCTGTAGCGCGTGCCGATACCGATGACGACGTCTGCGTCCGCGGCGATCCGGTTCGCCGCGGTGCTGCCCGTCGCGCCGACGCCGCCGAGGTACTGCGGGTGGTCCCAGGGCAGGGATCCGCCGCCCGCCTGCGTCGTGCCGACCGGGATCCCCGTGGCCTCGGCGAAGGCGCGCAGCGCCTCCTCGGCGCCGGAGTAGAGCACGCCGCCGCCCGCGACCACGAACGGACGCCGGGCGGAGCGGATCGCGGCGACCGCACGCTCCAGCGGACCCTTCTCGGGAAGCGGGCGACGCAGGTGCCACTCGCGCTCGGCGAGGAACTCCTCGGGCACGTCCAGCGCCTCGGCCTGCACGTCCTCCGGGAGCGCGATGGTCACCGCCCCGGTCTCGGCGGGGTCGGTGAGCGTGCGCATCGCGGCGAGCGCGATGGAGAACAGCTGTTCCGGACGCTGCACCCGGTCGAAGAACGCCGACAGCGGGCGGAACGCGTCGTTGACCGTCAGCCCGGTGTCCCGCGGCACCTCCAGCTGCTGCAGCACCGGGTCGGCGACGCGGGTGGCGAAGGTGTCGCTGGGCAGGAGCAGGGCGGGGAGCCGGTTCGTCGTGGCCAACGCCGCGCCGGTGAGCATGTTGGTGGCGCCGGGGCCGACCGAGGCGGCGGACGCGAACGTGGCCCGCCGCCGGTGCATGCGCGCGAAGCCGACGGACTGATGCACCATGGCCTGCTCGTTGCGGGCCTGGTAGTACGGCATGAGGTCGGGCTCGGCGAGGTTCGCCTGGTGCAGCGCCTGTCCCAGCCCGGCGACGTTGCCGTGGCCGAAGATGCCGAAGACGCCGGGGATCGTGCGCTCCCGGATCGTCCCGTCCACGGTCCACTGGCGGGCCAGGAACTCGACCAGGCCCTGCGCGACCGTCATCCGCCTCGTCTGCATCCGCGTGCTCCTTCGTCCGTGTAGGGCAGGCGCGGATCCACGCCCTGCTCCTGCCACTGTTCCCGCACCCAGGCGTGCGCCGGGTCGTCCGTGATGAGCCACGCCCTGTCCGGGTCCGGCCCCGCCATCACGTTGAGGTAGTAGAGGTCGTAGCCCGGCGCGGCGGCGGCCGGGCCGTGGTAGCCGTAGGGGACGAGGACCACATCGCCCGTGCGCACGCGCGCGTCCACCTCGATCTCGCCCGCCGGGGACGAGGACGTGGCGAAGGTCCCGAACGCGTCGGCCGCGGGGCGCGGCACGGTGCCCCGCTCGGGCGCGGACTCGAAGTAGTAGATCTCCTCCAGCCGCGTCTCGTGGCCGGGGACGTGCTCGTCGTGCTTGTGCGGCGGATACGAGGACCAGTTGCCGGCCGGGGTGATCACCTCGCACACGATGAGCCGTTCGGCCTCCAGCGCCTGGGGCGTCCCGAAGTTGTGCACCTGACGGCTGGACGCGCCGGCACCGCGCAGCTCGACGGGGGTGTCCGCGGCCGGGATCCGGCGGGTCGGATGGATCGCCTCCGTCCGGGACGACGCCACGGCCACGCGGCCCGCTCCCGTGATCTCCGCGGTGGCCGCGGCCGAGAGGTAGAGCACGTCGGTGGGGCCGTCGAACACGGAGGCCCGCCCGTCGAGGGCCGTCTCGGAGGTGCGCCCCTCCTCCGTATGCACCACGGTGAAGGAACCGGCGAGCGGCACGACCAGGCGTTCGACCCCCGTCTCCCCGAGCGTCAGCCGCCCGCCGCCGCCGAGCACGCCGATGCGCAGACCGGTGTGCTCCCATCCGGGGAGCGTCTCATCGACGACGCTCTCCCAGCCGTTCCGGGACAGCGTGCCGCGCGGGTGGACCCACTGCGGGTCGGTCGTGCTCATCCGGTGCTCCTGACTCGCTCAGCCGTTCTGCGGGAAGCCGAGGTCGATGCCGCCGTGCGTCGCGGGGTCGAGCCAGCGGCTGGTGATCGCCTTCTCCCGCGTGAAGAAGTCGAACCCGTGCACGCCGTACGCCTTGGCGTCGCCGAACAGCGACGCCTTCCACCCGCCGAAGGAATGGTAGGCCACGGGGACCGGGATCGGGACGTTGATCCCGATCATCCCCACCTGGACCTCGTGCTGGAACCGCCGGGCCGCGCCGCCGTCGTTGGTGAAGATCGCGGTGCCGTTGCCGAAGCGCCCGGAGTTGATGAGGTCGACGCCCTCCTGGTACGAGGCGACGCGGACGACCTGGAGGACCGGGCCGAAGATCTCCTCCTGGTAGGCGCGGGAGGTGGTCGGGAGGTCGTCGATGAGGGTGGGGCCGAACCAGAACCCGTCCTCACGTCCGTCGATGCGGAGGTCCCGCCCGTCCACGACGATCCGCGCGCCGTCCTGCTCGGCGATGTCGACGAAGGACGCCACGCGGTCCCGGTGCTCGCGCGTGATGAGCGGCCCCATGTCGGGCTCGCCGTCGGGGCCTCCGGCGCCGTCCCCGACGCGCAGGGTGGCGATCCGCTCCGCGATCCGGTCGATGAGCGCGTCCGCGACCGGCTCGACGGCGAGCACGACGGAGATCGCCATGCACCGCTCCCCCGCGGCGCCGTATCCGGCGTTCACCGCCTGGTCGGCGACGAGGTCGAGGTCGGCGTCGGGGAGCACGAGCATGTGGTTCTTCGCGCCGCCGAGCGCCTGGACGCGCTTGCCGTGCCGGGACGCGGTCTCGTAGATGTACTGGGCGATCGGGGTGGACCCGACGAACGAGATCGACGCGACGGCCGGGCTCGTGAGCAGCCCGTCCACGGCGGCCTTGTCGCCCTGGAGGACGGTGAAGACCCCGGCCGGGAGCCCGGCCTCGGCCCAGAGCTCCGCCAGCCACAGCGCGGCGGAGGGATCCTTCTCGCTGGGCTTCAGGACGACGGCGTTGCCCGCGGCGATCGCGATGGGGAAGAACCACATCGGGACCATGGCCGGGAAGTTGAACGGGGAGATGATGCCCACGACGCCGAGCGGCTGCCGGAGCGTGTAGACGTCGACCCCGGTGGAGGCGTTCTCGGAGTAGGCGCCCTTGGTGAGGTGCGGGAACCCGCAGGCGAGCTCCACCACCTCCTGACCGCGCAGGATCTCGCCCATCGCGTCCGAGCGCACCTTGCCGTGCTCGGCGGTGATGAGCGCGGCCAGCTCGTCGCGGCGCGCGTTCAGCAGCTCGCGGAACGCGAACATCACCGTCTGCCGCTTGGCGATCGAGTACCCGCTCCACTCGGCGAACCCGCGCTCGGCGGAGGCGATCGCGGCGGCGATCTCGTCTTCCCCGGCCAGCGCGACGCGGCCCGACACTGCTCCGGTCGCGGGGTTGTGCACGGGAGCGGTGCGGCCGTTCTCAGGGGCGTGGGGCGCGCCGTCGATCCAGTGCGGGATGAGGGGCGCGGCGGTGTCGGTGGTCATCGATGGTCCTTGTCTGGGGGTCGGGCGTCCGGCGGGAGTCCCGTCGTCAGGACGCGGAGGTGAGGCCGGGGTGGACGAGGGAGGCGGCGATGTCGATCGCGGCCGCGACGTCGATGTCGGCGGAATACAGCAGGGTGCGTCCGACGGTCAGGCCGCGCACCCCCGGGAGCGAGAGGGCGTCCTCCCACGAGGAGAACGTGTCGTCGGGATCCGCGCCCGCATCCCCGCCGAGCAGCAGCACCGGCATCGTGGTCGCGGCGACGACCCGTTCCATGTCCTCGACGACGGGGAGCTTCATCCACGTCCGCGCGCTGCTCGCGCCGAGCCCCGAGGCGATGGCGATCGAGAGGATCACCCCCTCGGGGCTGAGGTCGTTGGCCACCCTCCCGTCGACGCGGCGGCTGAGGAACGGCTCGAGCATGATCGGCAGCTCCGCGCGGGCGGCGGCGGAGACCGCGGCGGCGGTCGCCTCGAGGGTGGCGGCGGTGCCCGCATCGTCCAGGTCCACGCGCACCAGGGCCTTCGCGAAGTCCACGCCGGACTCGACCATCGCGGGGACGTCGTATCCCGTGTAGCGGTCGTCCATCTCGAAGGAGGCGCCGCGGAGCCCGCCGCGGTTCATCGAGCCGACGAGGATCTTGTCGTCCAGCAGCCCGAGGACGGCGAGGTCCTCCAGGACGTCGGGGGTCCCGAGCACGCCGTCCACGCCGGGATGGCGGAGCGCGATCGCGAGACGCTCGAGGAGCTCGTACCGGTCCGCCATGGCGTACGGGGAGGAGCCGACCGCGAGGGCGCCGCGCGCCGGATGGTCGGCCGCGATGATGAACAGCCGTCCGTCGTCGCGGATGACGTCGCGCCGCCGGCGCCGAGCGAGGATCGCGGGGATCTCCCCCGGGCTCTCGGCGCGCACGGTCCGCAGCCGCGCGAAGTCCTCCTCGGTCAGCACGGACATCAGCGCTCCCCCTCCACGATGCGGGCGACCTCGGCCTCGGTGGGCATGGCCGTCGAGCACTCCCGCCGCCCGGCCACGATCCCGCCCGCGACGTTGGCATACGTGAGCGTGCGCTCCAGGTCCCACCCGGCGAGCAGACCATGGCAGAGCGCGCCGCCGAAGGCGTCCCCCGCCCCGAGTCCGTTCACGACGTCCACGACGGTCGCCGGGACCTCGATCCGCTCGGTCCGGGTCTTGGCGAGGACGCCCTTCGGCCCCTGCTTGACGATCGCGAGCTCCACGCCGCGATCCAGCAGCGCGTCCGCGGCCCGCTCGGGCTCCGTCTCGCCGACGGCGACCTCGCACTCCTCGCGGTTGCCGACCGCGACGGTGGCGAAGGCGAGCGCACGCTGGATCTCGGTCCGCGCCGCCTGCACGTCGGCCCAGAACATGGGCCGGTAGTCGAGGTCGAAGACGGTGTGGCGGCGACGCTCCCGCAGTGCGAGCAGGTCGATGTGCGTCTGCCTGCTCGGCTCCTCGCTGAGTCCCGTCGCCGTGAACCACATCAGCGCCGCCCCGCGCACGGCCTCCGGGTCGACGTCGGCCGGAACGATCTGCAGGTCGGGCGCCGTGGGCTCCCGGTAGAAGTACAGCGGGAAGTCGTCCGGGGGGAAGATCTCGCAGAAGGTGATCGGGGTCTTGTACGTCGGGTCCGTCGGCACGAACGCATTGCGCACGCCGAGCCGCGCCAGCTCGTCCTGGAGGTAACGGCCGAAGGGGTCGTCGCCCACCCGGGAGAGCAGGGCGACGTCGTGGCCGTACCGGGCGGCGGCGACCGAGACGTTGGCGGCGCTTCCCCCGAGGTACTTCCCGAAGCTCGTCACCTCGGCCAGTCCCACGCCGTCCTGCAGCGGGTACAGGTCGACGCCGAGGCGTCCGATCGTGAGGATCTCCGGTATCGATCGGTCCTGCGCCATCTCGCCCCTCTCCTCGGCTTATATGTCCTTACATTATCACTTAGGTGTCGAGACGGCGACGGATCGTGACGACCTGACCGCCCGGCACGGACAGCGATCCCGGATCCACCGCGCCCTCCGGCCGGCCGTCCAGATCCGTCCGCGTCCATGCCCCCGGCGCGGCGAAGCCCAGGACACGTTCCTCGTCGAGGTAGTTCACGAACCGGAGCTCCGCCCGATCGTCGACGCGGCGCGCCGACTCCAGCACGACGTCGCCGTCGAGCACCCCCGCCACGGCGGGCGCGGGAAGCGGCAGATCCCGTTCGCCCGTCCCCCGCACGACGATCGGGTCGTGCCGGAACAGATCCGAGGCGCGGACGATCGCGGCGTCATCGGACGAGGGCAGGATCGCGAGGTCCGTGTGGACGGCCACACCGAGGTACTGCGCGCCCGGGACCGGGATCTCGGACCCGGCCGGCTCGTCGCGGAGCGGATGGAGGTTGACGCTCATCATCCCCACGGAACGGGAGAGGGTGAGCGCCAGCGCGTCGTCGCCGCCCGGGGCGGACACCAGCTCGTACTCCGTGAGCTTGCGGACGAGCACGGCTGCACGGCCCGCCGCGGCGAATCGGTAGGCCGGGTAGGTCGGCAGCGGGTACTCGCCCCATCCGCCCTCGGCCTCGCGTCCGCGCGCGGTGATGCCGTACTGCCCGGCGCTGCGTGAGGCGTCCAGATCCACACCGCCGACCGGCACGAGGACCCTCAGGCGGTGGTCGGAGGCGGTGTTGACGTGGTCGACGCCGACCCGCAGGAACGGCTCGCCCTCGCGGAGCTCGACCGTCGTCTCCACGACCAGCGGCACGGTCGCGGAGGAACGGCGACGGCTTTCGTCGAGGCCCTCGGGAACGTCGTAGGCACGGCGGATGAGGAGGCGCCCCCGCAGCGGCCCCTCCTCCTGGACGACGATCTCCACCGACCGGGGCGTCGTCACGGACGAGGAGACGCCACCGTCGTCCGCGACCGGTCCGTAGTTGTAGGAGTCGCCGCGGTCGCCGTCGTCGACGATCGCCAGAGCGCCGTCGAGGACGGTCCCGTCCGCGGCCTCGATCCGCACCGTCCCGTCGTCCGCCACGGTCGCGGTCAGCGCGGCGTTGGCGAGGCTGCGCGCGGTCACCCGCACGGGGTCGGTCGGGGCGGGCGCTGCGGTCTCGGACACGGCCGCCAGTCCGAGCCCGGGCACATCGGCCGCGAGCAGGGCGCGCCGACGAGGATCCGCGATGGTCTCGACGTGCCAGACCGCCTCCCCCTCGGGGTCCGCCGCCACGCGCTCCTCGAGCTCCGCGGTGAAGGCCGCGAGGTCCCACACGCCCTCCGGGCTCTCCGCCACCCGGAACCGCAGGGACGACGCACCCCACGCATAGCCGTTGATCTGCTGCCCGAACAGCTCCCGGCCGTGGATGCGGCGGAGGATCTTCGGCAGGTCGGCCGTCCGCAGGCGCTCGTCGCCGAGGACGGTGGGGAGGGGGTCGAGCAGCTGCACGCCGGCGGAGAGCTCCCGCGCCTCCGCGTCGTGCAGCGTCACCTCGACCTGGGTGCGCCGCGCGGCTCCCGCCGGGTTGAACACGAGGTGCTGCGCCGGGGTGACGCCCCGCGCGAGGTCGCGCATCACGCTGTCGATCACGCCGCGTGCGATGTGCCCGGCCGTGTGGATGCGCGTGCCCACCTGCTCGGCCGTCGCGTCGACGCCGCAGCCGGTCACCGAGTCGTGCGCGGTGCTCTCCACGAGGCGATACCACGCGGTGTCGAAGAACCGGCGGTGGTCGCGCGAGCCGAAGACGAGGTCCAGTCGTTCCGCGGCGGCGAGCGCGCGCTCGGTCCGCCCCATCTCGGCCTTCAGGTTGGTGCGGATCGAGAACACTCCCGGGAGGAGGTTGCCGCGCGCATGCGAGCGCAGCTCGCCGCGGACCGCGGGAAGCCGATCGAGTGCGGCGTCGTCGGTGCCGTATCGGGCCAGGTGCTCGTCGAGCGTCGCGATCGACATGCGCGGTGCGCCGCCGAGCGCGTCGTAGGCGGCGACGACCTCGGTGAGGTCCTCGGGCGGAGCGGAGTGGTCGGTCCCCAGCATGGCGAGGACCGGGTCGTCCCCGTACCAGGAGGCGGTGCGCGCCGCGTAGTCCGGGGCGAGGTCGGCGAGCTGCCCCGCGAGCGCGAACATGTCCAGACCGTTCCCGTACCCGTCGAACAGGTACTCGCAGCGCACGGCGTCGCCGTTCGGCGCGGTCCAGGCGAACGCGTGCTCCCGCACGGCGGCCGGCGCGCCGCGCCAGAGGGCGCCGTGGCGGATCCCGAAGCCGCGCAGGATCTGGGGCATCTGCGCCGCGTGCCCGAACATGTCGGGGAGATACCCGACGGGCATGGCCCCGCCGAGCCGCGCGCTGGCGGCACGGCCGAGCTCGAGGTTGCGCACGATGGTCTCCCCGTCGCACGCGAACTCGTCGAGCAGGATGAGGAAGGGTCCGAGGCTCAGGCGCCCCTCCTCGACCAGGGCGACGACCCGGTCGCGGTTCTCCGGCCGCATCTCCAGATAGTCCTCGATCGCGGCCGCCTGCCCGTCGAGTGTGAACCGATAGGCGGGCTCCTCCTCCAGCAGCGCGAGCAGCCGGTCCAGCATGTGCACCAACCGCAGCCGGAACACGTCGTGCGGCTCGTACCACTCCCGATCCCAGTGGGTGTGCGGGACGACGACGATCTCACTGCTCACGGACGGGACTCCGGTTCTCTCGGGGGCGGTTCGGTGGGGGCGGGGCGACGGTTCAGGCGCTGAGCGCCAGGATCCGCCGGTCGGGGTGCAGCAGGGAGTACGGGCCGGCGGCGGGATCCGCGTCGAACTCCGCACGGGCTCCGTGGACGGTGCGTCGGCCGCCGAGACCGTCGACGAGGATGAGCCCGTCCGCGTCGATCGCGACGAGCGCACCGTCCAGGCGCAGCAGAATGGGCGCGGTGAGGACGTCCGGGACGGTCAGGCCGTCCCGTTCCGTGACGCCGCCCATGATCGCCGTGCGCCCGGCGGCGACGCCGGCGAGGATCGCCTCGGCGCTGGGCTCCTCGGCCGCGACCCAGGTCGTGGGGGTCCCGGGCCCTACGCGCTGACCGCGCATGTGGAAGTCGGAGCCGCCCAGGAGGGTGACCCCGGTGCCCCACCGCGCGAAGAACGCGAGCGGTGACGTCGCGATGAGCTCCCGGTACCACTCCGAGTGCCACAGCTCGAGCGCGCGCGGCAGCCGTTCCAGCGGGTGCAGCCACGAGCAGTCCCCGCCGAGCGGATGGTTCACGCTCAGCACCCCGCCGCGGCGATCGACCTCGTCGACCCATTCCTGAGCCGGTCGGCGGAAGTCGATCCAGCCGATGTCGCCGAAGGCGTTGGCGTGGCCCCGGTGGGTGGTGACCTCCTGCCCCGGCAGCAGCGTGATCCCCTGCCGTGCGCCGACCGAGGGGAGGTGCGCGTGATGGCTGGTGGTGTTGTGATCGGTGACGGAGAGGAAGTCCAGGCCGGCTGCGGCGCCGAGCGCCGCCAGGCCGGAGATGCTCTCCTGGCCGTCCGAGTGGAGAGTGTGCCCGTGGAAGTCGCCGGCGTACCAGCGCATCCCGGCGGGAGCGGGCAGCCCTCGCGCGCTCCCGCGCGGCACGCCGCGCACCGGGGCGGCCTCCGGACCGTGGTCGATGCCCGACTCCGCCGGCGTCCGGACCTCCACGACCACGTCCGCGCCGCCCGGCGCCAGCCGGTGCACGCCCAGGATCACGTTCCATTCGCCCTCTTCGAGGGGCCCGGGGAGGTAGCCGGGCGTGGCGTCGTCCGCCCGGATGACGTACGACGTCCGCGCTCCACCGGACCATCCGCGCCAGCCCGCCGCCCCCTCGCACCCGAGGTCGATCACCGCCGCGGCCGCGTCGTAGGCGATACGGACCTCGATCGAGTCGGTCCCCGCGGGGACCTCGAACGGCACCCGCACGTAGCGGTCCTCGTTCTGGATCTCGTGCGTGAGGTGCAGCGCGGTGCGGTCGATGCCCATCAGCCGATGCGCTCCGTGCTCTCCTCGTCGAACAGCAGCGCTCGCGAGAGGTGGGGGACCACCCAGCCTCGCGCGCCCGGCTCCGGCTCATGCTCCTCGGGGACGACCACCTGCAGCTTGTGCTCACCGGCGCCGACGAGGACGAGGGTGCTCGCCCCCAGCGTCTCGGTCACGATCACCTCGGCAGGGATCCCTCCGGCCGAGGGCTCGGTCGACCAGGTGACGTACTCCGGCCGGATCCCGAACACGACCCGCTGCCCCTCCGCGACCAGCGCCGCGGTCTCGGCGGGCAGCGGCACCGCGGTCTCGCCGATCCGCACGGTCCCCGCGGACACGGCGGTGGGGATCAGGTTCATCGGCATGGATCCGATGAACCCGGCCACGAACGTGTTGTTCGGACGGTGGAAGATCTCCCGCGGCGAGCCGATCTGCTGGAGCTTCCCGGCCTTCATGACGGCGATCCGGTCGGCGAGCGCGAGCGCCTCGGCCTGGTCGTGCGTCACGAACACCGTCGTGACGCCCAGGTCGCGCTGCAGCTCCTTGAGGAAGGTGCGCGCCTCCAGACGCAGCCGCGCATCCAGGTTCGACAGGGGCTCGTCGAGCAGCAGGACGTCGGGCCGGGTGGCCACGGCACGGGCGAGCGCGACGCGCTGCTGCTGTCCGCCGGAGAGCTGACCGGGGCGACGCTCGATCAGACCGTCCAGGGACAGCCCGTTCGCGACCGACTCCGCCGTCGCGCGGCGCTCTCCCTTCGCGACCCGCCGGATGCGCAGGGGGTAGGCGATGTTGTCGCCGACGTCCATGTGCGGGAACAGGGCGTAGTCCTGGAAGACCATGGCGACGCCGCGCTCCCCCGGCTCGGCGTTGGTCACGTCCTTGTCGCCGATCGTCAGGCGGCCGGAGGTGATGCTCTCCAGGCCCGCGATCGAGCGCAGCAGCGTGGTCTTCCCGCATCCGGAGGGGCCGAGGAGCGCGAAGAACTCGCCGTCGGCGATCTCCACGTCGATGCTGTCGACGCCGCGCACCCCGCCGGGGTACTCCTTGACGAGCTCGTGGGCTGAGATTCTGGCCATCAGGACTTGATTCCTCCGTGGAAGCGGAAACCGTAACGTCGGTTGACGAAGAAGTAGATGAGGAGGACCGGCACCGAGAACACCAGCGAGAACGCGGAGATCAGGCGCAGATCCGCCTGTCCGCTCTCGGTGTAGAAGGTGTACATCAGCACGGCGGCCGGCTGCATGTCGGGCGTGCGCAGCAGGAGGAACGGGACGAGGAAGTTGCCCCACACCTGCACGATGGTCCAGATCGCGATGAACGCGAGGCCGGGCCGGGCGATCGGCACGACGACGTCCTTCAGGATCCGGAACGGGCCCGCACCGTACAGCCGCGCGGACTCCTCGTAGGACTTCGGGATCGAGTCCATGAAGTCCTTGAGGATGAAGATGACCGTCGGGAGGATCCCTCCCGCGAGCACCAGGATCACGCCGACGTGGGTGTTGATGAGCTGCAGCTGGGTGATGAGCTGGAACGTCGGGACCATGGCGGCGGTGCCCGTGACGATCGAGGACAGCAGCAGCAGCGCGTACAGGATCGCGTCGCGCCCGGGGATGTTGATCCGGCTCATCGCGTAGGACGCGAGCGCCCCGAGCACGATGACGACGACCATCGTGCCGATCCCGAGCAGGAGCGAGTTCCCGATCGATCGCAGCGCGTAGGGGTTCTCCGCCAGGCGCGCGAAGCTGTCCAGGGTCCAGTCCGGCCACGACACCGTCAGCGACGGCGTCGCGTCGAAGGGAGCGAGCACGAGCCAGACCATCGGCAGCGCGAAGAACAGCGACACGACGACGAGCACGAGCACGAAGAGCACGCGCGAGACGAAGTGGATGACGGACCGGTCGCGGGCGACGGTCTTCACGGCGGACATCATGCGCGGGCCTCCTTCGCGCTCTTCGATCCGGTCTTCCGTCCGCTCTTCCCGCTCCGGCCCCGGGAGACGCGCATGTACATCAGCGCGATGACGAGGTTGATGAGGAGCATGATGAGCGAGATCGCCGCCCCGAGCCCCAGCTGGCCGCCCGGGATCGCCGTGCGGTAGATGTACACGGACAGGATGTCGGTGGCTCCGTTGGGCCCTCCTGCCGTGAGCAGGTAGGGCGTGAACGTGTTGAACGTCCACAGCGTGATCAGGAGCGTGTTCGTCAGCAGGTGGCCCTTGATGTTCGGCAGGATCACGTCGCGGAGCTGCTGCCAGGTGTTCGCGCCGACCATCCGCGCGCTCTCCAGCTGCGACGGTGGCACGGCGCTGATGGCGGAGGAGAACAGCTGCATCGAGAACGCCGTCCCGACCCAGACGTTGAAGATGATGATGCACTCCATGGGGTGCTGGATCAGCCAGGCCGCCCCTTCCGTGCCGAGAAGCGCGTTGAGGGTGCCGCTGCGGCGGTCCAGGAGCGCGAGCCACAGGAACGATGCGACCGAGGCCGGGATCACCCAGGCGGCGAGCACGAGCGTCTCCACGGTCGTCTTCACCCAGCCGCGGACGTTGCGCAGCATCCACGCCAGCGCGAAGCCCAGCACGGTCTGGCCGATGATGCCCGACACCAGGACGAAGACGAGCGTCAGCCAGAGCGAGTTCCAGAACTTCGGGTCGGCGAGCGCCTGGGAGAAGTTGTCCAGCCCCACGAACTGCGGGTTCGCCGCGGCGAGGCCCGTGAGCCGGTAGTCGGTCATCCCCAGGTAGACCGTCCACAGCGCGGGGAAGAGCAGGAACAGACCGATGAGGATCAGGCCGGGAGCGGCGAACAGCGTCGCCCGGACGCGGCCCAGCCCCGCCACGTCCTCCGCCCGGCGCCGGCGGGGGCGCGGACGCCCCCCGCCGGCATGGTCGCGTTCGCGGTCACTTCGAGATCGCGTCCTCGCCCACGACCCCTTCGAGACCGCCGACGTACGTCTTCAGCGCGTCGTCGACCGAGGTGCCCGTGGCGACGTCGAGCGTGGCCTGCTGGAGCAGCACCGACACCTGCGGGTAGGCCGCGAGGCCGGGACGGTAGGCGGTGATCGGGAGCACCTCGTCGTTGACGAACGTGAGCATCTTGTCGCTCGCGAGGATCTTCTCGTTCACGTCGGTGCGCGGCGTGATCGAGATGGTGCCCGCGACGCGCGCCTCGAACGCCTCCGGCGAGTTCATGAACGCCAGCAGCTCCCACGCGAGCTCAGGGTTCTTCGAGTTCGGGTTGAGCACGCGACCGGTCCCGCCCGACATCGAGACGAAGTCCTGGCCGTTGATGCCCTTGCCCGGCTTCACGGCCGGGATCTTCGCGTAGCCCACGACCTCGTCGCGATCGGCCATCGGAGCGGTTCCGACGCCTTCGGCGGGGTTGATCACCGATCGCCAGAAGTAGTCGCCCTCGAGGAGGATGCCGATCTTGCCCTCGGCGAAGAGTTGGAACGACGTGTCGCGTCCGGAGGCCTCCTGCTGCAGCACCGGGTCGCCCAGTCCCTCGTCGACGTAGATCGTCTTGTAGAGGTCGAGCGCCTCCTTCAGGCCGTCGCTCGCACCGATCCACTTCCCGTCCTCGTAGACCTCCTCGCCGGTGCCGACGATGAGCGGGAGCAGACCCTGCATGGTCGTCGCCTCGCCCATCGCGGTGCCCGCATTGAGCTGGATCGGCGTCACGCCCTCGACCTTCTTGAGCGCCTTCGACGCCTCGATGATCTCGTCCCAGCTCGTGGGCTGCCAGTCCTCAGGCAGTCCCGCCTCGGCGAAGAGCGTCTTGTTGTAGTACAGGACGCGGCCGTCGGCGCCCTGCGGGACGCCGTACCGGTCGCCGTCGAACGACAGCGCGTTCTGCACGGCCTCGGGGATCTGCGCCCAACCGTCCCAGTCGTCGGAGGACGCGGCCACGTCGGCGAGCGGCTTGATGTACCCGGCTTCGGCGAACTCCCCCACCCAGATGCCGTCCATGCCGATAATGTCGGCGCCCTTGCCGGACTGCAGGTCCAGGGCGATCTTCGTCTTGTAGTCCTCGTCGTCCACGCCCTGCGGCTGGAACTCGACGGTGACGTCCTTGCCGTCGGCCTTCATCGCCTTCTCGAACTCCGGGACGACGTAGTCGGCGATCCAGTCCGCCTCCGCTGCGTTCTTGCCCCCGGTGATCGAGTTGGCGGTCAGGGTGAGCGTGACCGGGCCGGATTCTCCGCCACCGGATTCCCCGCCCGCGTCGCCGTTCGAGGCGCCGCCCGAGCAGCCGGCCAGCACGACCGCACCGGCGGCCGTGAGCGCGAACGCCGTCAGAAGCCGGCGCTTTCCGTTCGTGATCATTGTCGACCTTTCTGTGTGACGACCGGTGTGCGCGCCCGGCCGTGCTGAGGTGTTGCGGGACGGGACTACTGCTCCGATGCGGCCTCGACGCCCGGATCGAGCGCGAGGCCCTTCGAGACCGCGAGCGCACGGATGATCCGCTGCCCGACGCGCACGTCGTCGACCGACTCCTCGACGCCCGCCCCGTCGGGACGCTCGCCGCGGACCAGCGCCGCCAGCGCGGACAGCTCGTTCTCGAAGGCCTCCTGCTGCATCCAGCGCGACTCGGTCACGCTGATGCCCAGCTCCGGATCACCCTGCGTCACGCGCAGGACGGTCGGGAGGTTGGTCACGTACGGCACCCCGAAGACGAGCTCGATCGTGCCGCCCTCGTGGTGGAAGGCGACGGTCTCGCGGTAGTCCGGGTAGCCGTCGATGTAGTGCCAGTCGATGGTCCACGGCGTCTCGTCCCGGGCGAGCGTGCCGCGCGCATGGACGGATCCGGGCATCTTCGGGCCCCAGTGCTCGGCGTGGTGGACCTCGCCGAGTCCGCCCACGAGCATCCGCAGCAGGCCGACGTCGTGGATGATCGACCCGAGCACCACGTTCGTGTAGAGGGTCCGCAGATCGGCGGGCAGCGAGGCGCCCACGGCCGTGTCCACGACGTCGGAGGTCGCGGACAGGATCGGCGCGAGCATCTCCGGGGTCACGTCCCCGGTCGGCGCGGCCAGGCGCGCATAGGCGAGCTGCGACCCGTCGAGCGGGTGCAGGACCTGCACGCTGACCGCACGCAGCGTGACGTCGGCGAGGAGCTCGGCGGCGCGCCGGGAGGCGTGGTCGTACTCCTTCATGTAGCCGACCCGCACCCAGTCGCGCAGGTCGATGCCCGCCCCGTCCGCGTACGTGCGCAGGGCGTCGAGCTCGGCGAGCGAGTAGGACAGCGGCTTCTCGGCGAGGACCCGGATCCCGGCGCGGACGAGCCGGAGCACGTCGCCCGCGTGCGATCCCGTGGTGGCGAGGATCGCCGCGTCGACACGGGACTCACCGCTTTCGACCGCCTCCGCCAGGGCCTCCACCGAGGCGAACCGGCCCTCGTCCGCGACGCCGTACCGCGCCGCCATGTCCGCGACCCGCTCCGCGGAGAGGTCCACCAGCGCCGCGATCTCGAAGTCCTCGGCGTTGCGGCGCAGCAGCGGCAGGTGCACGCTCTGGCTGATCGCCCCCAGGCCGATGACGGCCACCCGCGTCCTGGTCATGCGAACCACCGCCGCAGCGCCTCGCGGTTCGCGACCTGATCGGTCCGTGCGCGGTCGATCTCCTCGATCGAGCGCGGGACGACGTCCTGCTCGACGACGAGCCAGCCGGAGTACCCGTCGTCCACGATCTCCTGCACCAGCGCATCCATGTCCAGATCCCCTTCGCCGAGCGCGACGAACACGCGCTTCTCCCAGACCGAGCGCATCGGGTCGTCGGCCTCCATCGCCTCCGCCAGCACCCGGGTGCGGGCGTCCTTGAGGTGGAGGTGGTTGATGCGGTCCTTCCACCGGCGGTAGTCCGCGAGCGGGTCCCCGCCGCCGATGAGGAGGTGGCCGGAGTCGAAGGTGAGGCCCACGTCGGTGGAGGCGAGGAACGCGTCGACCTCGGCGGGCGTCTCCACGTGGGTGCACGCGTGGTGGTGGAAGGTGGGCTCGAGCCCGCGGGCGCGCACGCGCTGTGCCGCGATCCCCACCCGCGCGGCGAAGCGGTCCCAGTCCGCGCCCTGGAGCATCAGCTCGGGTGCACCGCCCGGACGCGCCCGACGCTCGGCGCTGCCCGCGTCGGCCAGGGTCGGCAGCGGAGCGAGCGCGGGCCCCGCCTCCGCGGCGGCCACGAACACGTCGAGCGTGTCGTCGAGTCCCGCCAACGCGGCGTCGAACGTCTCCTGATCGGCGGTGAACGGCAGATCGACCCATCCCCCGGCCAGCTCCAGCCCGTGGCGGCGGAGGCGGTCCACGAGCTCCTCCCCGCGCCCGAGGAGTCCCACCGGCCCGAGGTCGATGCCCTGGTATCCGGCCTCGCCGATCCAGGCGGCGAGCTCCTCCCCGTCGGGCAGGGCGACGAGATCGGGCCGGGCGAGCTCGAAGACCCCGTAGCTCACCGGCGCGTTCGCGATGCGGATCACGCGTGTTCCTTTCCTCATCGAAGGAGCAGACCCCGCTCGGAAGGGTGTGGAGCCCGGGTCCGCCGAAATGTTAGCAAGTAACGACATATGCATCAATGGGTGTCCTGATGAACGATCGGAGACCTCTCGCGGACGGGGAGGAGACGCCCCGGGAAACGACGCTCGCAGCGCGAGACCACGGCTTCCGGGGCGTTCCCGAGGCCAATCGTCCGATTGTCGCTACAATGTGACCGCGTCGCTTCGGCGCGGCGTCGCAGAAAGCGGGGATCGATGGCCGACGACACCGTCCACTGGCCGAACGAGCTGTTCGCCGACATCGACCGGACCGGCCCCGTCCCCCTCTACTTCCAGGTGTCCACGCGGCTCCAGCAGGCGATCCGCTCGGGGACGATCCCGGCCGGGGCCCGCCTGGAGAACGAGATCTCCATCGCGGAGCAGCTGGGCGTCTCGCGTCCGACCATCCGGCGGGCGATCCAGGAGCTCGTGGACAAAGGCCTGCTCGTGCGGCGCCGGGGCATCGGCACCCAGGTGGTGCAGGGCTCGGTCACCCGGCAGGTGGAGCTCACCAGCCTCTACGAGGACCTGCAGAGCGCGCACCACGAGCCCGGCACCGAGGTGCTGGTGCACGAGGTCGTCCCCGCGGACGACCAGGTCGCGGCCGCCCTGGGCTGCGAGCCGGGGACCGAGGTGCTGCACCTGCGCCGCCGGCGCAGCACGGACGGCGTCCCCGTCGCGGTCCTGGAGAACTACCTGCCCGCCGAGTTCGCCGTCGTGACCGCGGAGCAGCTCGAGGCGCGCGGCCTCTACCAGATCCTGCGCGCCCGGGGAGTGGCCATCCGGGTCGCCAAGCAGACGATCGGCGCGCGACGGGCCGAGGACGACGAGGACGAGCTGCTGGGGATCGACGAGGGCGGCCCCGTCCTCACGATGGAGCGCGTGTCGTTCGACCAGTCCGGCGCGGCCGTCGAGTTCGGCATCCACTGCTACCGCCCGGACATGTACAGCTTCGAGACGACCCTCGTTGCGAAGTAGCCCGCCCGGTCGCTCACCGGCCCCAGCGAGGGTCGTTGAGCGAGCGCAGCGAGACGAAACGCCCCCAGCCGCGCGTCACCACGTTTCGTCTCGTCGCTGCGCTCCTCGCCCAACGACCGACACGCCCCCACCCCCGGTCGTTGAGCGAGCGCAGCGAGACGAAACGCCGACGCCCTCCGGCAGACTGGAGGGCATGGAACCGTGGATGTGGATCGTCGCCGTCGTCGTGCTGCTCGTGATCGCGGGGGTCCTGGTGCGGTCGCTGAGCCCGAAGCGCCCGGAGCCGCTGAGCCCGGCGACCGCCTCCGCGGCGCCGGCGACGACCGCCATTCCGATCGCGCGCGCGGACGGCACGATGGATCCCGCCGTGGTGGCCGAGATCGACCGGCTCGTCGCGACGGACCAGAAGATCGCCGCGATCAAGGTGCTCCGCGATCACCAGCCCCTCTCCCTGCAGGAGGCGAAGGACCGGATCGACGTCTGGATCCCCGGCTCGGCGCCTCAGCCCGCGTCGGCCGCGCCGCGCGGCTTCTCCGCCGACTCCCTGCCGCCGACGACCCGCGCGGAGATCGACCGGCTCGTCGCCGCCGGACAGCCGATCGCGGCGATCAAGATCCTCCGGGAGGCGACCGGCCTCGGACTGAAGGAGTCGAAGGGCGTCATCGACTCGTGGCGCTGACGACCTCTCCCCGCTGAGAGGATGGACCCGACCCGAAGGAGACCCGCATGACCGATCGACTCGCCCGCGCCCGTTCCGCCGGAGTGCTCGCCGTGCTCCGCGCCCCGTCGCCCGAGTCCGCGCTCGACACGGCCGAAGCCCTGATCCGCGGCGGCATCAGCGGCATCGAGGTGACCTACTCCACCCCGGACGCCCCGGCCGTCATCCGAGAGCTCATCTCCCGTCACGGCGCGGACGCATACGTCGGGGCCGGGACCGTGACGACCCCCGCCGAGGCCGCCGCCGCCGCGGAGGCCGGCGCGGAGTTCCTGGTCTCGCCGGGCACCCGCCCCGATCTGACCCGGGCGATGATCGAGACGGGCACCGTGGTCATGACCGGGGCGCTCACCCCGTCGGAGGTCATGGAGGCGCGGGAGCTCGGCGTTGACGTGGTGAAGATCTTCCCCGCCTCCCTCGGCGGCCCCTCCTACCTCAGCGCGCTGCGCGGCCCGTTCCCGGACGCCCCGCTCATGCCGACCGGCGGCGTCACCCCCGACAACCTCGCGGAGTGGTTCGCCGCGGGGGCCGTCGCCGTGGGCGCCGGGGGCGACCTGGCGCGGGGCGCGTCGATCGCCGCGGGAGACTGGGCGGACATCGAGCAGCGCGCCGTGCGCTTCGCCGCCGCCCTCGCCGCCGTTCGCCGCTGACACGCGCACGCACCGGCCGTCCCGCACACCGGCGCGCTTCCCGCCCGTCGAGGCACGGGTCCCGAACCACTCGGCTCCCGCACAGCCGCATTTGGTATACCAATTGCATGACGCTCTTCCGCTCACCCCGCCTCCCCGGCGCCGTCGCCGCCGCGGTCCTGGCCGCGACCGCGACCCTGCTGGTGACCGGCTGCGCTCCGGCAGCCGAGGACGGGTCACCGGCCCCGCCGGCCTCCCGCACCCCCGCGCCGAGCATGACCGCCCCTTCCCCGACGACCCCCCGAACGGAGACCGAGATGGCCGCGATGGACTCCGCCCTGTATTCCGCCGCCGCCACCGGTGACGCGGCGGCGGTCCGCACCGCGATCGAGGGCGGCGCGAACCTCGAGACACGAGGAGCGGCCGGCATGACGCCGCTCGTCGCCGCGACCAAGGAGAACCACGTCGAGGCCGCCCGCGCGCTGATCGAGGCCGGGGCGGACGTGAACGCCAAGGACGACATCCAGGACTCCGCGTACCTCTATGCCGGCGCGCGCGGGCACGACGAGATCCTGCGCCTCACCCTGGCGCATGGCGCGGATCTCGCGAGCACGAACCGCTTCGGCGGCACCGCGCTGATCCCCGCCTCCGAGCGTGGCCTGCTCTCCACGATCGGGATCCTGCTGGAGGCCGGGGTCGACCCGGACCACGTGAACGACCTCGGCTGGACGGCCCTGCACGAGGCGATCGTGCTGGGCGACGGCTCCGAGCGCTATGTGCTCGCCGTGCGCGCTCTCCTCGACAGCGGTGCGGATCCGACGATCCCCGACGGCAACGGCACCGCGCCGCGCGACCTCGCGCGGCAGCAGGGCTACGACGCCATCGTCGCCGAGCTCGACAACGCCCGTCCCCGGTAGCCGAGTGGTCAGTTTCTGTGGGTTGAGACGCCGCCAACCCGCAGAAACTGACCACTCGAGAGACGGGGGGCCGTCGTGGGCGTCAGTCGAGGAAGATGTCGGGGTACAGCCGGTCGTCCGCCGTCCCGGGGACGGCCGCGTACGCGGAGAAGTCCGTGACGCCGTCCGCCTCGAGCACGTCCTCCACGATGAGGGACTGCCCGGTGTACTCGCGCGCAGGCTTGGTCAGCACGGCGTACGCCGCGTCCGCGTAGATCTCGGGCGTGCGGCTCGCGGCCATCACCCGATCGCCGCCGAGGAGGTTCTGCACGGCGGCCGTCGCGATCGTCGTCCTCGGCCACAGGGTGTTTGCAGCGATCCCGGCCTCGGCGAACTCCGCGGCGAGCCCCAGCGTCACCATCGTCATGCCGAACTTCGCCAGCGAGTACCCGGTGTGCGCGCCGAGCCACCGCGGCGTCGGGTTCAGCGGGGGCGACAGCGACAGGATGTGCGGGTTCGGGGAGTCCTTGAGGATCGGGATCGCCGCGCGAGACAGGAGGAACGTCCCGCGCACGTTCACGTCCTGCATCAGGTCGTACTTCTTGGCCGGGAGGTCCAGCGATCCGGACAGGTCGATCACGCTCGCGTTGTTGATCACGGCGTCGATCCCGCCGAACTCGCCCTGGGTCTTCAGCACCGCCTCGGTGATGTCGTCGTCCTCCCGCACGTCCCCGACGATCGGGAGCGCTCGGCCGCCGGCCGCGCGGATCTGCTCCGCCGCGGTGTGGATCGTGCCCTCGAGCTTCGGATGCGGCGTGTCCGTCTTCGCCAGCAGCGCGACGTTCGCGCCGTCCGCCGCCGCGCGAAGAGCGATCGCGAGGCCGATGCCGCGGCTTCCGCCGGACATGAGGATGGTCTTGCCGGCCAGCGGCTTGGTGTCGGTCATGGTGCTCCTCGGGGTCGTGTCGGGGTGATGCGCCGCCATCCGCTCCGGTGGACCGGAGCGACGGATCGCGGCGCGAGAGCGGGCGGCCTACTTCGGCGCCATGCGGATCGCGCCGTCGAGGCGGATCGTCTCGCCGTTGAGGTAGCCGTTCTCGACGATGTGCTGGACGAGCGCGGCGTACTCGTCGGGACGCCCGAGCCGCTGCGGGTACGGCACCTGCTGGCCGAGCGAGGCCTGCGCCGCCTCGGGGAGTCCCGCGAGCATGGGCGTCTCCATGATCCCGGGGGCGATCGTGCACACGCGGATCCCGTAACGGGCCAGCTCCCGCGCGATCGGCAGGGTCATGGCGTGCACGCCGCCCTTCGACGCGGCGTAGGCGGGCTGTCCGATCTGCCCGTCGAAGGCGGCGACGCTCGCCGTGTTGACGACGACGCCGCGATCCCCGCCCTCGGTCGGCTCGGTGCGGGCGATCGCCGCGGAGGCCTGCGAGATCACGGTGTAGGTGCCCACGAGGTTGATGCGGATGATCCGCTCGAAGCCGGACACGTCCGTCGGATTGCCGTCGCGGTCCAGCACCTTCGCCGGGGGCGCGATGCCGGCGCAGTTCACGACGATCCGCAGCGGCGCCTTCTCGGAGGCGCGGTCGACCGCCGCGCGCACCTGGTCGACGACCGTGACGTCGGCGGGAGCGAAGGCGAAGCCGTGCTCCTCGGCGACCGCCGCGCCGTCGGACCCGGGCAGGTCGACGATCGTGACGACCGCGCCGGCCTCCGCCAGACGACGGGCCGTGGCGAGTCCGAGTCCGCTGGCGCCTCCGGTGACGAGAGCGCCTGATCCGTGGATCTGCATTCGTGTTCTCCTTCGAACGGGTGAGCCCGAGTCCCAGCCTAGGCGGTCCTGAGTCCCACCGCGGTCATCGCCGGAGCGGGCCCGGCGCGGGCGGGTCTCGCGTGCGAGCCTACGTCAGCGCGCGTCTGGCGGGGAGCCCGGCCACGGCGGCGCCGCATCGGCGGCCACCGGGCAGGATGGAGGCATGACCATCCCGTCCGAGCCCGTCACGATCCCCGACCGCGTCCGGGACCTCGGCGGCGACGCCGAGCTCGTCTGCGTGTGGAGCAACGACTATGGCGGGCTCACGTTCCGTGCGACTCCGACGGGCGGCGAGGCCTTCTACGTCAAGTGGGGACCACGCAACGCCGAGTCCTCCATGCGCGACGAGGCCGAGCGGATGCGCTGGGCAGGATCGTGGATCCGGGTCCCCCGCGTCCTCGCGCACGGCGAGGACGACACACACGAGTGGCTCGTGACGACGGCGGTCGAGGGGCTGAGCGCGGTGGATCCGCGCTGGGCCGACGAACCCGAGACCGCGGTGCGCGCCGTCGGGGAGGCGCTGCGCACGATGCACGACGCGCTGCCCGTCGCGGAATGCCCCTGGGAGTGGACGGTCCCCACCCGCATCGCGAACGCGGCGGCGCGCGGGCTCGTGGTCCCCGAGGCGCTGCGGACCCCGCCCGCCGTCGACCGGCTCGTGGTCTGCCACGGGGACGCCTGCATGCCGAACACGCTGATCGGTCCGGACGGACGCCCGGCCGCGCACGTCGACCTCGCCGCGCTCGGGGCGGCCGATCGCTGGGCCGACATCGCCGTCGCCTCGATGAGCACGGAGTGGAACTACGGCCCCGGGTGGGACGACGTGCTCATCGAGGCGTACGGCGCAGAGCCCGATCGGGAACGGCTCGCGTACTACCGCGATCTGTGGAACGCCACCTGATCGCGCCGGCTCAGTAACGCAGGCCGTGCCCGAACCGGAAGGTCGGGTCCTCGGTGTCGAACGCCACGTCGGAGCGGCTCGCGATGACGGCGGCGTCCGACCTCGGCAGGTCGAACGGCAGCGCCCCCTGAGGACCGCGGTCGCCGAACAGCACCGCGAGCACGGCCTGGTCGGACGCGCCGTAGTCGGCGAGCACCGCGCGGGCGGACTCCTCCAGGCCGCCGAGCACGGCGGGGCGGTCGAGGTAGACGTCGATCACGGTCGGCACCGTCTCGGCGATACGGGTGAGACGCGCGTGCTCCTCGGCCGGGAACTCCAACGACCCGGAGTGGAACATCGCGGAGAACCCGCCGCGGTCCCGGTCCTCGAACGGCGCCTTGATGCGCAGGATCGCGACGTCCGCCTCCTCGGGCGTGGCCACGACCGTGGCGAACCCGCCGAGCACCTCGGCGTCCACGCCCTCGGCGTAGACCGAGACGCCCCGCGACAACGGCAGGATCGCGTCGGTGTTCGTCAGGAGCGTGAGCGAGTCGCTCTGCGCGGCGAGCCCCTCCTCGACGAAGTCCGCGCGGCCGACCACGGCCTCGGCGCGGTCCTCGTCCACGAACGGGTCGTCGAAGAGCCCGAGGCGGAACTTCTCGCGCAGCAGCCGCCGGACCGAGACGTCGAGACGCTCCTCCGAGACCGCACCGCTCCCGAGCAGGTCCAGGAGGACGTCGGTGCACAGCTCGCCGCCGAACTGGTCGACGCCGGCGTCGAGCGCCTTCACCATCCGTTCCGGGCGGGTCAGGTGCTCCAGCCCCCACGCCCGCGCCGGCATCGGCGTGCCGAGGATCTCGGCGTCGGTGAGCAGGCCCCAGTCCGTGCAGACGATGCCTTCGAAGCCGAGCCGGTCGCGCAGCAGATCGGTCAGGACGTCCTTGTTGAAGCCGAACCCGACCTCCTCCCAATCGGTGCCGACGGGCTTGCCGTAGTAGGGCATCATCTGCGTGGCGCCGGCGCCGATCGCGGCGATGAACGGCCGGAGGTGGTACTCCTGCGCTCCTCCCGGATACACCTGCTCCTTGCCCCACTCGAAGTGCGGATCCTCGCCGTCGAGCTGCGGCCCGCCCCCGGGGAAGTGCTTGACCATGGTCGCCACGGAGTCCGGTCCGAGCTCTTCGCCCTGGAAGCCGCGGATGTAGCCGACGACGAGCGCGGAGGTGAGGTCCGCGTCCTCGCCGAACGTGCCGTTGATGCGCGACCAGCGCGGCTCCGTGGCGAGGTCGATCTGCGGGTGCAGCGCCACCCGCAGCCCGACGGCGAGGTACTCCTGCCGCGCGATGTCGCCGAAGCGCTGCAGCCGCTCCGGCGAGCGCAGCGCGGCGAAGCCCAGCGTCTCCGGCCACTGGGAGAAGGGCCCCGCAAGGATCGAGGTGAGGGGGTTGTCGCTGAACGCGTGGCGCGGATCCGTCGAGAACGTGAGGGGGATGCCGAGGCCGTCCTCCCGCGCCACGCGCTGCAGCACGTTGTGCCAGACGGCGAACTCCCGTCCGTCCGGGGCGGCGCCGAGGATGTTGAAGTGGTTCATCCGGCGCTTTCGCACCATCGACTCCGCCGACGGGATCCCGAACGTCGGGTTGCCGACGGACGGGTCGCCGAACGCGACCATGGTGTGGAAGAGCATGCCCGCCTTGTCGGCGGCGTCCATGCGCGACAACACGTCCTCCACCCGCTGCTCGACCGGCAGCGCCGCATCCTGGTACGGGAAGCGCACCTCGTCCTGTGTCATTCCTGTTCTCCTCACTCGATCGCTGCGGTCAGCGCGCGGACTTGATGAACCAGACGCAGAACGCGCCCAGGATGCTCAGCACGATCCCGACCGGGAACAGCCCGGCGTACCCGAACACGAGCACGATCGCACCGGCGACGCCGGGAGCGAAGGTCTGCGGCAGCGTGGCGGCGATGTTGACGACCCCGAGGTCCTTCGCGAAGGACTTCGCCGACGGGAGCACCTGGCTGATGAGCGCCGTGTCCACGGCCTGGAACATGCCGAACCCGAACCCGATGATCGCCGTCATCACGAGCCACGACGTGTAGGTCGGCCAGATCCACGGCAGCGCGAGCGCGACGCCCATGACGACGGACGAGCCGAACACGAAGGGCTTGCGACGCCCGATCCGGTCCGACAGCGGGCCGGAGATGATGGTGGCGACGATCGTGCCGACGAGGCCGACCATGCCGAGGACCGGGATCACGGTGTTCGGGTTTTCGACGCCCAGGTAGTCGCCGAGGATGTAGAGCTGGTAGCCGGTGACGCCGAAGTAGCCGGTGTAGAGCAGCAGCCGGCCGGTGAAGGCCCAGAAGAAGTCCGGGTGCTTGACCGGGTTCACCCAGAACGTGCGCAGGAAGTCGCCGAGGCGGAACGGCTCCCGGGCGAAGTTCGTGCTGGGGTGGTCGGGGTTGAAGACGACGAAGAGGGTGAGCACGAGGAGCGCGAACGCGGCGAAGAAGACGTACCCCATGACGAGGTTGTCGAACAGCATGGCGCCGACGATCTGGCCCCCGAGAGCGCCCGCCATCAGCCCGATGCCGAACAGCGTGGCGAACGTCCCCCGACGCGAGACGGGCACCCGGTCCGGGAGGACGGCCGACAGCGGTCCCTGCGCGACGTTGTAGAACACCTGGACCAGGCACCATCCGATCACGATCCCGACGAGCGAGTTCGCGAACGCGAGACCGACGAGCGACAGCCCGCCCGCCAGCGCCCCGAGGAGGATCCAGGGTGCGCGCCGGCCGTACTTGGACCGTGTGCGGTCGGAGATCTGGCCTGCGGCCGGCTGCGCGATCATGGCGCAGAGCGCGCCGATCGTGGCGACGATCGCGAAGTAGGCGACCTTCTGCTTCTCGTCCGGGTAGAGCAGTTCGATCTGGTGCGGCAGCAGGATGCCGGGCACCGCACCCCAGATCACGAAGATCGCGAAGTTCGCCGGCAGGATCCATCCGAGCAGACGCGGCAGGCCGCGCACGGGCGGGGGCGGGTCGTCCTCGCCGGACGCGGTCGCGACGAAGGTCGTCTCGGTCAGGGGCGCACGCACCTCATCGGGTGCGTCGGAGGGGATCGACGACATCGTCCGTCCTTCGGGTCGGGGGCGCTGCCGGCCGGGTGTCCGGGAGCGCCGAGGGTCCGCCGCGTCCTCGCGGCGATAGGCACGCTAGCACGAATACCTGCACATGTGTAGGTTTTTGAGGACGGGTACGCTCGGCGACGGATCTCCCCGATCTGCGCGCGACGGATCGATGCGCCCGCTGCAGTGTTCCGGGGACCGGAGAGTCGATGACGAGGGAGCGGATGACCACCACACGCGGATACACGACGGGGCGCGCCCGCCGCGCGCAGATCATCGCCGTCGCCACCGAGCTATTCGGTCGCGTCGGCTTCAACAGCGCCACGATGCGGGAGATCGCCGAGGCCTGCGACATCACCCGCGCGGGCCTGTCGCACCACTTCCCCACCAAGGAGTCGCTGATGGAGGCGGTGCTGGAGACCCGGGACGTCGAGGACCGCGAGCGGTTCCGCCGTAACGGCTCGCGCGGCTCCGACGGCCTGGGCGTGCTGCGGGGCATGGTGGATCTCGCGCGCCACAACACCCAGGTCCCCGGCATCATCGGGCTCTACGCGGTATTGTCCGCGGAAGCGGCCGCTCCCGACCACCCTGCGCACGACTACTTCGTCCGTCGCTACGCGCGGATCCGCGAGGGCACTGCGACGGCTCTCCGCCGTGCTCGGGACGCTGGGTTCCTCGCCGCCCACGTGGACGAGGATCAGGCCGCCGCGGAGCTCACCGCGATCATGGACGGGCTGCAGCTGCAGTGGCTGCTGGATCCCGACTCCGTCGACATGGCCGCCGCCGTCCGCCGCCGGATCGAGGAGCTGCTGACGGTCCCCCTCGACCCGCCCGCCTGACGACGGGGCCCGGCACGGTCAGGACCAGATGAAGCGGAACGTCCCCGCCGCGACCGCGGCGGCCAGAGCGGCCGCCATGATGGCGAGACCGCCGAGGAGGGCGACGGCATCGCGAGGGGACAGGCGGGACGGACGCGACCAGGTCCGCGGGATCCCGGATCCGAACCCGCGCGCCTCCATCGCCATCGCCAGCTTGGTGCCCCGGCGCACCGCGAACACGAGCAGCACGAACGCCATCGACGCGACCCGGCGGATCACCCCCCGGTCCCCCACGCCGCGGGCGCGCCGGGCCAGGGACATGGTCCGCCAGTCGTCCACGAACAGGCCGAGCATGCGGGTCCCGGCGAGGACGCCCAGCACGAACCGGCTGGGCAGGCGCGCGACCTGCGCGAGCGCGTCCGCCAGTTCCGTGGGATCGGCCCGGCCGAACAGCAGGATCGTGGGCAGCCCGAGCGCGATCACCCGGATGCTCACCGCGACCGCGAGCTGGATCGACCCCTCGCTGATCGCCGCGACGCCGAACGTCCAGAACACCCGGCCCTCGGGCTCGGCGTAGAGGAGCATGCTCACGCCGGCGACGGGGGCGACGAGCAGGAGCAGCGACAGCCGCGTCAGCACCGTCCGATAGGAGAGCCCGGTCAGGGGGACGCACAGCAGCTGCAGTCCGATCGCGACGAGACCGCTCACGACGTCGATCGACGCGAACAGCGGGATCGACAGCACCAGGGCCAGGAGGATCCGGGTGACGGGGTTGACCGCGGAGATCCAGCCGCGCGGGGCCTCCTCCCCCGGCGTAGGCACCGGGAGCGCGACGTCACGCGGCGAGCGGACCGGTGCCGTCATGCCGCCCTCCCGAGCCCCGTATCGGCACGGGCGAGGTCGACGCGGCGACCGCCGAGCAGATCGATCACGGCCTCGTCGTGGGTGACCGCGACGATCGACGTGCCCCGCGCGATCTGCTCCTGCAGGAGCCGGACGAGCTCGATCCATCCCCGCCGGTCCTGCCCGAACGTGGGTTCGTCGAGGACGATGACCGAGGGCGACGCCGCGAGCGCGGTCGCCACCGAGAGCCGGCGCTTCTGACCGCCGGACAGGGTGAACGGGTTGGCGGCGGCGAGCGGGGCGAGGTGCAGCCGTTCGAGGAGCTCGCCGACCACCGCGTCGATCCGAGCGGAGTCCCATCCGAGCGCCTTCGGCCCGACAGCGAGCTCGTCGCGCACGGTCTGTGTGAGGAACTGGTGCTCGGGCTCCTGGAAGACCGTCCCGATCCGGGTCAGCAGCTCGCGCGACGACCAGGAGATCGGCTGCAGTCCCTTGCGTCCGCGCAGCGCCTCGTCCGCGAGGACCTCGCCGGAGAGCGGGCGCAGGAGCCCGGCGAGGGTGAGCGCGAGGGTCGATTTGCCTGCCCCGTTGGGGCCGGTCACCACCGTGGCCGCTCCGGCCGGGACGGCGAGGTCGAGTCCGGTCCGCACCGGGCGACGCCCGTCCCTGCTCACCGCGAGATCGACGGTCCTGAGGATCGCCGGGTCCGCCTCACCCGCGGCGGGCAGGGCGGCAAGGCCGGTCGGACGGCCCGGGATCCAGACGCCCGCAGCCGCGAGCGCGTCGCCGTGGCGGGCGAACACCTCCGCGGGTGGGCCGTCGGCGAGCAGCCCCCCGTCGGCGGCGAGCACGATCACGCGGGTCATCAGGTCCGCCCACACCGGCGTGCGGTGCTCCACGATGACGGCCGTCGCCCCCGTCTCGGCGAGGACCCTTTCCACGCTGGCACGGATCCCGGCGACGCCGTCCGGGTCAAGGTTGGCCGTCGGCTCGTCCAGCAGGAGCAGTCCCGGGCGCATCGCGAGCGCGCCGGCCAGGGCCAGCCGCTGCTTCTGACCGCCGGAGAGGGCCGCCGTCGGTCGCTCGAGCGGGACGTCGAGCCCGACCGCGTCGAGCGCCTGCGCCACCCGGACGGGGATGCTCGCGGCGGGAACGCCCAGGTTCTCGCAGCCGAACGCGACATCGTCGCCGACCTTCGACAGGACCACGCCCGCGTCCGGGTCCTGGAGCACCAGGCCGATGCGGCCGCGGCGCTGCTCCGGGTCGGCGCCGTCGACGTGCAGCAGACCGGCGCGCTCGCCCTCGTCGGCGTCACCGAGCAGCCCCGCCATCCCGGCGAGCAGCGTCGACTTGCCCGCCCCGGAGGCACCGAGGAGCAGGACGCGCTCGCCCGGCTCGATCGTGAACGAGACGTCGCGGACCGCGGGCAGGCGCCGTCCGGCGTAGCGCCACCCCCAGCCGTCGGCGACGACCCGTACGGGTGTCGTCACGTCAGACCTCGCGGCGCCGCTCGCGCCCCGCGGCGAAGCGGCTGAGCGCTCCCGTCGCGGCCAGCGCGCGCACCAGCAGCCAGCCGACGAGCCCCGCCAGCAGCGCTCCGGACACGACCACGCAGCCCAGGTAGATCGCGTTGAACTCGACCGACTTCAGGATGTTGGGCGAGCTGCCGTAGAAGAGCTCGAAGACCCACGCCGCGGCGCCCGCGCCGATGCCCGCGAGTGCGGCGACCGGCAGCGTGAAGCGACGGTAGAGGAAGAGCGCGAAGACGAGCTCGGCGCCGAGGCCCTGCACGAGTCCGGACAGGACTGTGGAGACGCCCCAGACGTTGCCGATCATCATCGAGACGATGGCCGCCACCAGCTCCACGACGAGCGCCGCGCCGGGCTTGCGGATCACGAGGCCGCCGACGACGCCGCCGATCAGCCAGATCCCCACGGCGATGCCGCCGAGACCGGGCGTGAGGCCGTCGGCGGCGGTGAACCAGGCGTAGCCGACGGTGTTCCAGACCCAGAAGACGAGGCCGAGGGCGACGCCGAGCACGGCGGCGACGACGATGTCGACGACCCGCCAGCGCAGGTTCCTCGTCCCCGTGGCAGTGACGACGGCGGATGCGGACGTGTTCATAGAGACTCCTCCCTGCGCCGGCATGATCCGGATCAGGTTCGACGGTCGAAGCGCGGATCGCTTCCTCTCAGCCCGGCTCGCCGGACTCCCGTGGTGTGTCCGCCCATCCTACCGCGACGCCCCGGTCGTTGAGCGAGCGCAGCGAGACGAACACGCCCACCCCGGTCGTTGAGCGACACTTCGACTCGCTTCGCTCGCTCAGTGCAGGTCACCGCGGGACGAAACGCCCCACCCTCGTCGCGGCGGTCGCGCAGGGCCCGGCCGGTACGGTAGATGCCGTGACGAACGACGACCACGGATCGACCCCGAACGCGCCCGCCGAGGCGCCCGAGGAGGCGTCCGCGGTCGCCGTGACCCCGGAGGGCGCCGGCGCGACGGACCCGACGCCGGACCACGCCCCC